>JADZAE010000057.1 GCA_020852715.1 Deltaproteobacteria bacterium
GAGAAAGTGCAAATTCTATCATGGCTCGGAGAATATAAATCTCCATTTAGAAGCCGCATATACGCACGCATCCTCACCTTCCCACCAGTATTTAGTCTTTGACATCCACGGCGGGTCCATATACGCGTTCCACAAAGCCTCATTGAAATTTGAAAATTTGTGGAGCTAACGCTAGAGCCTTTTAAAAGCCCCCTTTCACAACTTGTGTATAAGACTCAGCACCGGTCGCCCCTACGAACTGCGAAGCATCGCCAAAGCTACGCTACTGTCATGCGCGTCTGGTGCCGCAGCAATATTTTGTAGGCTGGTGGCGCTGACGCGTGCTGCTCTAAAGTAACGTATTCGATGGCTTTGTGTATAGGACTAAGACTGAATAGCCCGTTATAAGAACTACTTACAAATGACAAATAATCAAACTGTGAACAGTCTTGAATTGGCAATAAAGATCATCCCTTGATGGCTGACAAGCTGTCTAATGAATTCTCTAAATATATTAAAATGCGGGTTGTTCTCAGTTTCTAATTACTGTAGTAGGAAATATAGATAAACAGAAGCTAAGAAAGTATTGGGGTCATGCGCAATAGTAGTTCAGTGTCCAATCAAAGAGACGAGGTCTTATATCGAAATGACGTTTTTTTGCGCCTTGTTGAAAATGAAGAGGTTGGTAACTATCCCGCCTTTGGTCATTACAGTTCGACAATATTGCTAAGTGCTTCTGCTTCTATTTTTTTGCTCTCCATGATGCGCATCCTGGCCGTGAGCCTGTGGTCTCATTTCAGTTTTATGGCAGTTGTCGCTGCCGGCGTGGGATTAGTTCTTGGCGGGTTGTTACTCGCGTTTAGGGGATATACTTGGGCGGAGGCCTCACGCCGACATCTGCCGCGTTTATGTGCTTTAAGCGCGCTAAGCATGGTCAGCGCCTACGTGCTTATTGCCTATTTGCCACTGGAACTTGATAAGCTCACCGGCAATTCTATTAACATGGTTTATCTCGGCAGCTATTTTATAGCCTTGATGCTGCCATTTTTCTTTTCAGCGCAGTTTGTGCTGCGCGTTTTATGTTCTTTTCCGCTGCGGGCAACACGTTTAACGGGGATTAGTTTTCTAGGAATGGCGCTAGCCGGAGTGTTCTATTTCCCGGCGATTAAATTACTGGGCGCTGCCGGTTTAGTGACGCTTAGTGCTTTTGCTGCGATTATTGCAGTCTTAGGTGTCCAAGTTAAAGCGACACCATTTAAATATGTCGCTCTCTTTGCACTTGGTGCGCTACTTTTGCTCTCTGTATTTAACGCCGATGACTGGTTTTCAATTGACCATTTCCCGGCCAAGCGCACATTTTCTCAGCTTTCCCAGAGCAACAAAATTTATGCGACTAAATGGAGCGCTGCTTCGCGAGTAGATATCGCTTATTATGATCAAAAGCACCTTAAGCTATGGATAGATGGTGGTAGCGCCGATGCTATTGTGATGCGTTGGGATGGTAATCTTAAGCGCCTAAAAGAACAAAGCTGGCATAGTGCGGCTAATGTTTTTAATCTTAAGCAGGGTACTGACCCTCGAGTATTAATTATTGGATCTGCCGGCGGCATGGAAACGCTGTTTGCTTTGTCTTATGGGGCTGCCCATATCAATGCCTTGGAAGCCGATAGTACGATAGCTGAGTTTATGACTAAGGATACCTATGTAAAAAATTTCATAGGTAACATCTACGGCAATAATAAGGTTGCATTTGTTAATGAAAATGCCCGATCATATTTAACACGCGCGGCCGTTGGTAAGTATGACATAATTCAATTTGTGAATAATACCACGGACGCTGCAGTGCAAGCCGGTGCAATAAACTTTGAAGAATCGTATTTGCTGACCAAAGAAGCGTTTGAAAGTTATTTTGAACATTTAAATGAACAGGGCGTGATTGCCGTGCATCGTGGCGGCACATTACGCGTAGCGCTAACAGCGATGGCCGCTCTGCGCGAGCAAGGCGTAGCGGTCCCGGCAGATCATGTTGTGATACTGCATGGCGAGGTGCCTTATTTTGAAGGGTTATTTATCAAAAAGTCTCCATGGACTTACGATGAGGTTGTTCGCCTAAAGACTTTTATGAAGCCTAAGAATCATATCTATAACGATTTATTTGCTTACCATCCGTTTCGTAAAGATCGGCAAAACACTCACACCCGCATCCTGACACTAGAGCCAAAAGAGCAAAATAAATATATAAAAAGCTTAGGTGTAAATTTATTTCCCGTAACCGATGACAGTCCATACTTAGAAAGGTTCTTAAAAATTGGTAATATTACTTTATCTGACGAATTGCCAATTGAGTTCAAGAACTGGAACGCCGACAAATGGTTGGGTCTCGTGCCTCGGGGAGAGCTGCTTTATGTCCTGGGCCTGATAGGGGCAGGTTTGCTTTCTTTGTTATGTTTCGGATTACCTTTATATCAACATGCTCAGCGGCAAATTACGACTAAGATGTCCTGGTCTCACTTAGGTCTGTTTGCTCTGAGCGGCTTTTCTATGGGAGTGTTGCTAATTAGTTTTGTCAAAAGCCAGGCACTGTTATTTGGCAGTGGGCTTTATTCCTTCGCTATAGTTTTTACAGCGCTGGCACTCGGGGCCGAGAGCGGAAATATTCTCGGAGAGAAAGCTGGGCAAAGAGAGAAATTATCTTGGCTAAAATATCCCTTGCTGGTGTTTTCTTCGTTCTTGCTGATCGAGAGTTTCTATTTGGGGGAGGTAATGGATAAGCTGCTGCCATTATCATTTACTTTGCGTTGTTTGTTTGTCGGGCTTAATCTGTTTTCTTTAGGTTTTTGTTTGGGGCTTATTTGGGCCGGTGGATTCTTCGCTATCAATGCTTATCAGCAAAACGCTAATGAAAGCCGCCGCCTAATCGCCTGGTCTTTTGTAATGCTTGCTTATGGTGCTTTGATTGCTGTAACAGCTACAGCGATGACCGTGGTTTCTATGGGTTTTAAATATACGCTGTTATTTGCCTTAGGTGCTTATTTGCTTAGTTGTCTATGTTTATGGAGGATTTCGGTTAATAAATAATTGAGGGTCTATGAAAAGAACGCTGATTAAACATGTTCTTAGTTCGGGCAATGTAAATGATGAAGTTTTAGTACAAGGCTGGGTAAAAACACGGCGCGATAACAAGGGCTTTTCCTTTGTCGAAGTAAATGATGGCAGCTGTTTTGGAAACGTGCAGGTAGTCGTGGAAAGCTCGCTGGCCGGATATGATGTGAATGTTTTAGCTGCGGCTACAGGCGCCAGCGTGACGGTGCGCGGCATACTCGTTTCCAGCCCAGGGAAAGAACAAAGTACCGAAATCAAAGCTGTAGAATTTAAACTTGTCGGTGATAATGGCGGCGAAGAATATCCGCTCCAGAAAAAACGCCATAGCAACGAATTTCTCAGAACTATTGGACATCTTAGACCGCGCACCAATACCTTTGGTGCAGTTTTTCGCATCCGCAGCGTTTGTGCCTATGCCATCCACAAGTTTTTTAATGAGCGTTCTTTTGTCTATTTGCATAGCCCGATTATTACGGCTTCTGACTGCGAAGGCGCCGGAACCATGTTTCAGGTGACGACACTCAATTTAGAGGAAGCCGCCGCTAAAGGAAAAGTGAACTATGCTGAGGATTTTTTTGAAAAGAAAGCCAGCCTAACTGTTTCGGGGCAGCTGGAAGGAGAGACCTTCGCCTGCGCGCTTTCCAACATCTACACCTTTGGGCCTACCTTTAGAGCCGAAAATTCCAACACACCCAGACACTTGGCGGAATTTTGGATGATTGAGCCGGAAATGGCTTTTTGCGATTTGCGTGGCGATATGGAGGTTGCTGAAGCTTTCATCAAATATGTGATTAGCTACGTGTTAGAAAACTGCGCCGATGACATGAAGTTTTGCAACCAATGGGTGGAAAAGGGGATAATTGATTCCTTAACCAAAGTGGTAACAGCCGATTTCGGGCATTTGACTTACACTGAAGCGATTGCCGCTTTAGAGAAAAGCGGGGAGCAGTTTGAATTTCCTGTTCACTGGGGTATGGACATACAAACAGAGCATGAAAAGTGGCTTACTGAAAAGCATGTCGGGCGGCCTGTATTTGTTACTAACTATCCTAAAGAGATAAAAGCGTTCTATATGCGCCTTGATGAAGGAGAGAAGACAGTATCGGCCATGGATTTGCTTGTGCCGCGCTTGGGTGAAATCATCGGCGGCTCGCAAAGAGAAGAGCGTTATGATGTCTTAAAACGCCGCATTGAAGAGTGCCACCTGAATATAGACGAATACTGGTGGTATATGGATTTGCGTCGTTATGGCTCCGTTCCTCATGCCGGTTTTGGTTTGGGTTTTGAGCGTATGATCATGTATTTGACCGGTATGACCAATATTCGCGACGTCATTCCTTATCCGCGAACTCCCGGAAATATAGCCTTTTAAATAACGACCAAGCGAAATAAGCACTTTTGTTTTTGAATGGCGAATTCAATTGCTATAAATTCTGTGCTCGTCCTATATTTTTGCCTCTCTTACGTAAGAGAGGCCGTTCGCTTTCGAAACCTATAAAACTAAGTTATGGAGAAGGCCTGAGTTCCGCATTGGGACACCCATTAAGGATTTCGCAGAGTAAGAAGTTGAGTCTGTAGCGGGGAAAGATTAGCAAAAACGGAGTGAATTGTGTTAGAATCTGGCAGATAGAGCTCAATAGCTCGCTAGGGAGAAATTGGTATTTGTTGGAGTTGTAGTAACCTCTCTAGCTCTTAAAAAATAGTGTAAGCCGTAAATGCGATGCAGATATGAGCTTCAATTCTATTTCTTTTCCGATGATAAATGGGTCTAATTCTTAAGTCTGTTTTTGAGATTCTAAAAGCCCGTTCAATTTTCCAAAGTTGCCTGTAGCTACCGATAACTTCCGGAGGAGGACAAGTGGAGTTTGTTAGGTATCTCTTAAGCCCGTCCCATTGTTTATCGAGTTCTATTCTGGCAGCATCTAACGCAACTTGTATCTCGCCTTTTAGCTCAAGGAACTTATTATAGCCTCGATCATTCAAGCTGGTTTTGGTAGGTTTTCCCGAACTGATTTTTGCCTTAAGGCGAGCTAACCCCTTCTCTCGATTATGAGCGTCTTTTTTAGCGCGACTTTCGGAGTAATCAACTATCAGTCTCACCCATCTTGCCTTTCTATTACAAGATACTGCTTGTCGCAAAGCGATTGAGCTTTTTGCCGTATTTGCTTCTGTATAACGATAGGCTCGTTTTTAATGCGTGCGCCCAAAATAAAGCGATATCCCTCGTTAGTTAGAGAGGTTATATTTGCGGCGGACAGCAACCCACTATCGGCGACAACGGTTGGTCTCGAGAGTCCAAATCGTTGCTCTGCCCGCTGAAGAACAGGAATCAAAGTCTTTCCTTCAAAAGTGTTCCCCTCGAAAATATCGTAACTAACAGGGTAGTCGTCTTTACCTATAAGCAAGCCAAGCATGATTTGTGGATGTTGGAATTTTCCATCCTTAGAAAACCCAATCTTTCGAAGATCATCTTCGTTTTCCGCCTCAAAATACAATGTCGTCATATCGTAAAATACAACAGATAGATCCCCGTTAAGTGTTTGCTTAGTGTAACGATATGCAATTTGCTCAACTCTTTTTTGATAAGCCGAATGCAATCTATCTAAGAACC
>JADZAE010000058.1 GCA_020852715.1 Deltaproteobacteria bacterium
GTTAGGGTGCATGAGAGGAGTTATCCATAGGGTAGCGCACAGCTGGCTTTTGACAGCCTGAGCGCAGCGCTACCCTGTGGGTAACTCCACCTCTGTTTTTACTGTACGTTTTTTCGGGGGAAGATCACTATCGACGCTTGCTCTGAATTTAAGCAAAAGCGTGATAAGCTTGTTGTTGTTAAGGGTATAGCTAAAGTCAGCGTAGCTGTCTTACTCTGTCATTTGCCAGAGCTAGGAACTCTCAACAAAAAGCAGGTTGCCGCGCTAGCAGGGGTCGCTCCTTTTAATAAAGATAGTGGACAGCTCCACGGCAAGCGTTTTATTTCAGGCGGCAGGACTAGAGTGCGATCAGCGCTGTATATGGTCGTTTTAAGCACCATACGTGGCTCAGGTTGGCTTCACGCTAAATACAAATATCTCGTAGCCTGTGGTAAACAAAAAAAGGTAGCTATCGTGGCTTGTATGCGCAGTCTTTTGGTTAAGTTAAATGCTATGATTGCCAGTGGTGGAGCTTGGATTGAGCCGGTTTGTCCAGTAGCTGCCAAATAGGAAAAGAAAATTTAATTTCTTTTTTTATTGACAATTAACATAGCCGCTACAGCGCAACATCCTTAAAGAGAAAAATGCACCGGCCTATCAATTTGTCAACAACCTCCTCGGCGCTTACGCGTGCTGCTCTCAAGTAACACATTTGACGGACTTACGTGTAAGATTCAAGCAAAATCTCCCCTTACTGCGGCATACCAAATGAGAAATTAGTAACCATACTCTTGTCACCTTCTTCTTTATCAATCGGGAAGCCGAACTCGATTCTAATCGGTGCCAACGGCGAGCGCCATCTTAGGCCAAAACCAACTGCTTGCCTAAGACCAGCAATATCAATGGAATGATCTTCATCAAAGGCATTACCAACATCATAAAAAACCAACCCTCTAAGCCCAACACTCTCCACCAACGGGAAAATCATTTCAAAATTAGTTACCAAATCTTTGTTTCCGCCATATTCATTACCATTCTCATCCTTTGGCCCCAGCTCGCGCGACTCATAGCCACGGACTGAATTAATGCCTCCAGGGAAGAAGCGGCGAAATACCGGAAAATCATCGTCATCATAAGTCTCACCGTAACCAAAGCGAACACGATGGGAAAAGACAAAAGGACCAAAAGATGGCCGCCAGAGCTCATGATAAAAAGTATTACTGATATTTAATAACCAAAACTCCTGATCGCCTCCAATTCCGGCCAGTTCAATGCCGATTGTCTGCTTAGATCCGGCAGTCGGATCAAGTGGGTTGTTAATCGTATTGCGAATCAATTTGGGTGTAATACTCGAATTTAAAGTTTTTCCTTCTTGTTCCTTGATAATATCAGGAGCATCCATCTCAACATCACTAATATCGATATTCGCTAATTGATACTGGAGAGAAAACCTCACATCATCTAAATAATCTTCCCCTAAAAACCAGAGTGGATAGCCTACTGTTACCGATCCTCCTTTTTCCTTGCGGTCAAAGTCGTCATACTCCCTTTCCGTAATACCTCCTTCTATTCCGCCGGACCACTCGGTATCGTTAATTTTAGGATCATCAAAGGAAAGAATATAATTTTGCCTTTCCGATCCGGTATCCATATCCAAAGAAACCTTGCGCCCTGTTCCAAAAATATTGTTCTCTGCTAACTTCGTGCTGAAAATAAAGCCATCTCCTGAACTAACACCGGCGCCGGCAGTAAAAGTCCCTGTCATCCCCTCTTTTACCGAAACCATCATATTAGTCTTATTTTCAAAATCCGAAGGATCCGGAGCAATAGCTACCTCATCAAAATAGCCCTGCCTTTGCAGTAAAGCCTGGCTCTTCTCTACTTTGGAACTAGAATAAAGCGAACCCTCTTCGAACTTTAAGCTACGTCTGATGACATTGTCTTTTGTCTTCTTGTTGCCGGTTAACTCAATACGATCGATATAAACAAGCGACCCTTTATTTATCGAGTAATCAACATCTACCAGCTTTTGCTCGCGATTGAGCTTGGTATTAGGGAAAACGTTAGTAAACGCATAACCAACATCTGTAAACTTTGAAGAAACAACAAATACGTCTTTGCGTAGGGTTTCCACACTAAAGACTTCCCCACTTTTTAGTTTTGTTTCAGCTAAAGTCTTTTCTTGACTGTTCTCGACCAAGTCGCCGCTAGCCTTGATATTCCCCGTACGATACTGCGCACCTTCTTCGATTTTAAAGCGCACTTTGAGCCCTTCGGGAAGAGTCTCCACTACCGGCTCAGTGACGCGCACATCAACATAGCCTTTATTCAAATATAGCGTTGTCAGCTGCTTAGTATCGTTCTGCAACTCCTCAGGCCTAACCACGCCGGTACTAAACAACCAAGAACTCCACCATTTATATTCACTGGTTTTGATAGCATCTTCCAAATCGCCATTATCGATAACATTATTTCCTTCAAAAACAACCTCACGAATGAGCTGCTGCTCGCCTTCTTTGATAACAAAACTTAGATCAATGGAATTTTCATCTACCTCTTTTGTTGAAAACTCCACTTCTGTTTTATAGTAACCTTTATCCTGATAATAATCCTTGACTGCTTTAATCGCTGTTCTCAACCGACGCTCATCATAAACGTGGCGAATGCTGGTCCCCATCTTTTCCTTAAATGTATCCTCAGAAATCTCCTCGTTCCCCTCGAGAAACACTTCATGGATAGCCGGTTTTTCCTTAACGATAAAAACCAACACCTTTCGCCCCTCGCTGGGCTCAACTTGAACACTCACCGAGGTAAAAAAGCCAGTTCGGTATATTTCCTTGATGTCGGCATTGATTTGTTCGGCCTGCACTACGCCCGGAGCCTTAGACTTGATTTGCAAAGCAATCATCGCCCGGTCAATAACCCGATTCCCGCGAACCACAATTTCGTCGATCATTTGTTGCGCCTGCGCTTCCATGACAAGAAACAACGACACCACTAAACAAAAAACGCTAATTCTACCTATTCTAATTTGCATGGTACAATCCCATTAGATGTTAGCTCAACAATATTTTCCATTTCTTTGGCGACATCTAAAGAATGAGTAACAATAATTAAACTACTACCCTCTTCTTTATTCATCTCCACTAATAATTCTGTAATCTGCGCTCCAATTTTTCTATCCAAATTACCCGTCGGCTCATCGGCGAGAATCAACCCCGGTCGTGGTGCTATTGCCCTAGCCAAAGCCACGCGCTGTTGTTCGCCGCCGGACAAAGCGCCCGGACGATGCGTCAGCCGCGAACTAAGTCCGACTCGATTTAACAAATACTTAGCCCGCTCTTCTGCTTCTTTCTTACTCATGCCCTGCAATAATAAAGGCATAGCCACATTCTCTAAAGCATCAAATTCTGCCAACAGCTGATGAAATTGAAAAACAAAACCAATATACTTTCCGCGAAACAAAGATAGATCTTCACGCTTCTTTTGTTTATCTGTAATATTAACGCCACCCAGAATTATCTCACCCGATGTTGGTGCTTCCAGTGTTCCCAAAATATACAGCAAAGTCGTCTTACCAACTCCCGAAGCACCTAAGATCGCCCAAGTCTCCCCGGTTTTCACAGCAAAATTCAATTTATGAAAAACATCAATGATGCGCCCGGCATCATTAAATTGCATGGATAAATCCTTAGCTATGACTTCCATCTGATCTCCTATTCATAGCGCAAAATTTCTGCAGGATTAATCTTGCTTGCGCGGCGCGCCGGATAGATGCCCGCCAACGAAGTAATAACAAAAGCGGCCATGGCCACAGCAATAAAATTCCCCCTTTCAATATAAACCGGCACTTTATCTAAAGAGAACACTGCCGGGTTAATAGGGAAACCATACTCACGCAAAGCAATGCAGCCTAAATAGCCCAAAACTGTTCCCAACAAAGCTCCCACTACTCCGATAATTATCCCTTGGAGCAAGAATACCTTAGCAATAAAAGAATTAGCCGCACCCAACGCTTTTAAAATAGCAATGTCTTTGCTCTTTTCCATCACCATCATCACCAAAGTGCTAACAATAGAAAAACTGGCAATAAGTATTAGTAACAGCAGAACGATAAAGTAAACCCGCTTTTCCAACTGAATAGCTTCCCATAAAGCTTTGTGCATATCCGTCCAGTCAGTAACAACAAACTGGCTCTCGCGCCCGCCAAGAACATCATTTACCTGTTTAGCAAGCACTTTAGCCTTAAACATATCCTGCACCATAATCTCGATACCGGTAACCTGGTTATCTAAATTAAAAAAATGCTGGGCTTCAGTCATCGAAGTGTAGGCCACCCCGGTTTCATACTCAGTCAAGCCCGAGTGATAAGTTCCCACAACTATAAAACGTCGACTTTTCGGCGTAAGCCCTTGCGGGGTAGCGGCAAAACTAGGCGCCATCACTGTTACCGGATCGCCGATATCCAAAGACAGACGAGCGCGCAAAGCTTCACCGATAATCAGCGGTGGCAATGAAATCGTATCTCTCTGCCCATCAGGTCGAGTAATTTCCAACGAAGTCGGCGCGAAAAGCTGAGCCGTTCCACCTTCTTGCTGCAGAATCTTATCTAAACGTTTCTTCGCTCCGGGTAAATCAGCTACCCCACGAATAACAATTCCCTGCGCTCCGCTGCTACCGGTAATCAGCGCTTGATTATAGGTGTAAGGCTGAACTGTTTCGATTTCCTTAAAACTGACTAAACGATCAACAACTTGCGGCCAATCGCTAATCATGCTGCCATACTTACGCACAAAAATATGGGCATTAGCATCGAGCAACTTAATCTTCAGCTCCGTCTCAAACCCGGTCATGACCGCTAGCGTAATATTGAGAACAAGCACACTAATCGCCACGCCCAGAATAGAAATGATCGTAATGATCGAAATAAAAACCTCTTTCCGTTTGCTGCGCAAATAACGATGAGCAATGAAAGACTGAAGCTTACTGAATATCATTTTTATTCTTTATCCATTACAAATATCTACCTCGGCTATTGCTCCGGTCTCATCAAAGGGAATAAAATCACGTCACGAATACTAACTTGCCCGGTCAACAACATGACCAGACGATCAATCCCAATTCCCTCACCGGCAGTCGGCGGCAACCCGTATTGCAAGGCAGTAACATAGTCTTCATCCATAGCCATCGCCTCTAAATCACCGGCTTTGCGCAGCTCGATTTGCGCCAAGAAGCGCTCACGCTGATCGTCAGGATCATTAAGTTCGCTAAAAGCATTAGCCATTTCCATGCCCAAAACAAAAAGCTCAAAACGATCAACCAAGCGCGGATCATCGTCAGCCGGACGCGAAAGCGGAGAAATGGAAAGTGGATGCCTAATAATAAATGTCGGATTGACGATTTTACACTGCGTATAGCGATCAAATACTTCAAAGAGCAGTTTACCGTAATCTGTTATTTCCTCAGCATCCTCCATGCCCAGCTTTTTGGCTGCGGCTCTAACGCCCTCAATCGTCTGCAAATCACACTCCCTGCCAATACCATTAAATTTATGAATAGCCTCGGCCATCGTTATTCGCGGCCAGCCCGGCGAATAATCAATCATTGTGCCGTCGAACTCAATTTTCCTCGATCCGATTACCCCGTCACAAAGCCGCACAATCAACTCTTCTGTTAAATCCATCATCGTTTCATAAGTGGCATAAGCTTCATAAAACTCAATCATCGTAAATTCAGGATTATGCGTAGTAGAAACACCTTCGTTACGAAACATATGCCCGATCTCATAAACACGATCGATCCCACCGACAACAAGACGCTTAAGATTAAGCTCCGGCGCAATGCGCATGTGCAGCTCCATATCCAAGGCATTGTGATGCGTCACAAAAGGCCGCGCCGCAGCACCACTGGCAATACTACTTAAAATCGGAGTCTCTACCTCAAGATAACCTCGCTCGTTAAAGAAATTACGAATAGCGTGAATAATTTTGCCGCGCTTGATAAAAACTTCACGCACTTCCGGATTTACCAATAGATCAAGATAACGCTGACGGTAACGAATCTCTTTATCGGCTAAACCATGCCACTTTTCCGGCAAAGGATTTAAACACTTGGTTAGCAAACGTACCCTTTTGGCATGCAAACTGGGTTCCCCCGTTTGCGTTAAAAAGCCATAGCCGGAAACCTCAATGATGTCACCTAAATCAAAAGTCTTGAAAGCGGCATAACTTACCTCTCCGACATCATCCTTCCTTATGTATAACTGTATTTTTCCAGACCTGTCCTGGATGTGACAGAACGATGCCTTACCCATGACGCGCAAGGCCATAATACGGCCGGCGATAACATATATATCCTTAGTTAAATCCGTCCCCGGGTCTGCATATTTAACACGATTAACAACTTTATCGGCAGTCGCGTTCACCGATACATTATTCGGGTAGGGATAGCCGGCCTGTCTGAGCTTGCTTAGCTTCTCACGGCGAACCTGTTGTTGTTCATTCAGTTCTTCACTCATAACAATTCTCTTTGTAATTAGAGGCCTCTGTGCTTTGTTAAAACAAATAACTTAAAATAACTTTAAGTGTCCCTTATATAAATCAGCTTTCGCTTGACTAGCCTCAGGGGCAGGTTTTGCGAAGCGAAACCATAGGGAAGAAGACTAACTCTTCACATAATTCAAGACTTACCTAATAATTATAAGATCATAAATATTAGAAACTATAAGTTCCATGAAGGATTACACTTAAA
>JADZAE010000059.1 GCA_020852715.1 Deltaproteobacteria bacterium
AGCTATTCTCTTCCGGAATCGTTGAAGGTTTTAACAACAAAGCTAAAGTGACTCTAAAAAAAGCCTATGGATTTCGCACATTCAATGCCATGCAAATCGCTTTATTTCACCAACTTGGCGCTTTACCTGAACCTCAGGTCACCCACTCTTTCTGGTGACGAACCGGTTTCTTAAACAGGTTTTCGCTATCACCGTTCCTAATCTAAATCATTTCATTTAATAATTCTTTCTTTTGTAAGTAAGGTGAAGGCTCACAGGACCCAAACGCGATGTGCCATGCACATTGATAGGTTTACTCGCCGAGCATGGAGATAACTTCCTCTTGCGAGCAGACTTGGAAGCCCAGCTTAATCGCTTCGGCGCAGTCAGATGATCCAACATAACCCCAGGAAGCAAGCATAAGCTGCACTGATTCAGCGGGTAGATTTTCTGCAATTTCAATCAGATTGCCTAAACTGTCATCAATAAAGGTGTAAGTATCTTGCTTGAAAGCTTTATTAATCGCGTGAAAGTTGGCGGGCTTAGTAATACCGCTTTCACCAGAGAAAACATTTTTTGCTAAAAGGTTTAGCCCGTAGTGGCTGGACAAATCAAGTACTGAATTTTTATTCTTGGTTGTCAAAACAACGATGTTTTCCGCACCGTGTTTGATTAGAGCATCCCAAAGCGGTTGGTAGGGATAGTTAAGTTTCAGCCATGCTTCTAAATCTTTGTCAGCAAAAGCTTTCCTTGTATCAAACCAGGTTTTTAGTCTTTGGCTAGCAGGAACAGTTTCTTGCTCTAGCATTTCGTTAAACTTGGCGGTGGATAAAGATTGCTCGGGACCATGAAAGGCATTTTCATGACACCATTTAGCTAAAACGACAAAATCTTCCGGTTTATGGGCTAGATGGCGGTTGTGTTTAAAAAGCTTAATAAAAGAAGGATCAACTTCGTTAATATCAGTGTGTAAAGAGTTCGTAACCACATTATAGGCATTAACCGCAATTTCGGTCAGAGAATTTATCAGCACACCATCAAAATCAAATACAATCATAATTGCCCTTAAGCCTGCGGGTTAGTAACTACTCCGATGAATAATAGTAAACCCGTTTGGTTGTGTCTAATCATAAATAAAAATGGTCTGTTTGCCCGAAAAATCTTTGGTTGATCAAGCGGTAAAGCCATCATCCGCATGACCATAGCGGTGGCTGCCGCAGCTTCGGTGCCTTGTTCATTAACTTTAACATAAGCCTGGTGAAAAACATCGCTGATTAAAAGGGTTTCATCGGTAATACCGCTTAATCCGGTGCCCCGAAATGCTTCTTTGATACCCATGCTTTCCAAAAGTGGCCTGAGGCTCTGTGATTTACGAAATTCAAATTTAGGTAGTGCCAGCTGGACTTCCTGAGAGGAAGACTGGGCTAGTGAACTAATTAATGTCGGTAAATCAGCTTTGAATAAAGACTCTACGGCTATGCCTTCTTTAGGTAAAGCGACAATCATCGAATAACTATTTATATAGGGCAGCTCCAGCATTTGCATCTGTTCGTTTTCCAAATAGCGATAACGGCTTTTATCGTTCATGAAGGCTCGGCTGACAGTTTGCTGTGGGCTGATGTAAAACTTATCTTCCTTGGTTTGATTTGCTTTAAATTTATGCTGCCAGTCCGCTAGAAAATAAACGGCGTTGGTTAAAACTAGCCTCGTAGCGGGAGTTATAGCGCCGGCGGGAATAAGGTCGATAATTTTACCTCTAGTGTCTTTCTTTACTCTTTCATTGATGATGTTTCTTGACTCTTCCGGACTCTTGATAAAACTAAGTGGCGTCATTTGTCCGTTATAATATAGCTTATTGTAGTCATGAAATGACTGTTTAACTGGCAATGTTTCTTCTTTCCAGAGATTATTAGAAATGGCCAGTCCAATACCTTTCACGTCCAAGAGGGCTTTTTGCATAGCATTTAGTTTCTCTCCGGTGACCTTGATATCCCGCGGAAAGCCTAATGCCGTGGCGATTTCTTCTTTGGTTTGTCCTTCAGCTCCGGCGTAAGCCATACCAAAGACTGACATTACGCTAAATGGAGAAAGAAACAAATTCTCTTCTTTAGTGAAAGCCTGGCTAGTGATATGTAATGATGTTTTGTTGAAAAGGGAAACCTGCTCGTCAATTTGGATAGCTTGTTCAGGGAAAAGCGGGTTTTTAAAGTTTAATGCCGGTTTAATTTTATCACTCTGCGCACACGCAAACGTTGTGCAAAGAAGCGTGCTGCAAAGGAGCACATAAATGCTTTTTTTTGCTTTCATAGTTATTACCCTCGGCTAGCTGCAAATGACTGCATAAACTTAACTAATTCGGTGCAACCTTGTTCGGGAAAAGCGTTATAAACACTCGCCCGTAATCCACCGACAAAACGATGACCTTTTAATTCTACAAAGCCGGCTTTCTTGGCTTCGGCAATAAAATCCTTTTCCAGATCAGCGTTTTTCATACGAAAAGTGATATTCATCAGCGAGCGTGAATCTTTGTTAGCTGTGCCCTGATAAAAATCCGTGCTGTCTATATAATCATAAATGACTTTAGCTTTGTGCCGATTGCGCTCTTCGATTTTGGCTAGACCACCCTGAGTTTCTATCCAGTTAAGCACCTCGCGGACTACATAAATAGCCAGCGTCGGTGGTGTATTATACATGGACTTAGACTCAGTGAGCGTATTGTAATTCATTAAAATGGGCAGATTTTTGGCCGAGCGTGGCCAAAGATCTTTTCTCAAGATGACAATTGTTACTCCCGCCGGGCCGAGATTCTTTTGTGCTCCGGCATAAAGCAGAGCGTATTTTTTTATTTCGATTTTTTTGTGCAAAAAATCGGAGGAGGCATCGCAAACAAGCGGAATATCTCCAGCCTCCGGTTCTTTCGGGTACTGTGTGCCCACAATCGTGTTATTGCTGGTAAAATGCAGATAGGCAGCATCGGAGCTGGGATTAATTGTCATTGGGACAGAAGCATAGCCGATATCTTTGCTGCTGCCGGCGACATGGGTGTCGCAGAATTTAGCAGCTTCTTCTATGGCTTTCTCGGCCCAGATGCCGGAAATTAAGTAATTGGATTTTTGCCCGGGCAAAGAAATATTCATGGGTACCATAGAAAACTGTGTAGTCGCCCCGCCCTGCATGAACAACACATGGTAATCTTCATTGATATCCAGCACTGCTCTAAGTTTGCTTTCGGCTGAGTTGATAATTTCTTCAAACGCTGAGCTTCTGTGGCTCATCTCCATAATACCGAGGCCGGTATTATGATAGTTGATTAAGTTATCGCGAACCGTTTCTAAAACTTCTACGGGTAACATTGCTGGGCCGGCGCTAAAATTATAAAGTCTCTCAGCCATAATTATCTCCCACTGATTAAGTGTTATAAACTGTAAACAAAAAGCCCTGAGCGAAGTTTCGGTTCAAACCATGTCGATTTAGGTGGCATCAATTCGTTATTATCGGCAATGCTTATTAAATCTTGCATCGTAACCGGATACATAGAGAAGGCAACGATTGCTTTGTGAGAATCAACGAGCATAGTTAATTCTTTGCTACCGCGAATCCCCCCGACAAATTCTATGTTATGATCTGTGCGTGGGTCAATGATAGCAAATACAGGCTGCAATACTCTATCCTGCAAAATAGACACATCAAGTTGCTGAACAACATTAGCTAAAGGATCGGGTTTAGGCAGCTCAAAACTATGCCATTTATGCTTTAGATATACGGAAATATGGCCTTTTTGTCCCGGAGCAGGGCGAGCATCGGGTATTTCTTTTATGATTGCCGAAAGTTTCTTAAGAATTTGCTCAGCAGAACCCGCATATTTTTTGATGACACGGTTGTACGGAAGGATATTAGGCTCAACATCAGGAAAGGCGACCGCGAGAAAGTAATTAGCCGCATGTTGATCGCTGATGTTTTGTGTCCTTTTTAATTCCTCATGCACACGGCTAGCACTTTTAGCCCGGTGATGACCATCGGCGATATACAAAACTTTAATTGCTCTAAAAGCTTCGGTCAGCTCTGTTTTTTTTGCCACTCGCCAAAGTGTATGTTGCACCCCATCAGCAGACTGAAAGTCATACAAAGGAGCTTGTTGGATTTCGTCGGCGATGATCTGTTGAATCGATGCCGTTTGCGCAAAAGATAAAAAAACCGGTTCGGCATGAATACCGACAGTAGAAATATGTCTGACCCTGTCGTTTTCTTTCTCAACACGAGTCTTTTCATGAATTCTAATTGCTGAAGAGTTGTACTCCGCAACTGAATATCCGGCAACGACACCTGTTTGTGAACGTCCGTTAGCAGTTAAGCGATAAATGTATAAATTCTCTTCTGCTTCTTGAAAGAAAATATTTTCACGCACCAGCTTTTGCCAGTTGACTTTCGCTCGGTCATATATTTCCGGAGCATAGGCGTCAACTTCATGAGGAAATTCTAAATCGCTGCGTGTTACATGCAAAAAGTTACGCTCATGCCCTTGTGCCAAATAATGCGCTTCTTCTCGGCTGATTACGTCATAGGGAGGACAAGATATTTCGGCGACAATGTCGCTTTGCGGTCGGTAAGCACGAAACGGTTTAATGATCGCCATAATAACAAACTCTGGTTATTAACTTATAAAATGTCATCGACAGAATAGGTTTCGTATACCATATTGTGACTAATGGAAAAGGAAAAACAGTATAAGCAAGCCTACATTGAGATTACAAACAGCTGTAATCTCAAATGCTCTTTTTGTCCCCAAGCCCAGCAGCCGGGCGGTTATTATATGCCGCCGGAGGTGTTTGCGAAAATTGCCACCCAAGTTGCCCCGCTATCTGAGCAGGTTTATTTGCACGTTTTGGGTGAGCCGCTTTGCCATCCGCAATTAAAGCAAATAATCGAGATTTGTGCCGATTTAGCTTTACCTGTGCAGATTGTGACTAACGGCGCCTTGCTCACCAAAGAGATAGAAGAAATTTTACTGCATAAAATAATTAAGCAAGTAAACTTTTCAATACATGCGCTAGCCGAAAATTATCCGGCAGAGAAAGCTGCTGAGATTACTAAAAAGATCGCTAACTTTGTTTTGCGTGCTCTAGAAGAGATACCTGACCTTTATATCAATTATCGTTTATGGAGTTTGCACACACTTGGTGAGCAACAAGAGGCTCTATCGCAATCGCCATTAATCAAATGTTTAGAGCAGGCCCACAAGATAGATTTTTCAGTGCTCAATAAACCCAGACGCCACAAAGGCATCAAACTTTGTGGGCGCTTGTACGTGCACAGCGATACCCGATTTAAATGGCCCGATCTCAATAGTGACCAAGTGCCAGATAATAAAGGTTATTGTCATGCGCTAAGTAATCAATTTGCCATTCTTTCAAATGCCACTGTCGTGCCCTGCTGTCTGGATTACAAAGGAGTGATGGCGCTGGGAAATTGCCTAGAAGAACCTTTGGAAAACATTTTATCCAACACCAGGGGCACGGTAATTAAGCAGGGATTTGAAGCTGGTTTGCGCATCGAAAATCTTTGCAAAAAATGTGACTACGCCCGGCGGTTTCGGCGTATCTAAGCTTGTGCAGGGTTTATGATGTCTAGTATGTTTGCTTGGCGTTTTGTATGCGGATTTTGCGAAGAAGGAGATTTTATGAGTTGGGGTATTTGGGTTGTAGCGGGATTTGTCATTGCGATTTTGGAAGTTGTTGTTCCGATCGGATTTATATTTTGTCTGATTGGTTTAGCGGCAGTAGTTACCGGTCTTGTTGTTTTGTCAGGATTGCTGCCCTGTATGACAATGCAGTGGGGACTGTTTGCTATTTTATCTATAGTCTTATTGCTCGTGTTAAAAGGCCCTTTGACGCGGTATCTATTACTCAGCAAGAAAGATACCGGATCTGAGATTACTTCCGATCGCGTGGAAATAGAAGAAGATATTTTACCCGGTCAAATAGGGAAAGGTAAAGCGCGCGGTACTGTCTGGAACGTCAAAAATGATACAGATGGAAAGTTAGAGCGTGGGAAAGTTTATCCTGTTAAAGGTAATGATGGATTAACTCTCGTTGTAACTAAATTATAAAAGGAGAATTTTTATGGACTATGGAATAGTTGTAGTCATTGTTGCTATAATCATTATTATATTTTTAATAAAAACGGCTGTTATTGTTCCCCAACAATCAGCCTATGTCGTAGAAAGATTAGGTCAATACAGTAATACTCTAAATGCCGGATTCCATATTTTAATTCCTTTTATCGATCGCATTTCTTATCGACATTCATTAAAAGAAAGAGCCTTGGATACTTTATCGCAAATCTGTATTACGAAAGATAACGTGCAGGTGGAAGTTGATGGTGTTTTGTATCTGCAAATTATGGATCCGCGCCGGACTTCTTACGGCATTGCTAACTATGAGTTGGCTATTATTCAGCTTGCGCAAACCACACTGAGAAGCGAATTTGGTAAGCTGGAGTTAGATAGAACGTTCGAAGAGCGTGCGCACATTAATAGTGCAGTTGTTCGCGGTATTGATGAAGCTGCTGAGCCATGGGGAGTAAAAGTGCTGCGCTATGAGATTAAGGACATCATGCCGCCACGTGAAGTGCTCTCGGCGATGGAAAAGCAGATGCGCGCCGAGCGTGAAAAACGTGCTGCTATTTTAGAATCAGAAGGACAGAGAGACTCCGAAATTAACCGTGCCGAAGGTCAAAAGCAAAGAGTGATCAAAGAAAGTGAGGCCAAAAAACAGCAGCAGATCAATGAGGCTGAAGGTCAAGCTGCCGCCATCTGGGCAGTTGCCGAAGCCACAGCTAAAGGAATTAAAGAAGTGGCCCAGTCGCTTGATGCCCCCGGCGGAAATAAAGCCATGGAGTTAAAAATTGCCGAACATTATCTAAATGAATTTGGTAAAGTAGCTAAAGCCGGAAATACAATAGTTCTACCGGCCTCCTTGTCTGATGTCGGTTCAATGATTACCTTAGCTAAAGGTATGCTCAAGAGCGAAGCCAAGGCCGAGTAAGCTCCGGGCAAAATAAAATTTTCGAAGCTACTTGTATAAGTAAAATCAATCTGTCTATATCTGGTTATGGACAGAGATTTTAAGGCTATCTATGCTTGAGTTTTCTGATAATATTCTGAAACTTCTATATTTGGCTGCGATCTTATTTTTATTAACTCAAATTTTCCTTCCTGATTCTAAATCGCAACGATTGCGCGTTGACCAAATGAAGCGCCAAACCACCAGCAATGCCAAGCGGCGTTAATGTAAATATTTAAGCTGGCACTAATGGTAAGACAGCCAAACATGATAGATGGCGCTTTAAACAAGCGCAGAATAAATCCGGCCACCCCTAGCAAGAGTAGGATTTGTCAGTAAAATATACTGTGGAAAGGGGAGAACAGAATTTCCCAAATATGAGGTGATAGGAAGTCAAACGTTTCTCCTTGATAGGAATAGAAACCCCAGCCACCATTTACAATGCTCATGCAAAGCCACTGTATGGCAGATAGGAAAAATAAAGGAGCGAGGAAATATAGCAGCGTAACATTGAAAGTTTTATTAAAAAGGGCAAGAGAGAATAAGTATTTATTTTCTTTTTGGACACCGTTTAGCAAGCTAATTAGAGGATATAAAAGGTAAACGCAGGCTTGAGGACGTGTAACTACGAGTAAACCACTTAGTAGGCCGAGCACAAAAAGAGAGTTGAAGTTATAGTTTTGTTGTTTTTCTAGTTTTACTGTTTGTAAGTATAAAATGCTGAGCAAAGTGAAAACAAAACCATGCACTATGGTAATATCGGCTGTCTGATAAAATAACATTGGCGAACTCCTCCAAACAAGAAGCCCCAAGCCTGAGATAAATGATCTCGGAGTGTAAAAACTACAATGCTGCAGCAAACGTAAGAATGCTAAAACTCCAATCACAAAGTAAGCAAATTATAGTCTGGTAATGGCCAGCTGATAAGGAAGAGAATAACCATCAATGGCATAATTAAAGCCAAATAGGTTTAGCACAAAGGCGCTTAAATAGCCGATGAGGATTGCCGGCGAAAGCATAATTGCCCAGCCGATAGGGTATTTGTTGGGCAGTAATCCCGAATCGGTTAGAGGCTGCGAGAGAAGAAGCTGTTTTGTCGTCTCCGGTAATAATGAATCGTTAATAATGTCATTTTTAAAAACAAAATCGCCATCGAAGATTATCGAGCGTAGCCAAAAATAGTAGTGACTGCCATCGTGTCCACGAAATAAACCCCAGCCGCGAAACAGGACAGGGGCGGGAGTAGCCTTAAAGATAAATGACGAGATAAATGCTAGACAAAAACCAACGAAAGAAATGAAATAGAGATTAAATAGTCTCTGATCGGACTTGGAGTGGCAGACTGAGTTTTTAATATTTTTAATCAGCAATGTTGTTTGCCTTTACTCCAGTTTATAAAAAAACACTAAGAGTTTAAGGGGCGATGCTAGCATTTCTTGGCTATCGGATCTAGCGCTATTATCGTGGTGATCTAGAAAGCGGAATCGATGTTGCTATCGGCAATATGAAAAATCGTAATTTCTTATTAGTAAGGGATAATGCTTAATCGATTGCTGCTTTAGGGAAAGCGGTAGACTTAGATATAGTCTTCCAATATGGGGCTAAGGTAACCGTTCACGACTTTTACTGAGTTTCTATATAAAAGCCCCCAGAGGGGGCAAGTTTTGCGAAGCAAAACTTTGGGGGGGGGACAGAGACTAAGCCTTCACAAGACTAGTCGTTCCCGATGAGGAAACGTCAATAAATATAAAAATATTCATGTTTCTAATACCCCTGAAATTTTAATAAAAATTATCCCGTGGAGGCTTACGGGCTTAGTATATCTCGATGTGGCCTCTAATAATTTCAGCAGGTTAGATACTCGCAGCCGAAATATTTTTGAGGCTCAACTTTCCAAAAATGAAGCAAAACCTTATATATTCGCGACGTGTTTACGACTACTATTTCTTGGCTGCAATTTGAAAAGGCGTTTTTGAATGGTTAGGGGCAAATCTTCATTTCTTATTTCGTTATCTTTAAGCACGCTGCTTGCTCCTTATTATGCCGCTGCACAGCAAATTATTGAGCATAGGAATCCGCAGAGTCGAGAAATTGTTGCTTTGGGAGTGGTAGCAAAAGCTGACGACAATAAATGTCAACAGTTACAGCCTTTGTCTAAAGAAGAAAAGGTGAAGCGTGCAAGAGATTTTATTTATTCACAAACAAATTCATTTCCATTGGCAGAAGGTATTGAGCTTGTCGCGCTACATATTAATACTGACAAGCTCGGACGGTCGCATATTCGTTTCAACTTAAAATATAAAAATATTCCTCTTCTTCATGCTCAAGTAATTGCCCATTTATCATGTTCCGGTGAAGTGACAGGAATAAATGGACAGGCAATTAAAGAGATTAATATTGAAGCTCTGCCTAAGTTTAATAAGCAGGCAGCAGTAGAGAAAGCAAAAGCCGAGCTGGGGCTTAGTGATGAAGATATTAATAAGATAAAAGCTAGACTTGCAATAAATGTGGCTAACAAATCGGCTAAACAAAAAGCTGCTGTCCAGCAGTTGGTTTGGCAGGTTATAGTGCGTTATGGGCAACCGGAGAGATTAAAAGAAGTTTTGATTAATGCTCAGCAGGGGCGAGTCATCGCGGTAAATAGTGGCGAGAAGACAGATCTTAATCGGCAAATATATGATTGTTCATTAGGCGATGGAAATTGTTATGCCGGGCTTTATGATGAAGCAAAAAATTATACTTTTGGTCGTCAGGAAGGGGCTGAGGAATGTGGGGCTAATCCTAAATATAATGATAATGACACGGATAATTTATATTCCTTTCTTGGTAGTATTCATGAGCTTGTTAAAGAGAAGCTGGGTCGCGATGGGGCTAATAATAAAGGTGGCATCAGTCCGGATGCTAGTGCTTATGCACCAGAAGTAACTAATGCTTTTACTTATGCGGATAGTGCTGATGTTAAGCATGATGCGGCCATGTTTTGTCCAAATGCCTTTTATTCGCCTATCGGTTATATGAGCTTTTGCCGCGGTATGGTTTCAAGCGAAATAGTTGGTCATGAGTATGGGCATGCTTTAGAGAACTTTTCGGTAAAAAACGATACGGAGAAGAGCTGGGGCTTAAACTATGTCAGAGAATCGGGTGCGATCAGTGAGGGGCTAGCAGATTATTTCTCGGCGCTGGTTGAGAGGAAGATTTATGGTTTTACTGACTGGCAGATGTGGCTTGATGATTATAGCACACGGAATATGGCTAGTCCGATTCGTTCGAAAGGGCGCCTAGGAGGACTGCCGGCTCGTTATAATAGTGATGTTTATTACTGTGGTGAGGGTGATAACGGCGGAGTGCATTATAACTCCACAGTATTTTCTCATCTTGCTTACGTTTTGGAAAACGGTGGGGAGTTTAATAATTGCCGCATACAGGGATTAGGGCAGGATAAGGCGTTTAATGTTATTTATCGGGCAGTGAGTAATTATTTTACACCCAGTACAAGTTTTTATGAGGCTGCTATTGGTTTGAGTTACGCTTGCCGTGATTTATACGACAGGAAGACTTGCGATCAAGTGCTAAAAGCAACGCTGGCGGCTGAACTTAATCAAGGGGGCACTTGTTCCGATTCTTTTAGGTTAAGCCCTAAGAATATTTGTTCGGCAATTGATTTAAAATATATTGAACCGAAAAATCCCAGTCTGCGTTTAAGAGGGAAAGATTTATATTTTGAACTAAGAGAGCGTGGGCGTAATGATTATAAAATAAGATTACAGATTACTAGCACTGATGAAGAAGGAAATCCGGTAGTTAAAACCAGGACGGTTAAGGTGAAAAAGAATTTAGGAGTTTTTAGAAATCTGCCAGCTAAGTCTATTGTGCAATTTAGATATCAATATTTTGCCCGCGAATATCCAAGCTACTTTTCTAAGTTCAGCCAGCCACGATTGTTAGCGGTTAAGTAAATTAACAAAATTCTATATTGTATATCTTTTTGACCGGCTGTAGTTGGGTGGATTTGTAGAAACAAAAGGCCGACATTCAGTCGGCCTTTTGTTTGTATCAGAAAGGTTAAGCGATTACTTTTTTTCAGCAGTCGGAGCGGCTTTTTTGCCGCGCTCTTTTTTCCCTTCCTTCTTGGTGTGCTTGCCACTGCGAGCTTTACGCGCAGCGCGCTTTGAGCGAATTTTTGCTAAACGCTTTTCTTCTAAAGCGCCGAGGTAACCCGGAATCTGTTTATCAATGATTTGACTAACTGTGTCTGATGGTTGCGCACCAACACCAACCCAGTATTTCACACGCTCTTCGTCGAGCTTAATGGTGTTTTCGTTAGTCAGCGTATTAATTGTTCCCACTTGTTCCAGGAAACGACCATTGCGCGGCATGTCTTTGTCCGCGACAATTATTCTGTAAAATGGTTTTTTATGACGACCAAATCTTGCAAGTCTAATTACAACAGACACTGTTCGCTCCTTTTCTGTTTTTGATTCTTTAACTATTTAAATGGGCCTTTGCACAGCCCCCTTAACGACGGAGGAATATTCAATATTGGCCGAGATTTGTCAAATTAGCTGCTTACCTGTGGAATCCGGGCATAGCGCCTTTCATCATACCAGCCAGACCTCTCATCCCATTTGGCCCTAATTTACCGAACTTTTTCATCATTTTTCTCATTTCTGAGAAATCTTTTAGTAAACGATTAACCTCTTCCACGCTGGTGCCACTGCCTTTTGCAATTCGTCTTCTACGGCTGCCGTCAATGATATCGGCCTCACTTCTTTCCTCTTTGGTCATAGACAAAATGATCGCTTCGACATGTTTCATTTGCTTATCGACCTGCTGATCATCGATTTTCTGGGCCATTTGATTCATACCCGGTATCATTTTCATCATTGAGGACATGGATCCCATATTCTTCATGACTTTCATTTGATCACAGAAGTCCTGCAGAGTGAACTGATCTTTAGTCATTTTTTTTTGCAGAGTTTTGGCGTCATCAAGGCTTACATGCTTGGCCGCTTTTTCAATTAAGGTTAGCACGTCGCCCATACCAAGTATGCGCGAGGCTAATCGATCAGGATAAAAGGCTTCTAAGGCATCAGGCTTTTCGCCAACACCAATAAACTTAATTGGTTTCTTGATTACGCTAGCCATTGATAATACTGCACCGCCGCGAGCATCACCATCGAGTTTAGTGATCACGATACCGTCGATATCCAATTGACTGTCAAATCCTTTGGCCACGTTAACAGCCTCTTGACCAGTCATAGCGTCGCAGACAAGAAGAACTTCGTGTGGATTAAGCGCCTGAATAATGCCGACTAGCTCGTTCATCATCGGAGCATCAATTTGCAAGCGTCCGGCAGTATCGAGAATCACAGTATCCAGATTGCTGCGCTGGGCATAAGTAAGAGCGCTTTCGCAGATATCGAGAGGCTTGGCGTTAAGATCAGAAGGAAAGGTATCGATCTCCAAGCTATTACCCAAAATTTGCAGCTGTTCAATAGCGGCCGGTCGGTAAATGTCGGCAGGAACTAGGAGCGGGCGCCTTTTGTTCTCATCGCGTAAGTGTTTAGCCAGTTTAGCGCAAAAAGTTGTTTTTCCGGAACCTTGTAAGCCGACAACCATAATAATTACCGGTGGGGCATGGCGCAAACTAACCGGAGTGTATTGACCGAGAATACGAATTAACTCATCATGGACAAATTTGATAACCATTTGACCGGGATTGAGGCTTTTTAGAACTTTCATGCCCAAAGCCTGCTTCTTTACAGCTTCACAAAATTCTTTGACCACATGAACATTAACGTCGGCATCGAGTAATGCTGTGCGAATTTCCTGTAGCGATTGATCGATATCTTCAGCGGTTAATTTGCCGCGATTACGCAGAACCTTAAACGTTGCTTCCAGTTTGGAACTTAATGAATTGAACATAGAACTACCTGAAACTTTGCCTAGTATCTTTTACATAAATTATCTTAATGAACGGGTTAGTTGAATAAACCGCCACCTTGGATATGTCAAGACGAAGTAACTCTGCCGAAGTCGTTTAATTGCATAAAAATCAAGTAGATAGTATATAAACCCAAAAACGGCAGTAGCCGTTTTCTTAACCCTAAAAAATTCTGTCTCTCTTTAGGTAGCCCTCAAAAAATAAAAAATCGCGCCACCCGTTGGTGATTTTCAAATTCTAAGGTAAGTAGGAGCGATTTTTTATTTTTTGAGGCTTTCTATCGCCTTGACTGATTTATTTAGGATAAACCCAACTAGCTAATGAAGGGTTCACCTCATTCAAAATTCATTAGCGAAGAGTTGAACTCCGACGCTGCGCTGAGGTTTAATGAGCTGATAATTTGCAAGCACAATGAAGAAAAAAGCCCTGATTATATTTGATGAATTTTGGCCGATTGCCGGAGCCCCGTCAATTCGCGCTGATAATATTATACGGGCGCTTGCGGATTGGGATGTAGAAGTTTTGGGTGGTAATTATAGCTCGCAAAATTCGCCGGAAATAAAAGGTCATTTTATCCGGCGTCCTGATGATATGTGTCCTCTGCGATTGGGTATCTTTTTTTTAAAAATGTATAGTCGTTTAATTTATCTAACGTTCACTAGAAAATATGATTTGCTGCTTATATCTATTCCTAAATATGAGCTGCTATATCCTTTGCTGATTTTATCCCCATTTATTAAATGCTTTCACCTGGATATCAGGGATTCGTTGGGTTTCCTCAATTATAAAAAATATTTTGCCCATTTTTTGTCTGAGTTGTTTGCTGGCATTTTGGATAAACTTTTTAAGTTTGTTGTGGAGGGAAGTTTTAATTTTGCGCTGCGTAAAGCGCAACGTGTGACTTGTGCTAATGCCGGCATCGCTGACTTGCTGGTCAAAGATCAGAGTAAGGTAGTGGTTGTTTCTAATGGCGTGGATGTGGAATTATTTTCTCCTGCACAGAAATCTAGTCGAAGTGGGAAACTGCAGATAGCATATCTTGGTAATTTTGTAGAAAAGGATAGGTTTGATTATTTGTTGGCGGCTTTGCCTGTTTGTAAACGTCCGGTAGTTTTGCATTTAATTGGAGAGGGGCGAAATAAGTCCAATATCTTAACTCAGCTTAATCAGGCGAAGATTAATTATATTGATCATGGTAAAGTGATGCACGCGCAAATTCCGGGCATTTTGGCAAAATGCCAGTTGGGGGTAATTTTCCGAGAGGAGCACACGAAAGAATCGATACCTGTCTGTATTTACGAATTTTGTGCTATGGGTTTGCCGGTCTTATGTAATCCCGTGGGGACAATGAAAGATTTTGTGCTTAGCAATAATTTAGGGGCTATAATATCCTCAAGTGAGCAGTTAATAAAAACGCTTAATGAGGATTTTATCGATGATCAATTTTTAAATAACTTTGCTCATTTGCCGGAGCTGGCCAGACAGAAATTCTCTTTGGCTGCGAGCAGAGAAAATTTTCACAAGGTATTTGCCGAAGAAGGGTGAGGGGTGCTAGCGAAAGCGAGGGATGGGTGTATGATTTTGCTAAGGCGCCAATTGAAATAAGGAGGGATATGCTGAAACGATTAAGTAGTGATAAAAAGATAGGAGTAGTCAGCGTCAGTTCCTCAATGTCGCCTAATGTATTTAAGAATGGTGAATGCTATGTCCGGGCGCTGGGTTTTGATATTGTTTGCCCACTGGATCCCTGCGCCAATTGGGGGAAAAATGAGCACGGTTTTGGATCTGCTACTCCGCCGGAGAGGGCTGATGCCTTTATGCAGTTAATTAAAGACGATGATGTGGGAGTTGTAGTTTTAGCGCGTGGAGGTTACGGGGCAGGCCAGATATTGCCTCTGCTTGATTATGAAGAAATTGCTCGCCAAAAGAAGCTGATTGTCGGTTTTTCTGATGTTACCGTCCTTCTTTCAGCGATTGCCAAGAAAAGCGAGCTGATAACTGTGCATGGCCCGACACTTAGCACATTGGGCGAAGCGATTGATTGTATGGAGGCACAGGAGTCAGCTAGTCTGTTGTTTCATTTGCTTCAAGATAATGAATACCGCCCGATGATGCATGGAGAGATAGCTCGGCCGGGTCATGCTGAAGGTCGCTTGATTATTGGCAACCTTTCATTATTGACTGCCTTAATTGGCACACCTTGGGACTTGGATTATAGCGGTAAAATCTTAGCTATCGAGGATGTTAACGAGCCGGCATACAGAATCCACCGCGCGCTGATGCAAATGTACTATGCCGGCAAGCTGGAGCATTTGGCGGGGCTGTGTTTGGGGCAGTTTTCTTTTAGCGGGGGGACTTCCGGTAAGGATATCGCTCAGGAAGAATTAATCGTGCATATATTACGTGATATTTTGTCAAAAACTTCATATCCGGTAATTGTTAATTGCCCCTTTGGTCACAATGAAAATAATGTTGCTTGGCCGTTTTATTCTCATGTAAGTATACGAAACGGTGAAATGATCGGAATACAGCAAATAATATCCTAAGTAATAAGCGGAAGTTTAGAAATGAAGTGGACCAAGGTTGATGAAGCGCTCAAAGCGGCGGCTTTCCCATACGATGAGGCGCCAAGTAAAAAAGAGGATTGGAAAAGTCTTTTCAAGTCAGGCAACTATGTTTTTCCCGGTGCCGTACTTTTAGTCGGACGCAGAGGAGAAATATTATATCACCAAGCTGTTGGTTGTCGTTCGGTTATTCCTGAGCTGACACCGATGAGCGAAAACATGGTTTTTGATGTGGCTTCCCTTACTAAGGTATTAGTGCCGACGACTTTGGCGATGAAGCTAGTCGATAGCAATCAGCTGAGTTTGGATCGACGCGTGTCGAGAATTATCCAGTCTTTTGGTACTTATGGAAAAGAACGTATTACGATCAAGCACTTGTTGACGCACTCTTCCGGCTACGCGGCAACTTATCCTTTTTATCACCAGATTGCTCGCGCCGATGGTGGGGAAAGGGCGGGAGTGATGAGCAGCCGTGGTGCGGCGGAAATGGTTTACAATGAAATTTATCGGGCTAAATTAGAAAATCTTCCCGGTAAAGTTGCTCGTTACAGCGATATTGGCTTCATCCTTTTGGGAGATACGATCGAGATTTTGTATGGTGGCGCGCATTTGGATAAATTAGCGCATGATAACATTTTTGTGCCGCTTAATCTGCGTAGCACCGGATATGTAGATTTATCCAAACTGCGGATGCAAGGAATGGAAGTGCGCACTGATATTATTGTGCCGACAGCGGAGTGTTCATGGCGCAAAAAACTTATCTGCGGCGAAGTTCATGATGACAATGCTTGGGCAATGGGTGGTGTTTCTGCACATGCTGGAGTATTTTCAACAGCACTAGATTTGCATAAATTCGCCAGTGAAATGCTTAAATGTTACGCGGGGAAAGGCTCTTTAATCAGCCAAAATACGTTACGTTCTTTCTGGAAGCTGGATGGTAGTGTGCCTGATAGCAGCTGGGCTATGGGTTGGGATACTCCGACGCCGGGAAAGAGCAGCAGTGGCAGATATTTTTCTTCGCAATCGGTTGGGCATTTAGGCTATACTGGTTGCTCGATGTGGATTGATCCGGCCACGGAAGTAGATGTTATTTTGTTATCTAACCGCATTCATCCAACGACGGAGAATGAGGAGATAAAACTATTTAGGCCTTTTATCCATGATCTAGTCATGGAAACTCTAGGTCTTGCTCGTTAAGAATCGTAAATTTAGAACGGATCTCAATCGGCCAGTGTGCAGATTTGCTCGTTACAGGTAATACTTTCGCTAATATTTTCGCCTGAGCGGCTGATAATATCTACTGCTTCTTGAATGCCTGTATCCCAAAGAGACTGAGTTTTGTGTGCGCCACACTGACCTGCCCACGGATCAAGCGTATCATTATAGCCTGAACCTAAAACTTCAAAACGAAGATGATTAGAAGACGATCGTCCAGAGTATCCCATTTCGGCGATTTTCTGACCTTTATACACCATCTCACCCGGTCCTACGAGAATAGAGCCGCTGCGCAAATGCTCATAACGCGTGGTAAAAGACCTTCATGCCTGATAACTATTTCATTTCCACCCCATGTGCATTGATAGCAGGAAGGGGTAGAAGATGAGTCATCCGCAATATTCGGCTATATTTTCCGTGCAAGACATAACACCGGAATTTACTCCTGGACCGGGAGCCAGAGTTGCTTCCTGGCAATCTGGATGCGTGGAGTCTGTTCCTGTACACTGATCATATTTACCATCAAAGACCCAAACTACTTGACCATCGGCAGCAACAAAGACGCTTAAACCCAAAGTAGAGTTACTATCTTTGATATCAGTGCCCGGATGTCCAAGAAAAGCAGGATATATGCAGTTAAAAGATGTCCAGTCGCTATTAGTATCGGGAAATCCTATTGGGTTGTTGCAGGTCGTGCCGATTGCTCAGTCTAATGGCCAACCAAGCGTAGCAGTAGAATAGTTAGCTGAGAGCTTTACTTCCGGCCCTTCGCTTTCGCTGTTGCTTCTGCCACCCGAGCAACTAACGACTGCCCAGAGTATGGAAGCGACAAGAGTGATCTTTAAAAATTTGTTTACCTTACTCATCCTGCTCTCGGAATTAGCCACATTGGTATTGAGTCGGGGAGCTTATGGCCTAACTGAATAATTGGCACCGCAGTCAGCTTAAAATTTTAACTAATAAAAAGGGGGGGGTTAGCCGAAGGAGTAAAAAAAGAGGACTTACGGAACTATCTCGAAGCCATTGGCCCCGTAAGTCTAATCTCGAAGATAGCTAATGCTTTGTTTATTTTTTCAAAGCGTTAATCTTCTTGGCAAGACGTGAAACTTTTCTTGCCGCATTCTTTTTGTGCACTAAGTGCTTATTTGCAGCTTTAGCTAAAACGCTGCTTGCCTTTTGTAAGGAGGACTTTGCCTTATCTGCGTTTTTTTCAGTGATTGATGTTGTCACCTCTTTAACGGCCGAGCGCAAATTGGATCTGGCCTGTCTGTTACGAAGATTTGTTTTTTTGTTCTGTCTGTCTCTTTTTTCTGCTGATGGAACATTTGCCATAAAATAAAAACACCCTATTGATATGATAAAAATTAAATGAAAAATTAGCTTTAATTGCTAAACTCGACGGCATCTTATAAGGGATGTTTATTGCTAAGTAAATAGGGCTCCAAAGGTTTAGAAATAATGCTAATCATTTGTTGCTGGTTCTTTAGGGCAAATTGTTTAAATTTCCCCCAGGAGCGGGTTTGGGCATCTAATCTGAGCCCTGAAGAGTGCAATAATTCAAGAAAAATAGGTTTAGTTGGGCGCATTTGGGCACTAGTTGAATGAGCTAATTTGCTAGAAAATAACTTGGATATAGTCTCTCGTATAGAGCAAAAGCAACTAGATTGATCAAGCTGGAGATGATGAATGACAGCCTGTCCTTCGGGTTTTAAAATGCGTTTTATTTCTTCGAGAAAGATGCGGAAGCTGTCTATATCTAATTCGATAAAATAGTTAAAAGACCAGACAAAATCGATGGAGTTATCAGCAAAAAATAAAAGCTTATCGTTATCAATTTGTTGATAAGAAATATTTGATGAGCCCTCATTTTTAATGTTTTCAATAATATTTTTTTTATCGGCGATGCGTAATTGGGCGCGAGATGCAAAAGCCTTACTCCAGTCGCCGTTATCATAGCCGATTTGCAATGCGCTGCTTGTTGAGGACAAGTGAGGAAGTATAAAGGCTTCAATGATGGATAATCTCCAAATTCCGGGGTCGATAACCTTTTCAGCTTGTCCGAAAAAATTGGGGAATAACGCCATGTTTAGCCTTTAATAAAGATATAATAAAGTTGAATCATTTCTTTTCTATACACATCCTACTAAGCGCATTCCTTCAGGGAAATTAACCACTGTCCACACTCTTAGCTTAATTTCGTTGAGGAATATACATTATTATTCTTGAGCGTGGTCAGGTTTTAATAGATATGTTAGAGATGGCTTGCTTTGTTTTTAGTTAAGAAATAAGGTGTCTTCTCGATGGCTGATGTTTTACTATCAAATATGATTAACCGCGACGATGTCATAAATGTCCTAAAAACGGTCTATGACCCGGAGATTTATCTTGACCTTTGGACTTTGGGACTGATTTACGATGTTGAAATAATTGATAATAACATCAATATCCGCATGACATTTACTTCAGTGGCTTGTCCGGTAGGGCCGGCATTAGTTGATGAGGTGAAAACCAAGGTTTCGGGTATTTCCGGAGTAGGAAATGTTAATGTCGAGGTAGTTTTCAATCCTCCCTGGCAACCATCTGAAGAATTGATGGCCTTGTTAGGACTAGTTTAAACATTTGCGTTCTTAGCTCAGCTGGATAGAGCAACTGGCTTCGAACCAGTAGGTCGGGGGTTCGAGTCCCTCAGGACGCACCAGTTTTTGTGATAAAGAAAGTCGCCATGGCTGATTTAAAACAAGTAGTTGCTGAAGTTATCGCTCGCCGTGTTCAGGATGGTGAAACGATCGGTATTGGTTCAGGCTCTACTGTATGGCTGGCGATTGAAAAAATTGCGCAGCGTGTGGCAAAAGAAAATCTGAAAATATCATGTCTTGCTGCCAGTCATGCTAGCGCTTTTGCGGCCGAGCGTGCCGGGTTAAATGTTCTACCACTAATCTCTGAGCGAAAACTAGATTGGGCCTTTGATGGTGCAGATGAAGTTGATCCGCAGCTTAACTTGATTAAAGGCGCCTGGGGAGCCATGCTTAAAGAGAAGATTCTTGCCCAGCGTAGCGAAAAGTTTGTGGTTATTGTTAGTGAAGATAAGCTGGTTAAGCGTTTAGGGAAGAAGTTTGCCGTACCCGTTGAAGTTGTTCCCGAAGCAGCATTTATTGTGCAAGAGGAATTAGCGAAGCTCGGAGCTGTTGATGTGCGCTTACGAAAGGATGAAAAAAAAGGATCGCCCTTTAATACCGAGCACAATAACTTTGTCTTAGACGCGAAATTTAAAAATATTGAACCCTCATTAGAAGCGCAGATCAATGCGCTGCCCGGAGTGTTAGACAATGGGATATTCATAAACCGCGCTTCGGAAGTATTGATAGCTAAAGCTTCTGGGGTCTATTCTCTTCGCCGCTGTGCCGGACAAATCAAAGAAGAGTTGATTTTGTCACCGGACAAATTTTAAATGAAAAATATTATTCTGTTTTTAGTCATTCTCATGTCTTTTGCTGCTTGCATGGAGCCGGCGGAAAAACGAGTGCCGCAACTAATCGAAGAATTATCGGCAAGTGATGATTCTGTAAAAAACAAAGCGGCGCTGGAATTGGCCTATTATGAGGGCGAGGCTAAGGATGCTGTGCCTATACTTAAAAAACTGCTTAAGCATCCACATAACGGTATTAAAAGTGCAGCGGCTTTTGCGTTGACTAAAATAGGAACTCCTGAGGCTTTGGCCGCGGTAGAGCAGGCTAAGGTAAAATAAGCGTATTTATAGACTATTGTACCTAAGAATTTCCTTGATTAATCTGTTAAATATGTCTAAAAAAGGCTCGAAAATGGTGGGCCGAGATAAATTATAGAAACGGCTCTTTGATTACTAACCAGTTTGTTTGGAGTTACATGCAGCGTTCTGTCCAATTTTCTAAAAGTTCAATTCCTGTAAAGTCATCAAAAGAACAAGAAGATCACGTAGTAAACGAGGCGATAACGGCCCGAGAGGTTCGCTTAATCGACCATGAAGGGAAGCAGGTCGGTATAATTCGCACGATCGAGGCTCTGCGTATGGCTGAAGATTTAGGTCTTGATTTAGTTCAAGTTGCCGCTGATGCTATGCCCCCGGTTTGCCGCATTTTAGATTATGGTAAGTTGAAATACCGTGAACAGAAAAAATCTGCGGAGGCACGCAAGAAAAATGCGGCTCAGGAGACAAAAGAGCTACGTGTTCGTTACAATACTGATTCTCACGATTTGGAAACAAAGATTAGAAATGCTCGACGTTTTCTGGAAGAAGGCGATAAGGTTAAATTCCAAATGAGATTTAAGGGTCGAGAAGTTGTTTATGAAGAAATAGGCAACGGTATTTTTGATCAGATTGCCGTTGCGCTGGAAGATATATCTAATCTTGATGAGCGGACAAATCTGATAGGTTCCAGAATGTTTATCGGCTTTGCGCCAAAGTCTGTGGGCAAGAAGAATAAAGCAAAGGCCGCCCAGACTGCTTGAGCTTTTCGCTATTCGTTAGTCGTCTCTGACTAGATTGCCGGAACAGACTGCCAAAAATAAAATTCTCCGGGGATATGCTAATGAAGTTACTACCTGAAAATAGATGGGTATTGTTCAAGTTGGGAACGATGGTGCTTATCCTCATCTTGCTGGGTCGTTATATTGTTAACCATTTAAATGATTTTGCTGCTATTCGTAATATCGGGCTACGTGACACGCTTATTCTTGTCGTTCTGCAAATGATCTTGATTTTCACTGGCGCCGCTCAATTCCACGTTGTGGTTAAAATGTTTGGTTGCTTAATTGCTTATCCGCGCTGGTTGTTGATCTATGTTCACGCCCGCTTGTTAAATCTACTGGTGCCGCAGTCAGGGAATGCCTATCGGGCAACAGCGCTAAAAATAAATCATCAATTTTCAATCACTGCCTATGGAGTGGCATTGATTACTTTTTCTTATCTTAATTCTTTAACAGCCTTAATACTTACCTGGCTGACAGTTTTGCTGGTGGACATCAATTTGCGTATCAGAGGAGAGTTATTGGTTGAGTGGTTGGGGCTGGCAGTAATCGGCGCAATAATTGTTTCGGCATTGATGGTTCGTTGTCAAGCGATGATGGCTGAGCGTTGGGGTGCGGAAAACGGCAAATTAGTAACATTAGCTCGCGTGTTGAAAGATTTAAGCTTTTCTCTGCGTGGACTTAAATGTGTAAGCCAAGTGTTCTTGATCGGATTGATTGGACATATCTTAGGGTTGTTTATGAACTGGTTTTGCTTTGTTAAGCTTAATGTCGATGTGCCGATAAGTCATTTAGCACTGCTTCGTTTTGCCAAGAATGTTACGGATAGCATTTCTATTACCCCAGGGAATTTTGGTGTCCGCGAAAGTATGTATGCCATCATTAATTCTGAGACAAATGGTCTAGTGAGTGCGGGGATTATTGTTGCTGCCTGGTCTAGTATCGTCAGTATAGTTGCCTCAATTGTCCTAGGCTTGCTTTCGTTTTTATTTAATTCTAAAAAAACAGCAGTTTAGTAACTAACATAGAGGATAAACACAGGGGCGGATTTTGTACCGAAATAAATTTTCAAAGTGGCTGCTGAACATTGGAGACATTTCCCGTGGCTGGTCTGTAAATGACTGCCTAACGCAGCTCATAAGGATGGAACGTGTTGGTTCCGATCAGCTCCAGGACTTCAAATTGCAGCTGCTAAAGAATTTATTGCTAAACGCTTATGATCAAGTGTCTCTCTACCGTAACCTTTGGCAAAACGCGGGAATTTCGCCGGAAGCAATCAAAGACTTCTCTGATCTAAAGAAGCTCCCAGTAATGACAAAGAAAATGTTTGTCGATGCCGGCGATAACTGTCTGAATAAATCATATCCGGCTAGATCGTTGATAGTCGGTCGGAGCAGTGGATCTACCGGACACCCATTTGTTTATCGTAAGGATCCTCGACATCATAGTTGGTTTATTGCCGGAGCGATGCATTCCTGGATTACTGCTGGCTGGAAAGTAGGTGAAAGCTGGGTTCGCGTACAATACAGAGGCGAGCTGAGCCTAAGGGCGAAGCTAGAAGACAAAGTTTTTAATTGCACATATTTGCCGATCGATGAGCTTAGCCCAACAGTGATGGCACAATTTTCTCGTAAACTGGAAAAAACCGCACCTAGTTTAATTCGCGGTTATGCCGGTGCGATGTATGTTTTTGCCAGCTATCTGCTGGCAGAGAATAAGTATGCCATTAGACCAAAAGCAGTAGTGACAACGGGTGATACTTTATACCCTCATTACCGGGAAGCGATTGAGAAGGCTTTTGGCTGTCGTGTCTATGATGCTTATGGTGGGGAGGGTATTCCTATTGCTAATATGTATCACGATGGCGCTTATTATGCGTTACCCATTACTCATGTTGAGCTTGAGCCGCTAGCTGATACTAAACTAGCCAAAGTTATTATTACTTCATTAACCAATGCCGCCATGCCATTTATCCGTTATGATATTGGCGATATGGCTGAAATTGATGATTTCTCCTCCCCGGCGATGTTGGCATGGACAAGAATAAGTAAAATATCCGGGCGCGATACAGATATCGTAATTACTCCCAACAAGCGCCATTTAGTCTGTCATCATTTTAATAACATCATGCGCAACTATGCCGGCGTCAATCAGTTTCAGATTTTACAGAAGGAAGTGCAGAGCATTGAGATTTCACTGGTGGAAAACCAAAGCGGTGCCATGAATGCGGACAAGGCGCAGTTGCATCAGCAATTAACTGAGCTTACAGGCGGGGAGATGGATATAAGAATTAAGATAGTTGAAGAAATTCCTGTTCCCAAATCAGGAAAGCGCAGATACATTGTTTCGGAAATAAATAAGCTGGCAGGATTTTAAAAGCAGATGAAAAAGTTAAATGTGGTGCTGGGTGATTGTTATCATGATTCGGATAAAGGTGGCGGCGGAATAATCTCCGGTGCTTTGGTGGCGATTAAAGAAGTTTGTCAGGAGCGGGAGATTGAACCGCAAATCACCTTGCTTTATCGGTTTTCTCAAGATGATCCGCGCTTTGCTACGGCCAGCAGATTAACAAAAGAACTATTTCCGGAAGTTTCTGTTGCCCCGGCGCTATTATCAACCTTGCATGGTCCACATATTTTTTGGGCGCTGTGGGCGATTAAGGCTTTAATTTTAGGGCCACTGACTTTGCTATTTCCCTCCCTAAACAGTCAAACTGCGGTTTTGAAAGAGGCTGATTTAATAATTCTAAAAGGAGGACATTTTTACCGCACTTGGTCGAAAAATCCGCTACTGGATGCCATTGCAATTTATCTTTTGACTTATAATATTTTGTTTGCTTATCGTTTAGGCAAGCCGCTAGCTGTGCTTTCGCACTCTTTTGGTCCGTTCCAGACGCCGTTGTCGAAGCGATTGTTCGGCTGGATAATCAGTAAAGCCTCTTATCTTTCTACTCGTGAGGAAATATCTAAGACGATACTCCAGTCTTGTGCTGTGCCTGGAGATAAAATAAATGTTACTCCGGATTTAGCTTTTGCTGCTTTTGCAAAAGAGACAGATCGTATTAAGCAGATCATGTTGGTACAAGGGCTAAAGGAAAACAGCTACATTATTGTGACAGCCAGACCTTGGTTTTTTTCTGCAAGTAACTGGAAAGAAAGTCAGGCCTATGAGGCATACACCAATGCGCTGGCTGAACTTTGCCGTTACACGATCGAGACCAAAGGTAAAACAATTGTGCTTGTTGTGCAAAACGATGGTGCACACAGCAAAAAAGAGCCGGATATTTTGCCATTAAAAGCTATTCAGAGCAAAATTGCGAGGCAGGAAGTTGTTTTAATTGAAGATGATCTTAATGCCGCAGAACTAATTTATTTATATCAACGAGCGTTTTTTACTCTGGGAACCAGATTACACTCCTGTATTTTTTCTTTTACGGTTGGGACGCCCTGTATTGCTGTTGCTTATACGCATAAGGCTGACGGTATCATGAAAATGATGGAGGCTGCGGAGTTTGTACTCGACATTAATAACATCGATCTTCAACGTGGAAAGGCGATGATTGATACTCTCAGTAATTCCCGGCCGGAACTGTCGCAACGCTATTATCAGCGAGCGGGACAACTGCGCGCTGAAGTAATTAATGCCATGCACACCATTTTTATGAAAATTTATACCGTGCACAAAATAGGATGACCCACTAAATCACCGTTCAACTCACTTTTAGTGTGCGGTATAAGTTAAAACGTATCCGTTCACGACTTTTACTGAGTTTCTATATAAAAGCCCCCAGAGGGGGCAAGTTTTGCGAAGCAAAACTGTGGGGGTACAGAGGCTAAGCCTTCACAAGATTAGTTGTTTCCGATGAGGAAACGTCAATAAATTTAAAAATATTCATGTTTCTAATACCTCTGAAATTTTAATGAAAATTATCCCGTGAAGGCTTACGTTAAAACAAAGACTTTGAACGGTGCTTTACTAAGTAACACTTACAAGACTTATTTTTTCTTGGCGTCTTTACCTTTATCGTCACCGGATTTAGCTCCCGCTGTTGTTTCGTCTTTTGAGCAAGTTATTTCTCCAGTGCGGGTTGCTGTACAACGACCATAGACATTTTGGCAGTCTGTAGTAACTGATTCACGCAACAGTTTTCTTGCCTCAAAATCCATTGCTTGCATGTCTGTTTGAATGGCCTTGAAATTATTGGCTAGGCAGCGAGCCATACTTTGATGCTTTTCTTCGCAACGTTTCATTGCTTGAGCCTGATAGGTAGGAAGATTTTTATTAAAACGATCCTTAGCTGCCTGTTCCGATGCCTCTAAGTCAAATATACGTTGATAAAACTCTTCTATTGGAGCTATCGCGCTTGCTGCCGTCGTTTGTGTTTTTACCTGCGTGGTAGGCGGAGGCGGTGGAGTCGGCTGCCAACTATAAAAAATATCGGTACCGCAGCGAAAAACGGCAGCTGTTGCTGTCGCTTTAGTTTCCTCTTTGCCTGCCGGTTTTTTATCCGCAGCAAAAACAAAGTTTGGAATTATAGTTAAAAGCAATAAAAGTATAATTAAATTCTGCTGACGCATAAATTCCCTGTTCCTAATCTGCCCTCACCGTAGTGAGAGTTTGTCCTTTTTCCATGCCTTTACGGCGCATAATTTCTCGATTCAAATAATAAATGAAAGTATTTCTTCGATACAGCTCAGACCCTAAGCCCAGCCCAGCAAACCAAAGTAATAAAATCAGACCAGCAAACATCGCTAATCCCGCCCAGCCGATAGCTAATTTGGGTAAGCCCAGAATAAATAACGAGCATACAAGTAGCAAAGAAGAAAGTAATGTGACTACGCCATACCTTTCCAATTCGCTCAGATTTGTGAGATGCAGGTGCTTATTGTTATCCTCGCTAAGCTGCATTTGCTTTAAATCGTCAAGGTAAGACTCAAGAACTTCTGTTTTTACATTAGTTAAGTTAATTTTAAATGATTCTCCCACTGATTCTCTAAATGGAGCGAAAAGACCTCTTATTTTAGCCGTAGGAAAGGGACAAATAACACCGACACGCAAAGTAGAGGCCTCAAGCGAAGAGAGAAAAGTGCCGATTTGTAGGTATTGTTCCGTAAACGGAAAACGTCCTCGGCCAGAAGAAAACCCATTATCACTCATGAATGTCGCGAGATTTGAATTCACAATATTTACCGAGGATCATTAGTATTTGCTTCTTATTGGCAAAAAAAAGTGGATTTAGCCATTGATAAGCTTACTACATGATTAGATATGGCTAAATTTGTAGTTATATTGGCATGTTAGGGGGCTAGGGAAATTGCGCTACCCCTTGGGTATCGTTTTTCCTTGCCTAGCTCATTTTCATTTGCTGATACTAGGCACGTTTTTCCAGGGTTGGGTTATTAGTCAATGAAGAGATTAGGAATTTTCCAAATAGTTTTTGTTTTTGTCCTATTGCTGTTGGATTATGGGAATCTTTGTTTAGCAGCTACAAAAAAAGCAAAAGACACAGGCCATGTTATTCGTAGCATTACCGTGGAAGTTCGCGATGTTTTCGACGAGCCGGATTTAGGAGTTTTCTATCGCACAGCAAATAACCTAAAAGTTACTACCCGAGAAAAAGTTATTCGTCGCGAACTAATTTTTCGTGTTGGGGATGTTTATGATCCCTTTGTTATCGCTGAAAGCGTACGACACTTACGTGCTCTTTCTTCCATTCGTGATGTGAAAATCAAAACCACCTTTGAAGGACAAAATGTCGATATTCACGTTTCTGTGCAAGATACCTGGACACTCTTTCCGCAAATTACCTATTCGCTTGGTGGTGGTTCTGATAAGCAATCCATCGGCATAGTTGATAGTAACTTCTTAGGCGAAGTTAAACGCGTAGAATTTTTCTATGCACAGGAGGAGAATAGGGAAAAGATTCAGGGCGTTTATGAAGATGATTTATTGTTTGGTACAAAAAATAAACTTTTATTGGGTCAGTTTTTTCGTTCTGATGGTTACCGCAGTGTTGCTTCTCTAGGTAAGCCCTTTCGTAGTCTAGTTGAAGATTATGCTTGGATTACCAATGCCGAATCCTATGATTTAGTTGATAAGCTTCATAAAAATGGCGACGAGCGTTACATCTTTCGTCATAATCACTTGGATTTCAATGGCGGCTATACATATTCAGAAGGTAGTCCCGAAAAACAGCTTCGACGTTATACTTTTGGCTACGACTATATGAATGACAAATTTAAAGAGCCCTCGATGAATGATTATTCAGACGTCGAGGTTGATTATGATTCTGTCAGCCATGACCCCAACATGCTCCCCGATGAGCGTATTTTTAGTGGCCCATTCTTCTCTTATCGAAATATTGAACCGGAATTTATTTCGCTTAACCATATTGATAAGTTTGAACGGATTCAGGATTTTAATTTAGGTTTGGAGTATTTTGCCAAGATTGGTTATGCCCCTGAGCTGCTTGGCTCCCGCGACAGCACCATGTTTTTAGCTAGCAGCATCAGTCACGGCTATCGCCTTGATACCGCATCTTTCTTCCGTAACAGCTTTAGCGCCAGCTCTCGGGTCAATACCGATAATGTCACCAATGTTATCATCGGCGTGGAAATGAAGTATTATAATTACCTCGGCGATCGCTGTTTCTTTGGCTATCCTTTTGGTAAGCACACCATAGCCGGTAATTTCCAAGCTTATTTCACTGATAATCTAGACAAGGATAAAGAATACTTACTCGGGGCCTTTTCCGGTTTGCGCGGCTATAAAGATCGCACCTTTTCCGGCCAAAATTATATGCTCCTTAATCTCGAAGATAGAATTTTTTATGTTGAGGATGTCTTAAAACTATTTAGTGTAGGTAGCGCTTTCTTTCTTGATGTTGGCGGCACCAGCAATAATGGCTTGGGATCCATCATCGAAAATAACCTTTATGGCGACATTGGTTTTGGCCTCCGCATCGCTTTTCCACGCGCAGCCGGCAGTACCGTCTGGCGCTTTGATATCGCTTACCCCTTACGTGATGGCCCCGACGGCAGTTCCCAATTCAAACCACGTTTCTTGATTACCATTGGCCAAATGTTTAATGGTAATTTGAGTACAGAAGCACCTGAGGCTAAGCAAGCAAAAGTCGACGTAGGGTTTTAAGGAGCAATTTTGGGCGCCTGCTTTGTCAGGCGTCGCGTTCTATGGTGCTCATTTACATTTAGTAAACTCCGCTCCTCGACGCGGAGTTTTATACATAAGTCCATCAAATGCGTTATTTTAGAACAGCACGCGTAAGCGCCATCGGCATAGGAAAAAGCCGCGGACGCTATGGAACGTGTGGCAGGATCTGGAGGCAGTAGGCCGGAAGATAAGCCGCCAAATGCCGCGTGCCTGCGGGACGTCGGCAACCCAGTTGCTCGTTGGTACTCACAACATGTGTTCACGTTCCATAGGCACAGGTGAAATTGTTTACCCCCGTGACGGTTACATGTTGATTAAGACTTTAAAGTTTCACGTTTTTGATGTTTGGTTAAAGGCTTATTTTCTCGAACATTTATAATCAAATAGAAGAGACACTACTACTTCCATTCAATAACTTCACTGGGTGCTTTGCGTGGTTTGATAATAGGAGATTCGTCGGCGTAACCGATAGGGGTAAGAGCAACTATGCGCCAGGGTGGCTTAATGCCTAGATGTTTTTCCATCTTTTCGCCTTCAAAGGCACCTATCCAGCAAGTCGCTAACCCTTCATTATTAGCGGAGAGTAAGATTTGATAAAATACTATAGAAAAATCAATCAGGTCAGTTGCCATGTAACCCGCATTGGTTGGATAACAAGTTTCTTGATTGGCTAAACCAACGATGATGTACGGAGCGTTAGCCATAAATACGTTGGCTTTACATAAACTGACAATTTGCTGGCGCTCTTTAATATCTTTGTAGACTAAAAATTTATATGGCTGAAGGTTTTTTGCCGAAGGGGCAAAAGAGACGCTATCCGATAAAATATTTTTAATTATTTCACGGGGAACAGTATCTGTTTTATACTTTCTGACACTTCTTCTTGTCCTAATTACTTGTTCGAAATCCATAAAATTATTTTTTACTGGCTTGCTAAGATTAACTTCCTTCTGTAGTATAGGCAGCGTTTGGTTCTAATTCAATTTATTTATGATGTCGTTAAATAGTAAAAACCTTGCTCAGAGTGCTCTTCTTCTAGGACTACTAGGTCTTAATAGAGGCGTTTACCCTGCCAGGTAAGGTTTATTGGGGTCCTGGCGGAACAAACGCCGGGATCTGAAATAAATCCTTGCGCCTTTCTGCTTATCCCCAAATAATTAGTAACTCTGAAACCGGGAAACGGTTTCGGTTGGGAAATAAAGGAGAATAAGCATGCATAAACATCCAGCTCAGAAATACATAAAAACTCCGCCAGTGGTTATGTCTGACCGACGGTGGCCTAGCCAAGAACTAACTCAAGCTCCCATTTGGTGCAGCGTGGATTTACGTGATGGCAATCAAGCACTTATCGCGCCGATGAATTTAGAAAAAAAACTGGAAATGTTTAAACTTTTGCTGGCGATCGGTTTTAAGGAGATCGAAGTTGGATTTCCTTCGGCATCGGAAACAGAGTATAGTTTTCTTCGCTATTTAATCGAAAAGAAATTAGTGCCTGGGGATGTTAAAGTTCAGGTGCTTACTCAGTCTCGGGAACATTTAATCCAAAAGACTTTTGAATCATTGCGCGGCGCGAAACAGGCGATTGTCCATTTGTATAATTCTACTTCTACGCTGCAACGTAAAGTGGTTTTTCGCTTGGAAAAGCAGGAGATTATTAAAATTGGTGTGGATGGTGCTCGTCTAATTAAAAATTTGGCGGAACAAGCTCCCGACACAAAGTTTACTTTTGAATATTCTCCGGAGAGTTTTTCGGGAACGGAACTCGATTTTGCTGTCGAGATCTGTGATGCCATTGTTGATGTTTGGCAGCCGACAGTTGATAATAGGGTAATTATTAATCTCCCGGCGACCGTGGAGATGGCTACCCCTAACATTTATGCAGATCAAATCGAATGGTTTTGCTCTCATGTGAAAAACCGCGACAAGATTCTAATTAGTTTGCATGCACATAATGATAGGGGTTGTGCTGTAGCGGCTACGGAACTTGCCTTGTTAGCTGGTGCTGATCGCGTGGAAGGAACCTTGTTTGGTAACGGTGAGCGTACAGGAAATGTTGATCTGGTTACAGTGGCGCTTAATTTGTATTCGCAAGGCATACATCCGGGCTTGGATTTCAGTGATTTACCACGTATTGCAGAGGTTTGTGAGCGTCTGACTAGCATCCCCACCCACACTCGTGCTCCTTATGCGGGGGAGTTGGTTTTTACTGCATTTTCCGGATCGCATCAGGATGCAATTAATAAAGGGATGCTCTACACCTCTTCAAGTGCTACGGATAAATGGGAAGTGCCCTATTTGCCGATTGACCCTAAAGATATCGGGCGCAGTTATGAAGGCATTGTGCGCATCAACAGTCAATCCGGTAAAGGTGGAGTTGCGTATGTTATGCGTAGCGAGCATGGCTTTAATCTTCCCAAGAGAATGCATGCGGAATTTGCGCGAGTTGTTCAGGCTAAGGCTGATGCTATTGGGAAAGAGCTTAGACCAGAAGAGATTTGGGAGACATTTCATGCGGAGTATGTGTTTGTGAATAATCCATTGGACCTATTAAACTTTGAAACCGATAAGTCCATTAGCTCGCATCATGTGCAGTGCTGTTTCCAACTAAACAAAGACGGCGCTGCTTGTCAGTTTTATGGCCAAGGAAATGGTCCGATTGATGCGTTAAAAGAAGCAATTGCCCGTGAAATGAATATTAACTTTAATGTTGAGGATTATAGCCAGCATTCTCTTGGCGGCGGAGCCGATGCCGAGGCCGTAAGTTATATTGCGATAAAAGTAGCTAGCGGTCAGGTCGTGTATGGAGTGGGAATAGACTCGAATATTACGCTTTCCGGTCTTAAGGCTTTAATCAGCGCGGTAAATAGACTGCTACGGTTGTCTTAGCTGAGTAAACCCAACTAGTCATCCATGTTCTTCTAAAATGAATGACGTTGGGTTTATTACCTAGGAAAACACAATTCAAGGTCTTTGTTTCAACTTACTTTTTATGTGCGGTATTATCCTGAGCTTTTATTTTTTTAAGGTTCTTTTTGACAAGAGTTCCCTCTCGATCATAGGAATGCTGTGCAGCTAGGAGTTCTTGTTGGGCAAATTTTCTTATTTCAGCACTATGCTTACTGTGTTTTACAAGAAACACAGCATAGTTATTGCGAGCCTGATAATTGAGAGGATTATGTTGCAAAGCTAGTAGATAGAGCTGACGAGCGATGAGCAAATCATTGTTTCTTTCAGCAATCATGGCCAAATGCGCATAAGCTGGATCGTAAGTATTATCAAGCGCTAAGGCCTGCTGGAAATAAAACTTGGCTTGCTCCAAGTCCCCTTGCTTAAGAGCAAGACAACCCAGTGCATCCTGCACACGTACATCATCAGACTTCAGGGCAGTGGCGATTTTTAAGGCCGCTTCGGCGTCGCCTAAATCATTCTTGCTATCTGACTCCAGAGCGGTATTGGCAGCGATAAGCAATTCTACCAACTTATTTTCTACAAGCATCATTTCTTCCGGAGTTCTAGGTTGCTCCATTGGAACGCAAGCGACCAGCAACAAACTAGTAAATAAAATAACGTTTTGAAGAATAATATTTAATTTATTGTTAATCATAGTCTTAAGCGGCATCTTTAATTGAATCTAGAGAATCATCGATTTCCTCGCTTCCAAGCTGTAGCGTCGCCCCTAACTTTATTTTCTCTAGCACGTTAATTTTTACAGCTGTAAGTATTTCGGTTGCGGCGACCACGCGAATGACGGGAAATTGCTCAGCAATAAGTTTAGCTAAATAACTTCGGGCGTAAGTAGAAGTCATAATGATTACTTGCTCACCTGTATTATTGTCCACTAGTTCAGCAAGTTTCTCTATTAGCTCATGATGGAACTCGGGTAGAAGAGAATTCCCCGTTAGGGCAGCCAAGCATAAAACTCGGTTCAGGCGGTTATCAAGTGTATATACATCAATCTCGTTAGAGCCATTTTTTATTTGTCTAGTTATTGTTCGAGCTAATGCCTGACGCACAGTCGCTAAAGTTTCACGCATTTTCATGGGAGGACGATTTGTGCCAGAAGTATCATTGGAGGCAGGTTCGTTTACCTGCACAATCAATGTGTCATTGGGAGAATTACTATCGATCATGTATTTGTGATTGGCAATTGCTTGCAAAATCGTCGCTAATTCCCGAATAGGAATTTTTTCTGTAAGTAGTTGCTTCAAAATATTTGTCAGTCCGGTAACAGATATAATATCCGGGACAACATTATTAACCAGATCTTCACAGATGCTAAGATGAGCCTCGAGCAAAGTTCTGGTATGTGTATCATTAATAAATTCTACCAAATGATCGGTTAAAAAATTTTCCAAACGTTTCACGAAAACGTCAGCGACGGATAGGGGGGAAAAGGGAGCGATATTATTATAATCTAAATCTTCAATATGGCAGCTGTTTAAATAAAAACTAGCAATAGTTCTCTCCGGATCATTATCAATTTCTAGCTGTGGTTCCGGAATTAATACGCCCCAAGTAACAAATATTTTTTCGCGTAATTGTGAAATATCTCCGACGATATTGCCCTTTTGTTGTAAATCGAAAGTTAGGCGCGGAGTAACTTTGACTAACAAGGGAGAGTAAATTTTAGGGCGAAAACCTTGGGTCTCCACTTCTTCAATATGGTGCTCTTTTCGGTAATGGCCCTTTGCCGCGTAGATGACAGAAAGGATGGCCAGAAATAAAAAAGGGAAGGTGGGTAGCTCAGGGACAATACTTAATGCTCCAAGTAAAGCTCCGGTGATAATAAAAACTCTTGGCTCTTGGCTTAATTGCCTAGCCAAATCTCTACCGATAAAAGTATCCTCTATGTCTCTAACTCTGGTGATCGCAATGGCGGCGGCAACGGCCACGAGTAATGCCGGAATTTGTGAAACTAAACCATCGCCGATAGTGAGCAAGCTGTAGCGGGCGACAGAATCAGAAAATGAAAGATTTTGCTGTAAAACTCCGAGGATAATGCCGGCACTAATATTTAAGGTGGTAATCAATAATCCGGCAATGGCATCGCCTTTTACAAATTTCATTGCTCCATCGAGTGCGCCATAAAGCTTTGCTTCTCGCTGTAAATCTTGCCGGCGTATTTTTGCTTCGCTTAAGGAAAGTGCTCCGGCGCGCAATTCAGCATCAATAGCCATTTGTTTTCCCGGCATCGCATCGAGCGTAAAGCGCGCTGCTACTTCGGCCACGCGTTCTGCCCCTTTGGAAATTACTAGGAACTGAATGATCGTTAAAATGATAAAGACTACGCAGCCGACAACTAAGTTCCCGCCAACGACAAAATGACCGAATGCAGCGACAATGCTTGGTGCATCGCCCCCACTCAGGATTTGTCTGGTTGTGGAAATGTTAAGTCCTAAACGAAACAAAGTGGTTAGTAACAGGACTGAAGGTAATGAGGTGAAGCGCTCAGGCTCTGACAAGTATACGGAAGTGATAAGTAACAACAAAGAAAAGGTGATATTACAAACTAGAAGAGAATCGAGCACAGCTGGGGGTAGAGGGAAGATCATCATAGCGACCACTGATACCACTGCCAATGGTAAGAGTAAGTCGCTAGCTGTGCTCGATGTAAATTTCATGATAATTATTTAATATTATTGATGCTATTCATTGCTGTATCATGCAAAGTCTTAAGCATATTGGAGATGAAGCTATACATACTTTGCAGCTTTTGTAGCGCATTTTGTAAAAGCATCTGTTTTGTTTGCTCATTGACTGATCCGCCAACTTTGCCCGAAATAACATCGCCGATAAAACTCCACATATCACGCTCACTGGATGTGATGTTGATATTTTTGTTTATCTGATCAACCAAGCTATCATAATTATTCTTGGTCTTAGCTTGAGTGCTTTTACTGGACGACGAGCCAGAGCTTCCACTAGCTCCGCTGCTGTTACTATTGCTGGTAGTGCTATTGGTACTTTTGCTTTTTGTCTTTGTCGCCTCTGGCATTACATGATCAATAAATTCAAGAAATGCAGGCCGATCGATTGTTGAAGTAGTCATAATTTGTCTCCTGTTAATGAATTATCCAACTCTAATGTTTCTGACTGGGGCCATTTTGGTTTCATGTTTGGTTTTTTCTACATTGGAAACCATAGTCATAGTTAGATTTTCCCTGTTCATTTCCTGCTGTAATTGAATTAAACTCATATTGTCAGCGGGTAGAGAGCCCATAGCGGCATTGCCTGCCAACCCTAGAGCTGTTGAACCTACAGAACGAAAAGTATCTAAAAATGTTTTTCCTAACCCGCTGCCACTAATTGCCGACTGGCCGGTGTAGCTTTGCAGGGTAGAATAACCCGAACCTGATTGTATGTTATTTAAACCCATAAAATTCTCCTCTTGAGGTTGTTAATATTGAAAACAGCAGCTGCTATTTTCCCTTCCTTTTAATTATCGAAGGTTTTCAGAATTCATTGCTAAATTTCCACAGTGGTGATGGAAAAAGTTAAGTAGTCACCTTCGCAACGCAGCTGTCCGGTAGCAAACTTTCTCTGATTTACTAGTAGATTAGCTGTTGAATTATGCAACAAAGAGGTGGCTATTTCCTGAGAATTGCTAAGATTTAATACTTCCTCAACGCTAAGTTTAACGCCTTCGATTTGCAGTGTTGCCATTACCTCAAGTTGCTCTAAAAGGCCTATTTGATCTTGAAATAAGTTGGTAGGCTTTTCTTTCTTTTCGTTGAGCTCCTGAAAGTTGCCGAACAATGACTCCGACTGTTTTATTTGTAATGCTAAATCATTCATTCCGATCTCCTTTATCTATTAGTTAATTCTTAATTTTATGTAGAATTATCTTTCTCCTAGTTTTTCATCATAAGACTAACCTCTAAACGGCTAGTAAAATAAAAATTAGTTTTCATGAAAAGAATCTTTTGCTGTTTTTGCACTTTGCTGTTCTGCGAGGCGCAAGCTAAACTCGTAGTTTTCATAATTTATCTTCACATTGGTGATGTTTTGCTTACCATTATTTTTGGTAGACCAAGCTAATTTGCTTCCGGCTTCGATTTGCGCAAATTGTAATATTGAACTCATTTTTACGGGGATTTGTACGGTAAAATTGTAACAGAGGTTGGTTAATAGCCTGCTCTCACTGGTAGTTAGTGATTGGAAACGTGCCCGCACGGCAATATCTTTCACAAAAACGCTGCTTAGGCCAACAAAACAATGGCAAATAGATTGACCGATGTTGATAGTGACATCGGAAAAGATGAATTCGCTATTTTGATACGAAAAGAGTTCCTCTGATAAGCAATCTTTTGGAATGTTATCGTTTTCTACGCGTATGGAGCGAACCAGAGCCAAGTAAATCGTGTCAGAAGCGGTTTGGTTATAAGCAGAAAGACATTTGGTTACTAAATAGGAGAAGATAGTTAGTTCTTGATTATCGAGAGGCGTAACAACTGGAATAACTTGGCTTCCTGTGCATTGACTAATAATTTCTCTGGTATATTGACCAGAGAAGATTAAAACAAATTCTAAATTATTCACTAAAAATTTACATAAAACTTGATAGGGCTGCTTTGTTGCTTTAAGCGAGCTAACTAAGTCCGGTGTAGATTTGCAGGAAAACTGTACGTCTGTAGAGACATTTAGAGCTGAAGAGATCAGCTTACTGGCATTTTTGATCCAAGAAGAGACCAGATCGCGTTCCCGCCTTTTTGCAAATAATGCCGGCTTATTTCGAATATTGCTACGGCGCTGCAAATTTTGTTCTGAGTTACCATAAATTAAAGGTATCATAGTTAATATCCTGTTTGACTAATTATTTTAGTTAAATGTTTCCATGTTTTTTCTGCGAAAATATTTGAGGAAATCGAGTAATCCTTAAAAAGCTTGTTGATCAATTCGAGTAGGTTTTCATCTTGAGAAGCAATCATCGCTTCGGCCAAGGAAAGAGGGAGTCGATTAAGTTTCGTTCCTAAGCAAGTGGCAACACCAAGGAGGGATTGTTTGTTGTCGAGGTAAGCATAGGCAAGAATAAGTTCTATATGTGGGGGCAAGTTGGCGTTTATTAATTGACCTAACATGTTGGCCTCCCTTCGTCTTCCAGGTTTAAAGGCATAATTACGCTGGTATCGTTGTTGCTTGAATGCGCGTTAAAAAAGGGGCCTGGCGAGGATTCGGTTTTAATTCGCTCGATAGTTTTGTGTTGTTTGCGTAACAAAAGACCAATTAGAATTAGCGATGGCAAAACGCCAATAATTAAATATAAGGGCTTGATTGCCGGATATGGCTGTGGGATGGTGGCACGCTCTGTCGTTTCAGGAGACTCCTGCGAGCTATTATTCTTTTGATTAGTTTCAAGAGCGAAAAGAACCTTGATATTTGTGCTATCTATTCCCGTAGCCCCACTAATTAAATTGCGAATATGGTCATCTGTTACTAGAGGGTTGCCCTTAGTTATTAGGACGACAGAGGCTGATGTTTTTGGTTGATTTTTAACAAACTCTTGTTGCACTTGATTGGCAAAATAAAAATGCACATGTGCTTCCAACACTCCGGGGAGAGATTCTAGAGTATCGGTCAGATTATTCGCTAAACTATGCTCAAGACTGCGCATTCGTTCTTCGCGAGAAGTAATGAGTTTTTTATTTTTGTTACTATCGCTATTTAGTCTACGTTGCAGCAAGCGATGCTTATCTAATGTGCGCAAGGCACGATAGGTTTCGGATGTTTCTACCGCGATATTCCAACGTGCTCCATCTTGTACTTTCTTTGCCTTAATTCCCGCTTCGGCTAGCGCGACAACTACTTGGTTGGCTTTTGGTTCCTCCAAAGCATGCCAAATAACTTCCTTACAGGCAGAACAGAAGATCAGGGCCAGGCAAATCGCCCAAAGACGCATAAAATATTTCTTAAACATTACCATCACCTCTACTGACCTCTAATCTTAATTGCTCTAGCGCGGCATTGTGTTGGCGCGAAATCCAACTTAAGGATAAGCCATCAAAGGCATCAGTCATCTCATGAAATGAGTAACCGTCGACGTAATAAAGTTTTAATAATTTCTGTTGATCACGAGGAAGTTTAGCAATGAGTTTTTTTAGATAAGCTAAACTGTTGCGCAAGCAAATCATTTCCTCGGGATCGTCATCTGAGAGATAGCTAATTTGCGCTTCTTTTTGTCCTTTGCTTAGGTAGATCTTGATATTTAGGTCGGTGAGCATATAAATCAGCGAACCTAGGTCATTTAAGTCTTGGCCATAAGACATGGCTGTGAAATCTACTTGGTTTTCTAGTCTATCTAAAACCAGTGCTTTCTGACCTGAGTTGCTGTGGGGCTCTTGGTGTAGAGAGCCTTCATAACCGCGTTGTCTTAATTCTAAACGCACATAGTCTTTAATTGCTCCGTGAATACGATAGAAGGCATACGTACAAAAATTTGATTGTTTAACGGGATCATAGCGGCGCGCTGCATCGACTAAGCCTAGTAGTGCGGCAGAATGAAGTTCTTCTAAGTCTAACTTCATTGACAGGTGATCACGTTGATATTTTAGTGCAATTTTTTTTGCCAGTTTAGCGTGTTTATTAATTATGTTTTCAACTTCTTTAGATTTGGCGTTATTGAACATCTTGCTACTCCTTTTTGTCTAAGAGACCCGACAGGATGTAACTGCGGGCAGCTTGCGTAATTTAATTACACGCTGATTAAGCAATGCCGTGCCAAGAGGAGAAAAATAAAATAGATAAGAAAACCAGGGAGATAGCTGTGGTAATAGATGAGGCAAAGTGTAGCAAGAGGGGCAAATAGCCTCAGCAGTTTTCCGCCCAAATAGCTCAACTTGATATTACCCGGACTATATATATATTGCCCGCCTGTTTAAGCGTTTATTAACCTCATTTTAGTAAGCATTGGGGATTATTATGAAGATCATTGTTAAAAAGTTCGGTGGAACCAGTGTTGGCTCAGGGGAGAGACTTAAGCTTGTTAGTAATATTATTAAGAATACAGCGAAGTCTAATAAAGTTATCGTGGTCGTCTCGGCGATGAGCCCGGAGAAGAAAACGTCAGGAACCACTAGTTTACTCCTCAAGGCTGCTGATTGTGCGGTTAGCGATCAGCCGTTTAATGATGTTATTGAACAAATTACTTCTTATCATGCTCAGGCAATTCGGGAAGCTATCAATTCCCCGGCGATAGTTGAACGTTGTGAAAGATTTGTCATAGAAGAGCTATCACGTCTTTCCAGTTTTCTTCATGCCATCCGTATTATTGGCGAGCTAACCCCTATATCTTTAGATAATGTCATAGCTGTCGGTGAAAAATTGAGTGCCTATATTTTAGCACAGACCTTGAATGATCATGGCATGCGCGCAGAATATAAAGATTTATCGAGCATTGTTGATAAGCGTTATAAGAATATTGATGGCGATTTCTTTAAAATGCTGCAGGAAAGAATTGCTAATTTCTGCCGCGTTCAAGATGATACAATACCTGTAGTTACCGGCTATTTTGGGCCTGTCCCCGGTGGAATGATTGAGAAGATCGGTCGCGGTTATACAGATTTTACATCAGCGCTGTTAACGGCGGGACTTGCTTCTGACCTTGTAGAAGAGTTACAGGTTTGGAAGGAAGTGGATGGCGTCTGTACAGCCGATCCGCGCAAAGTTAAGGGCGCTATGGTACTAGATGAAATTTCTGCATCGGAAGCAGCGGAGTTAACTCATTTTGGTTCTGAGGTGTTACATCCGTTTACTATGGAAAGAGTAACAATGGCCAAGATTCCTATTCGCGTAAAAAATACCTTCAATCCTGACTATCCGGGAACGCGAATTGTTAATTCGGCCCCGACTCATAAACGCCCGGTTACCGCAATTACCGCTAAAAAAGGCATTACCGTTGTTACAATTACGTCCAATCGTATGTATGACACTTATGGCTTTTTAGCGCAGGTTTTTAACGTGCTTAAGAAGCACGGCGTAGTAGTGGACTTGGTTTCTACTTCAGAAATCAGCATTTCGTTTACAGTGGAAAAGGCTGGATATGTGGAAAAGGCGAAGGCGGATCTCGAAGCTTTGGGCAAAATTAATATCATTCAAGATCAATCGATTTTGGCAGTTGTTGGAGAAAATATGCGCTACGACTATAATTGCACCTTTAAGTTATTTGGGGCTTTGGCAACTGAGAAAATCCAAGTGGGAATGATTTCTAAAGGCGAAATGCAAGTTAATATTTCCTGCGTTATTAAGGATGAAGAAGTAGAAAGGGCATTGCCTGTCGTTCACTCAGCTTTTTTTCCTGATTGACTAAAAGTCGCGCTTTTACAAGAAATGGCGTTTCTGACGAGAAAACATTCATACTAAAAAAATCAGTCGAGGGGATAGAAAGCCTCAAAAAATAAAAAATCGCGCCCACTTACCTTAGAATTTGAAAATCACCAACGAGTGGCGCGATTTTTTATTTTTTGAGGGCTACCTAAAGAGAATGGCTGAGTTTTTTAGGTTTAATAAAACGGCTACTGCTGTTTTTAGGTTCATTGAAGATTTTGTGAAGGCTTGCTGAAAGAGCCCATGTAAGCTGTGTTTTTATCTCTTGTTTAAGGCTCATACTATTATCTTAGGGTAAAGATAAAAAGCATTTATGCTTTTCAGCTTAAAAGTTAATTTACTTTTGGGAATGCTATAAGCGGTGCGGAATTGGCCTAATCAGCTGTAATCTTTTGGTCCAAAGGCTTAACCTACCGGACCCCCATGCTGCTCATTGTCTTTTAATAATAGTTACTAGCTTAAGCATCTAGCTGGGTATAAAATCCAAGTGGTTTTTAAAAGAAGGGGCAATTAAGATGAAGGGGGTAAGGGAATGAAACTTGTTGAATTTTATGATCGATTGGCAGTTGCCACTAGTGATGATTTGTTAAAAGCAGCGGAAGCAGTTGTTGATGCCGCACTTGTTTGCCATAGCGTAGAGTGTGAGGTGAGATTAACAGAGGAAGCTCGCGGTTCATTAATCCGCGCTGTTTATGATGATCCAACATTAACTCCACATTTGTTTACACGTTAGTCGGGTTGCTTGTTTATTAAGATCTTGTCTGTTGTTTGGTAGGAGGAGTGGATTGCTGCATGTCGCCTATTCGCGTTTTAATCGTTGAAGATAACGAAGATACCAGGGCAATTATCGAGATCACTCTTAAAGCATTTGGTTGGGAGGCGATCGCGGTAGAAGATGGTCGCCAAGCTCTTGAGGTGCTAAGCAAAGACACATTTTCGGCGGCGATAGTTGATTGGATGCTGCCCGGGATGTCCGGATTAGAAATAACCAAATGGATTAGAAAAAATATCAAAGAAGATTATTTGCCTGTATTGATTTTATCTGCCCGTGGCGAGCTGAAAGATAGAGTTAAGGGTTTAGAGATGGGTGCCGATGATTATCTGGTAAAGCCGTTTCAGCATCCGGAGTTAAGAGCACGTTTGAACGCTTTACTTAGAGTATCGGAATTGATGAAAGAGCTAAAAAGCGTCAATGTCTTACTGAAGACGGCAGAAGAGGAAAATATCAAAAAAGCTCGGCAATTGTTGGCAATGCAGGTAGTTGGTAGTGTTGCTCACAATATTAACCAGTCGTTAACCGCCTTATCTTTTCAGTGCCATCTGTTAGCAAAATCACTGCCTTCCAATAATACCGAAGGAGCCTCAGCTGTGACTGCGATAAAAGAGGAATGTGATAAAATGACGCATTTTGTTCAATCCTTGCTAAATATCGACGTCGAAAGCGTGGAACCTTATATTGCCGGTGTTACTACAATTAAGATAGACTGAAATTCGTGAAAGTTCAAAAAGCCATGTTAGATTTTCATCGAAAATAAATTTAAGCATTCGCCCCATATTTTGTTAAGATAAGCTTTTCGTAAAGAATGCCTTGGAGCCTGAATAATCGACCGGGTGTTTTTTGAAGACGGCATAGTTTCTAATCGTCGTAAAGAATTTCTAGGAATACGTATTTTATAGCTTCTTAGGCGGAGATTTTTTAGTGCTTTTGTGGGAATGGGGTTGTTAAAAGTTGGGCAATTTTCCAGCTCGCCTAAATAATAAAGGCAGAGCATGGTAAGAAGACACTTCTCGCAAGCGCAGCAATTATAAGCGTTATTGGGGGTTTCCCAGCACCCGCGGATATTATTTACTGCCAGGCTAGATTTAAGTACAGAGACAGAAAGTTTTTCAATGCGATCTGCTTCACAACCATGATGAATAACCTATAGGGTCTCGCTCGACCATAAAGGGTCGGTTAATAGGTGAGAAACCCACGGAGAGATTACCTCATAAGTGCAAGTTACTGGTATATAGATTTTGCTAAAAGTTGAACCCAGAGCAAGGCCGATGCTAGCTAAAGCTGCACCATGAAAATCTTCACCCCAGCGCAAACAAATATCGCCAAAGGGGCGGAGATTAGTTTTTAGATGAATTATTTTGATATCACTTTCTTTTCCAACAACTTCTAAGCGTGCTTTTACAGACTGATAAAGATCGATATTGCTTAACTTAATATCAAAGCAATAAGCACAAATAAGATAGTCAGGTTTGCTTGCCTCATGCTCTCTGAGTTTTAGAAAAGTATAAAAAGAATCCACCCCCATTGTAAAAAACGCCTATCTTATTAGCCGTTTTGGTTAAAGCATTTTGTTCAGAGATGTTTATTTTTATACGCTGGGATTGCGTCATCCAAAAACAAAATATATCTTGGATGGTATGAGTGACCTATAATAAATATGGAGAGGCAGTGGAGTCAATGCTCAAATTTTCTCCCAAAGCCATCGCTGATAGTAACGCCATTGGCAGAAAAGCATCGCCGCGGGGTGAAATGGCTATTTCTTTCGGAAACTCAAACCATAATTCAAAAGGTGGTCGAGAGAGAGGAAAATTCCACAACAGCACTAAGTCTGTTGCCGCTGGTAACTGATTCAACTTTGATATCACTAATTTTCATTGAGGAGTAATTTAATCATCATTTTTCTTCATCTCTAGTGTCAATGTCCAATGGCGAATGAATACTGTCTGCCGATTGAGCAGAAGAAAAACATTTATAAAAACAAAATGCAAGAAGACCGATAACGAACAGATTTGATGCTAACAAAAATATCCAGCCGGCTAATGTCATATATTGTAGTCCTCCGGGTTAGAAGTTTTCTCGCTCCAATATTTCTGACCATTATTAATTAATGTGACAATGAATAAATAGAGGCCTGCAAGTATGCAGACGCTAAATAAAGGTACTCCCCCCTTTAGCAATGTTGTTATATAACCGGGTAAATTATTATAGGCCCACAAAACAAAAACTGTCAGCAAATATAGAGAAGAAACATACTTAATAACAAACCCAAACCAGGAAGGTAAGTTAATCAGTGCACCATGTTTAGCCTCCTCTAGGCCACGGTCAACACCATAAACCCATCCAAAAAGAATAATTTGAGACATTGCCAGTAAATAGATAGCTGTAGTTCCTGCCCAAAAATCAAGTGTATCCAGAGCTTTTAGATCTTTGGAAAAGTAAATGACGAATAATGAGCCTAGACCACAAATAATGCCTAAGATAGAAATAGATCCTTTTCGTTTGATATTTGCGGTTTCTTCAAGAAAGGCTATCGATGGCTGCAACATAGAGATGGAACTAGTAATAGCTGCTAAAAAAAGCATAAAAAACCAAATAAAGCCGAAGAATGATCCGGCCGGCATGTGCATAAAAACGACGGGCAAAGTATGAAAGCCTAAACTAAATACGCCACCTTGAGATCCCGACGCACCAAGAAAAATAAAAGCCGCAGTTACTGTAATTAATCCGCCAAGACAGACTTCAAAAAATTCATTGGTTGCAGTTGCTGTCAGCCCCGACAGAACAACATCGTCTTTGTTTGATAAATAGCTGGCATAGTTAATGATCACACCTAAGCCCACTGACAAAGTGAAAAATATCTGACCGGCAGCAGACATCCAAACTTGCGGATTTAATAAAGCAGTCCACCATGGCGAATCATTATCCAGGGGTTTGGGATTCCACATGTAACCGAGGCCATTAATAACATTCTGCTCAGGAATATTTGGATCAGGGGTTCCTAAAGTAAGAATTCTAAAAAGAACGATAATTGCGCATAATCCCATTAATGGCATGGCGTAAGTGCAAAACTTTTCGATTCCTCGCGTTAAACCGTTATAGACAAGGTAGAAATTAATACTAAAAATCACAATCAATAAGGCAAAAGTTATATTGATTTTCCCTTCAGTATGAAATCCATCGTTAGTGGTTCCAGCAATTGTCGCAAATAAGTTTTTGCTGTTAATCATGTACTGCTCTGGTGATGAGCCTAAGTCTATTTGCCCAAACAAATATTTGACTGCATACACCAAGCACCAAGTTTCAATGACAATATAGTACATCATAATTGCCATCGGGATAAGCACACCAATCGCTCCAATGTATTTCCAGAGATTTGACTTACCAAGTTTATACATGATGGCCGGGCAGGAATGAAAATTATGTTCACCGCCCGAACGCCCCATGATCCATTCGGCCCAACAAAGAGGTAAGCCTAATAAGAGAAGGGCAGCAAAATAAGGAATCATAAAACTGCCGCCGCCATTTGCTACTACTTGTCCAGGAAAACGTAAAAAGTTTCCCACTCCAACGGCCGAGCCCGCGACAGCCAATATTACACCGATGCGTGATTTCCAACGTTCCATAAAAAATGGAAAAGCCTCCGGTTACCTAACTATTTAAACTCACTTTTTGAGTTCGGCATACACCAAACGAAGTGCTTATTAATAGCCCAGGTTTTAGCAATAAATCAAGGGAAGATAGAATTGGTCGAAGCGAGGTTATTGTCGGTTAGAGTGCCTCAATATTTTTGCATAACTTTCAGCCTTTGATAAATCGCCTTGCAGTCGGTAAAGTGTGGCTAATCCCTCAAGTGCCAAGTTAAGCAAAGGATCAACTTGTAAAGACTTCTCATATTCACTGATTGCCTGGTTGACATTGCCAACTTGGGCATAAAGTTTACCGAAATTTGCATGGGCCGGAGGATTGCTGGGGCGTATACTAATAGCTTTGTTGTAAGCGCTAACTGCTTTGCTTATTTCACCCTGCTGTGGTTAGATATTGCCCAGATTAATCCAAGCATTTACATGATTAGGATTAAGGTTGATAGTTTTGTCATAATACCTTTGTGCGCCTTGAATGTCACCTTGCTCGTTAGCTAAGAGCGCTAAATAGTAAGCAGCATCGTCGTATTGATCATTTAGTTCAACGGCTTTAAGAAAGTTTTCTCTAGATAGCTGTGGCTGCGAATTTTGAGCAAAATCAATTCCTAGATTATTGTATGCGACATCGGTGTTGGGATATTTTTTTATAACATTTTGCCAGAGGGATTCGGTGTTAACCCAAGTAGAGACCAAGTCACGACTGGAGAGAATATAAGAACCAATCAATATAATAAATAAAGTTAAGTAAATGCCTTGACCGAAATTGGGCAGGCGAGAATAGATGGTTTTAGCAATTAAAGCCAATGCGAGAATTCGTCCGATCGAAGCAGGATAAAAATATCGATCGGCAACTTTGCTTAGCAGATAAATAATTAGCAATATCACTATCGAGGCCAGTGCGTATTCAGTATTGCCAATGCTAACGGCAGAGCTACTATAGTAGGCGCAAAGATTGATAGGTAAGATAGCTTTAGTTGTATGTAGAGTGAACGCATTAACGATGCCCGATAAAGAGATAATTGATTTATTGCTCATGAGGGTAGGAAATCCTTGAGCATATAAATTAACAATGCTGAAAATCAGGCCAATTATTAGTAAGGGCAGTTTTTCTAATAAGATTTTTGCGAAAAACGACGCGCGAATTGATAATCTAACAAAAACAAGCTCACGGGAATTATTACAGCTATCGGCTTAGATAATAAGTTGAAACAACTAAGTATGGTTACACCGACTAATTGTCGTAGCGATTGGGTTTTTAAGAACGAGATATATTGTAAAAATGCACAGAGGCTAAACAATGTCGATAATAAATCTTTGAGGGAAGAAACCCAAACCACTGGTTCTACATGTAAGGGGTTAACGGTAATGACCCTCCCCCGATTTACCGGACAGTAATAATGGAGTAAGTAAAACTGTCAGGAAATAAAAAGGGAGAGCAAGAAATGCCCAGGAAATTCACTAAGGAATACAAAGACGAAGCAGTCAAGCTGGTA
>JADZAE010000060.1 GCA_020852715.1 Deltaproteobacteria bacterium
AAATCTCCATTTAGAAGCCGCATATACGCACGCATCCTCACCTTCCCACCAGTATTTAGTCTTTGACATCCACGGCGGGTCCATATACGCGCTCCACAGGGGAAATGACTTTTGCTGCGTCTAGCCATCTTATACCAAAATCAAAACACGACATCCTTAGTGAGCAACTTGTGTATAAGACTCAGGATCTACGGTCCTGTGCTTCGCAACGCCAAATTGTCGCTTACGAAATTACTGTTCTTGCGTGCTAACCCGCGAGGCTGAGGGTGCCTCGCCATCATCGGTGGCCTGATTGCCAATGACCGGTGCCATCGTGGCAGTTGGTGCGGCGACAGCTGGAAGTAACGAGCCATATACTTGGCCTGAGCTTACAGGAGCAACCATTTCAGAAAGGGTATTAGGAACATTTTTTAACAAATCAGTCGGGCAGAAGCAGCTTAGAGCTGATTCACTATTAAAGCCAATGCCGCCGGTTGCGTATCTGGGGCATTCAATACGAATTTTATAGAGGCCACCGGGAACCTGGGCAAAACTGACTTTTCCCTCATCGTTGGTAACCTGCCCGGCATAGACCTCAATTTCCTCTTCTGTATCTTCTTCCAGATCGATTAACATGACTCGGACGTCTTTCAGTGAAGCGTCTTTGTTTTCACTGTCAGCTACAGAAAGGTCTAAAGCGGCTGATTTGCCATAAGGAACTTCTGCCATGGCGCGAGACTGTCCTGTTTGATCGAGTAAATGAATTTGATCTAATGATTTAGGATCCGGTGCTTCGGGCATGTTTGCACGGTTGATAATTTCGCTTCCGGAGAGAGCGGCTGACTTGACAATCATCTGTGCGCATTCGATTCTGGTTTTATAAACTCCGGGCACAATACCGTTAAAAGTGGCTACGCCGTTTTTGAATGTTTTAGCGATTTGAACTACATCCGCTTCACGGTCATTGACGACTTTGACTAGTGAAATTTCTAGTCCTTTGAGTTCATCGGCAGCTAAATTATCAGGGGTAGCTTCAGCCGGTAATACGGCGACGCGAACAGTAGCCTGCATTTTTGCCGGGTCGCTGTCATCGAGTTCTACAATCGATTGCGTCTTGCCGGCAAGGTCAATAATTTTAATCGCCTGTTGTGCCTCTGCCTGTGCTACAAAAGCTGCGATACCCAAGAAAAAAAACACTGCTTTGCTAACTAGCATTTATGACCTCTGTAGAAAAAATTGTTTCAGCCCCTCGATTTAGAACTGCTCACTGGGCTTATAGGCGATTAAGTCTATTCAGAGAAGGGTAAAAATTTAGCCACTTTAATTCCCGATAAACTTATGATCAAATATAAATTTATGTTGTTAAATCCTGAAAATTTGCCAAAAGAAGGAGAACAAGTTTGTCTTTTTTGAGGTCTGGCCCTGTATGTCATCCGACGACGGAAAATTACTAAAGCTAACTGCTGGTTCTGTGATTGCCGGGCGCTATGAAGTTGTCTCCAAAATAGGCGCTGGCGGTATGGGCATGGTCTATAAAGTTATTGATCGTAAACTTAACGAACAGGTTGTTGCCCTTAAGCTATTAAATCCGTTTTTGTCTCAGAATGAAACAGTTCTTAAGCGTTTCATGAATGAAGTGTTGGTGGCAAGGAGTTTATCTCATCCCAACATTATTCGCATTCACGATATCGGAAATACGGAAGATGGCATAACTTATATCTCCATGGAGTATGTGGAGGGGCAAAGTTTAAGTGACATCATCGCCCCTTCAGGGGATGACCAGACTCAAGGGCAGGCATTGGATTTTGATGAGGCGCTTGGCTTTTTGTTTCAGATCCTAAACGGCGTGGCTTATGCCCACGAAAAGGGGATTATTCACCGCGATCTCAAGCCGGCCAACGTCTTAATCAGCAAGACCGGCGAGGTGAAACTCGCTGACTTTGGAACAGCACGCGTGCTAAATGAGCAATCCGGCCTAACGCAAGACGGTCAGGCTATCGGCACACCGGATTATATGTCGCCGGAGCAGATTCGCGGTGAGGCAGTCGATAAAAGAAGTGATATTTATGCTTTAGGTGTTATTGCTTATCAGCTGGTTACAGGGAAAAAACCGTTTTGTGCTGATACCCCTGTGGCTGTGGCTTTTAAGCATGTGCATGACCCATTTCCGTTTTTTGCCGGTGCTAATATTCCTAAGTGGTTTGAGCAGGTAGTGCATAAAGCCTGCGCCAAGAAAAAAGAAGAGCGCTTCCCGGATGCCGAACAGTTTGCCTATGCTCTTGCCCAGCAGGTGCCCGATGGTGCTAAGTATCAGACCTCAGGGTCGGTTAGTAAGTTTCCAACTTTCCATAACATCGAAACTATTCAGCATGGAGAGCTGACAGACAGCGGACGTTTTACGCTGGGAAATCGCACTAAGAGCTGGGTCTTTTGGTTACCATCGCAAAAGGAAATTCCGCCTGAGCTGCTTGAGGGCATGAAGCCACCATCTAAGTCCTCATTCAGTATGGTCACTTCTCTAGTTTTGGGAGCATCGCTGGTTGCCGCTATGTCATATGTGTTTATGCGCGTCGGCAAGGTACCCCAAGTGCCAGCTGTGGTTGCTAAATCTGCTCAGTCATCGAGAGCGCCTACAGTGGCAGAAAATAAACGCACGGAGCTGGAGCAAGAGTTGATGATGCTCGGAGCAAGCTCAGAATCTAAACCGGCGGCAGAAGATGTGCCTGTATCCCCGGCTTCTAGTCAGCCTGTTGTCGTAACTAGTAGCGAAGCCCATACCGCGGTTAGCACAGTGGAGAGTTCTTCCAGCGCGGCAATAACTCAGACTGAAGTGGCTTCCTCTAGTGTTGCTCAGACTAAAACCCCTGTAGCTTCTTGGGCGAGTAGTTCGCTAGACGAGATAAAAACTGCCAAAGTTGAGACTATGCCGATCAAGGCGAGCTCATCATCATCTGCTGCTCCTGTAGCTACAGATGATCTGCAAAATCGTTTTCGCGAGCAAAATGAACTAAAGCCGGAAGACGTAGCTTCGGGGAATGTGATTAATGTTCGCCGTCCGGGAAAGAAAAACGTCGGCAGTGATCTGCTTGCTCAGGAGACGCAAGCATTTAAAGGAAATATGACCATTGATGGCCAGGCGAAAAGACTTAATTTAGAGCTCGGTGTTGCCGGCGAGAAAGTTTCCGGGTTGGCTGATGTTTCCGGCTATGAAACATTTAAAGTTAGCGGGTCTTTTCTAGCTAAAGGGGTCTCTCTTACGCTGAGCAACGGGAAGGAAACAATCACACTTTCCGGCTCTAAACGCGAGTCAACGCTACGCGGTGTTTATAAAATTACTTCCAGTGGAAAATTAGGCAAATGGGAAGCGTCCGGCAACTAATAAGATGATAAGCCTTCACGGGATCAATTGTTTTATAAAACAGGGGGTATTGCGAATATGTTGATTGCTGTGTTTACTGACGTCTCCTGATCGGAAACGACTAAATATGTGAAGGCTTAGTCTTCATCCCCCTATAATTTTGCTTCGCAAAACTTGCCCCCTGCAGGGGGCAGACCTTGGCGGCTTAACAGCTGCCAAGGTAAGTACATGTACCGATTTGGCGATTTATTAACGTTTGTTTACCTGTCAACATTTTTCAGGACGATGCAGAAACTCAATAAAGGTTGTGAAGGGATACCTTAGATGAAGATTAGTAAAGTCAAAATTGAGGATGCCTTAAAGTGTTTTTTTGATCACGAATATGAGAGCAGACCTGTTACTTCGGGAGTGCTGGCGGAGGCGTTGGGGGTAAGCCATGAGCATCTTGCGGGAGTGGTAGAACAATTACAGCAGAGCGAACTGGTCGAAAAACGGGGCGAGAACTTCTTTCTTACTCCTGCCGGGCGTAAATATGCCTTAGAGGTGGTCAGAGCCCACAGAATCTACGAAACATTTCTGGCTCGGCAAAGCGGCTTCCTTAGCCCGGAGTGGCATATAGATGCGCACAATAAAGAACATGAGCTAAGTGCAAAAGAAGTTAATGCCCTAGCGGCTTATCTTGGCGAGCCGCGCTTTGATCCGCATGGAGATCCGATTCCGACTGCGGCCGGTGAAATCAAGCGCCATAGCGGACTGGCGCTTGATGCTTGTCCGATTGGCTACAAAGGGCGGGTGTTGCACATTGAAGACGAGCCATGGGAGACCTACCAAGAGCTTGTGGAGCGGGGATTTAGTGTGGGCAGCTCATTTTTTATTCAGGATAAACAAGGTGATCTTATTTCGATTTACGTCGAAGGAGCTCGCGTCAAAATCTCTTTTGCTCAGGCGCGGCAGATCAATGTTCGCCCGCTTGCCGGCGACGAGGAAATTGATTTAGATGTCGAAAGGCTTTCCATGCTCAAGCAAAGAGAGGAAGCTGTGATTTTTGGAATTAGCCCAACTTGTATTGGGGCGGAGCGCTCGCGCCTGTTGGATTTGGGTTTTGTCGCTTCGACTGTTGTGAGCGCAGAGTTTGCCAGTCTCGGCGGTTCGCCCATTGCTTATCGCCTGCACAATACGCTCATCGGGTTGCGTAAAGAACAGGGTGATAAAATTCTAATTAAAAGAAAAGCCGGAGGACAGAAGTGAGCAGCTATTGCGATCATTGTTCCGGTGCTCAACAGGCACGACTAGAACAGCTGGGCGTGGGGTTTGAAGATATCGATCACATCATCTGTCTTGCCGGAAATCCGAATACCGGCAAAAGCACAGTTTTTAATGCGCTAACCGGCCTAAAGCAACATACCGGGAACTGGCCGGGGAAGACTATTGAGCGCGCTGAGGGGGGTTTTGTTTACAATGACAAGCATTACAAAATAGTCGATTTACCGGGGACGTATTCGCTACTTTCTGCCTCTCCTGATGAAGAGGTGGCTAGGGATTTTATTCTCTTTGGCCAGCCGGACGTGACTGTCATTGTGCTTGATGCCACACGCCTGGAGCGTAATTTAAATTTAGCTTTGCAGATTTTTCAGATAACCCGGCGCATTGTTGTAGCCGTCAATTTCTTAAAAGAAGCTAGGTCGCACAACCTAAACATTGATTTAAGAAATCTTGAACTCGACTTGGGTGTGCCGGTTGTTGCAATTGAGGCTCGCGATGGCCAAGGTTTTGCTGAGCTTCTCTCGGCTATAGCGAAAGTCTGTGGAGGCGACATAGTTCCCAACCCCAAGGCGCTTAAGTTAAATATACCCGGACTTAAAGGTGCGCTGAACCAAGTAAAGCAATTGCTGGCTCAGCTCTACCCGCAGCTTGAGCATAAAGAATGGATTGCGCTGCGGTTACTGGCCGGTGATGCCAGCGTTAGTGCAGCGCTAGCGCGCGGCGATTTGGAGAATTTGTAAGATGCTAGAGGCCCAGAGCAACATTATCGCTCGAGTAGATGAGCTTCGCTGGCAATTGCCGCCGAATTTAAACGATCTGCTGGCCGAGCAGATTTATACCGAAGCTACACAAATAGCTGCCCGTAGTCAGGAGCGTTTAGGCGCTTCGCAAAGGTTGTTGTGGGAAAGGCGCCTGGATTGGCTACTGACTAATCGTTATACAGGTATCCCACTGATGGTTCTGCTTTTGGCCATTGTGCTCTGGATTACAATCTCCGGGGCGAATTATCCTTCAGCGCTGTTGGCGGCATTATTGGTGGATTGGGGCTGGCCGGCGCTCAAAGCAGCGCTGGCTCCTTACTTGGCACCCTGGCTTCTTGGGGTGTTAGTGGACGGTGTTTACTTAACTTCGGCTTGGGTGGTTTCGGTGATGTTGCCGCCGATGGCGATTTTCTTTCCTATCTTTACTATACTCGAAGACTTTGGCTATTTGCCCCGTGTGGCCTTTAATCTGGATAGAATTTTCCAGCGTGCCGGGGCGCATGGCAAACAAGCGCTGACTATGAGTATGGGCTGGGGTTGTAATGCTGCCGGCGTGGTTGCGGCGCGCATTATCGACTCGCCGCGCGAGAGAATCATCGCCATTATTACCAATAACTTTTCGCTGTGTAACGGCCGTTGGCCGATGCAGTTTTTGATCGCTACTGTGTTTTTGGGTTCTTTGGTGCAGGCTGAATATGCCAATCTTGTGGCTACTCTGGCTGTGCTTTTTGTTGCCCTGCTGGGTATCGTTCTTGCGCTAGTGAGCTCGGCGCTTTTGTCGCGCACGGTGCTACGCGGACATGCTTCCACGTTTTCTTTGGAACTTCCCCCTTATCGCCCACCGCAGATTCTAAAGACTCTATACACGGCATTTTTTGACCGCACGATCTTTGTTCTTTGGCGTGCCATCGTCTTTGCTGCTCCGGCAGGGGCAGCCATCTGGTTGGTAGGCAATATTGAGATTGCTCAAGTTCCGCTAGCTAAAGTGATTATTGACTGGCTCAATCCTTTGGCCGGTATTATCGGTCTAAACGGAGTGATTTTATTAGCCTACATTATTGCCATACCGGCCAATGAAATAGTGATTCCGACAATTCTTATGCTGACAGCTGTTTATTCAGGAGAGTTGCATAGCGGCAGTGCTGTTATGTTTGAAGCTTCTAGCCATCAAGCGCTCGGAGAAATGCTTGCTGCCGGGGGTTGGACGATAACAACGGCCATCTGCTTAATGCTGTTTAGCCTCTGTCATAATCCTTGCTCGACAACTATTTATACCATTTATAAAGAAACCAAGAGTTTGAAGTGGACAACTCTTTCAGTTCTCATTCCCTTAGCCTGGGGATTTCTTCTTTGCGCAATAGTGACCCTGGTCTGGATGTAATATATTTACAGCCAGACGTGTTAGTTCACGTATTATAAATGCGAGAAGAAAGAGCGAGTTACGAAATTTAAAAAACATAAAAATCAATAGCTCAGTACCCTCGCGATTTTGAGCCGAATATGAGGAAGACGAACGGCGAGCACTGTAAGTGTAGTAAACTACTCGCGGAGCGCAGCCGTGAAGTCTGACAAAGTAGTCGGCCAAAAGCGTGAGGTTACTGCCACACTCCGGCGATTTTATTGCCGCATGGGCAATGACCACCTTGCAATCGGTTTGCGGTGACCGTGTAACCACGGCGTTCGATTACCGGCTGTTTGCAGCTGGGGCAATAAGTGTGCTGACCTTTGTCTAAGAGTATGTTGCCGATATAGACATAATGAAGACCGGCAGCTAAAGCTGTGTCGTGAGCATTGACTAATGTGTCCGCCGAGGTTGGTGGCAGCTGCAACATTTTATGCGCCGGGTGAAAACGAGAAAAATGCACGGGAGTGTCGTCGCCGACGGCGTTTACCACCCACTTGCACATGTCTTTAATTTCTTTTAAATCATCACTGAGCGTTGGAATGGTGAGATGAATAAGCTCAACCCAGACGCCTAAAGACTTGAGCGTGACAATTGTATCCAGCACAGGTTTTAAGCGCGCGTGAGGCACCTCTTTGTAAAAATAATCGCTAAACGATTTTAAGTCCACGTGGACGGCATCAATATAGCGGGAGATGTCCCTGAGTGGCTCTTGATTGTAATACCCGGCCGTTACTAAAACGTTTTTTATGCCTTGCTCATGGGCTAGTGCGGCTGTGTCATAAGCATATTCATAGTAGGCCAGGGGATCGGAATAGGTGTAGGCGATAGAAGGCACCTGTTTAACGCGAGAAAGGGCGATAACCTTTTGGGGTGGTAAGTCGTAACGGGCGACATCTTCGGGACGAGATTGGGAAATCTCCCAATTCTGACAGTTGGGACAACGCAAGTTACAGCCGCCGGTGGCGATCGATAAAATGTTAGTGCCCGGTAAAAAATGATTAAGCGGTTTTTTTTCTATCGGGTCAACATAGGCGGAACAGGCATTACCGTAAGCCATGGTATAGAGGCGTCCGTGATGGGCCTGGCGTGTGCGGCAACGCCCGCGCTCTCCATCATCGACGTCGCAGCCATGCGGGCAAAGAACGCATTTTACTGCTCCTATGCCGTGTTTATTTGGTTCGTAGTATTTAGCTTCGCGGGCGAATTTTCCCAGCTCGGCTGCGGCGGCAGAGGGATCATTGTGTGCAGCATTAAGCTCGCTAAGCAATAGATTTTTAACAGCAGCGGCTCCAATTACAGTTCCTCCGCCACCGATTAATAGCTGTTTGATAAACTTTCTTTTGCCTAAATCAGTGCTCATCTTATCCTCTGCGTTTATGGCTCATGAGCCTCTGCATTTTTAAGAGCAGCCCGGATAAGGCTCCGGCCGGACAAAGAAGCGAGCAAAAGGAACGGCGGCGAAAGAGCCCGATTATTAATAACATAATTACAGAGACTATTACTAGCGTCTGTGGGTCGTTAGAGCCAGCGTAGAAATATTCATACCAGCTTGAGCTTAGAGAATTGACTGCGGCCTTATCTCCTCCCCAAACAACAAGATAAATAACCACAGTTAAAGCTAGTATTACGTAGGGGAGGAAGTCCAAAAATTTTCCTAATACCGAGTGAACATAATTTTGCGACTTAGTTGCTTTGGCCTGGCATTCCTGCAGTGTGCCCAAAGGGCAGAGGTTGTAACACCATTTTCTTCGCTCAAGGTTTATAGTTAGTGCCCAAGGGATAAGATACGGACGCAGATGACCAAATACGCAGCGCTGCGGACAGACATGGCAAAAAAGAAAAGGAATTTTAAAGACGCAGCGAAAAAGCGGATAGATTAAAGCCGGCAGAAAACTAAGAAAGTAAAGCCAACGAAAAATGACTAAACCGTTAGAGCGTGGTAGGGCAGTGAGTTGAGCTTCGAGCTCAACCGAAGAATCCAGCGTTATGACGATGGCTACAATCGCTGCAATCATCAGTGCTATCAGCCACAAGTGATAGTTGGGGTTAAGGGTAAAAGCATTAATATACTGATAGGTACTGTCACTTAATAGTAAGGCTCCTAGGAGGGCCAAAACAGCTAGGCTAAAAGCAAGTCCAAGCCATTTGCGCTTAGGGCTTGCTTCGGTTGGGGAGTTGATGGGGGCTGATAAGTATAAGACGCAGAGCGATAATACTTTCAGTGAGCAAAAAACATATGCACAGGCCTTAAATCCGATTAGCGGCAAGAGCAGAGCGGAAATGCTAAAAGCACCCAGTGCGGCTGCTAAAAAATCAAGCGCAAAAATAAAGCTCGCAGCTTCGCGAAGGTCAGTGCTGAGAGTTTGGGAGATAGCGCGCAGTTGCCAGGCTTGTATGGCGCCTAAAGAAAAGTTAAGTGCGGCTACGATGAGCAAAATATAGTAAGAAGATAATTGGTAACTTCTGCTCAGTGCGAAAATAATAGTCGGTAGCAGCAGGCTTAGTAAAAGAACAAGGGCATCTGCACCTAAGATCTGCTTGCGCTTGGTAACAGTTGCATTGATCTGAAAGTATGAGCCGCAGAACGATCCGCTCAAATAAGCCCCGAACAATAGGCCAAGATCGGCAAAAGAATGACCGCTCAAAATCTGATAGCTAAAGAGCAAAAGTAAACTTAGTCCCAGGCAAGCAAAGCTAGTGGTCGAGCATGAAAAGGCCAGCACGGTGCTTTTTGTGTGTAGCTTAGCCAAAGCCAGCAGCGCACCGCCAAGTAGAGCACAAAACAGGTACCACCAGGCTGACTGCGAAAACTGACTTAACCAAATTCGGGCATAATGCCAGTAAGCGACGGGGGAGAAGTTACTATTAACCGGAGCGTTTTGAAGTAACGCAGATTGCAAATCAGCGAGGCGCTCAAGTGTAATAATTGAGCGCAAATAATCCGGAGTTAGGAAAAAAGGTTTCAGCGCAGAAATAGCGGGTAGTGCAGCGATATCAGGATTTAGCCTGCCCTGGCTTGCTAACAGGTAAACATGAGATCCGGGCAATAAGAGATTGTTTTTAAAGTTTTCGGCCAGCGCCTTATAAATAGAACTGATCAGAGCAGAAACCTCAGGAGTCAGATAGTTGATATTGGCGCTTAAGCGTAGCGCGACAATCCCATCGGCGCTGAGATGCGGGTAAAGCATGCTAAAGAATTCTGTTGTGTAGAGGCGATTGATATAAAATGATGATGGCGTGGGTAGTGCCAGCATGATTATGTCATATTGCTCTGTAGCATGGCTTAGGAACTTATAAGGATCTTCAGCATAAAAAGTGAGGCGCGACTTGTATTTATCGGAGATGGTGGCTTGGATAATAGCTGCTAAATCCGGGTCAGATTCGAGATAATCGATTTTAAGCAGAGGATATTTAAGTAACTCAGTAAATAGCGAGTTGCTACCGCCGGAAACTAGCAGCATTCTTTTTACTTGCTCTCTTTGAGCTAAAATATAATGGGCTTGCTCCTCTGTCTCTAAGCTTACAGAGTCAGTTGATAGCAGTTGGGAATTTACAAATACAGAGCTTGTAGACTGCTGCTTTGTTTGGACAATGTAGCCATGCTGGGAAAAGGTTACGTTTTGCAAATCTTGCTGTGGATAACTAAGTCCTGTTGTGAATAACTCAATATTTCGTGACCAAGCGAAGATGATAATAAAAATAAACAAGGTAAAGTAGCTTAAGGCTTTAGGAGTGTAGGCCGCTGATTTTGAAAAAGAGGCTCCGGATAACAATAAAATGATAATGGAACCGAGAGAAAGAATTTGCAGTGGTGAAAACCAATCTGCAAGAAGTAGCGAATAGCAGATACAAGCTCCGACTGAGCCTAATGAGTCCCAAGCATAAATGGAAGAAAAGGAACTATTGGGAAATTGCTTACCTGCGTTTACCAGCTGCGGCAGCGAATAGCCGACAGCAAAGCAAAAAGGCAGAAGCGTAATAAGAGATAGCAGTAAAGAGGTTAGCGGATCTATTGTTAAAACGGCAAAGAAGCCGGCATGAAGAAAACGCAATGCAATTAAAGATGACAGGGGATAAAAAATGAGGATGAAAGCCAAGGCGAGGGGATTGATACGCAGTTTATTGCAAGTGCTGGCAATGCCGGTAAGCAGAAGCCAGCAAGCCATGATAGAGCCGATGATTAATTCATTAGAAGCATAAAAAGAGGCAAACTCGCGCACAATGACGAGTTGATAAGTAAGGCTAATAAAGCCGAGCAAAAAAGCAAATAATTGTGCCTGCATAGAAGCTGTAAGCCATAAATCCTGAAATAATATCGTTTATACCCTGTAGAGGGTTCATATTGAAAGGAATATTTTACGAGTGGTTTATTGATCACAAAATGCCGCGGGCGACTTGGCGCGCGTGGCATGATCTGGAGGCTGCAGGCCCGAAGATCTGACGCGCCGGCGACACAGTTGTTCGCTGACGCGCACAACATGTATCCGCGCTTCACAAGCGTTTGTAAAATTATTTACCATCGTGGCGGCGTGGCCGAGGGTGTTAGCGTTACTTTTCGTCGGGGTTGATAGCTAAATCAAAGGTCAATGTCTTATTCGGGGTAATTAATGTTTTCTTGCTTCCTTCGATTAAGGCCATGCTCCGATAGCCTTGCGAAACAATGGTTGAGGATTCGCTGGGGGTGAGATCGTCATTTAAGCCCTGCCCGCGCATTAGGGTTGGTAATAACTTGGTTAGGCTTTGATATTCATCGTTTCTACTTCTATTCAGGGTAGCGATCGTATCTGTGCATTTGGAATTTTCCGGTCCCAAGCAGATAAAAGCCAGCGGCACATTTATTAATTCCTGAAATAGTGGGCTATCGTGCGCGTGTAGCAGATACCCATGTTCGCCCAATGCTTCTCCGTGATCTGAGGTGATGGCAAGTAGTATGCTTTGATTATTGCTTTGAGCGTGAGCTTCTATTTCTTTGATTAGGGCAAACACATTTTGGTCATTAAGTCGGACAGCTTGCTGATACTGGTCAGTGATGTCATTTTTAAGCTTGGCTTTTATTGCCTCTGTGCCTTTCATGAACTGGCCGACAGTATTTAGGTAATTGGCCTGTATGCGGTTCTTTACTCCCATAAATGGGAAATGCGTTCCGTAAAAATGCACTGTCAGAAAATACGGGGCAGTGATGGCGGCGTTTTCTAAGTCATATTTGATTGTTCGCACAATGGCTTGATCGTCAAAGCCATGTTCCAGTTCGTAGAGGTTGATACCTTTTAATCTTTTCGCTAACAACTTCTCCTGAACTAAGCGTTTTCTGATTAGCGGCGGAGTTTGCAATTTTAGCTGGGGCTCGCAGATAAAAAGCGCTTCTAAGTTAAGCCAGTGATAGATTTGTGCCGAATATAAATAATTATGCACACCACTTGCCGCCAGCTCACGAAAATATGAATCATTGCAAGAAAAGGTTTGATTACCGATTTCGCTACGAGAGTGAAAGATGCGCGGCACAGAGATACTGGTTTCGCCGCCGGGGCTGATAAAATTCGAGTTTAGGTAATGTGGCCGGCTATGCAGATAACTAAGCACCTGAGGATAGTAGTCGCTAGTAAAATGCTTACTGTTTACCGACTCCATTAAGAGTAGGACAACATTTAAGTCTACGCTCACATTTTGTTTGGGCAATGGAGCGATGTCGGTATCGAGCATTGTAACTTTTCGCTCATTAATAAAGTTTCCTGAACTTGGTAGCTGTAGAGAAGGAGCGCTAAAGTGATATTTTTGCCAGCTATAGGCCATGATAATTAAAAAAACTATCATGATTATGCGTAGATTAACGCCCTTAACTTTAAAGTTACGACTGTAGTAGAGAGCGTAAAAAGTAATCACCACGAGCGCGAAACTATCCACCCAAAAAAGAAATATCTCGATAGGGCTAAAACTATAAAGGCCGGTATCAATGACTTCTTTGAAGGCAGGGGCATTTAGTGAATAGGTGAAGGATATTGTATAGCCGAAAACATCGTAAATTTTATTGTTAAGATAAACAAAGCCCATTACAAACGCTGTGCCTAAAGCGATAAAAAAATCGATAAATTTTTTCATTATAGATGTAGTAAAAATATACCAAATACTTATTTGACCTTAAGTCTGCAAGATAATTAAACTTATTTTACTGATTGATCAACAGCAAAAGTCGCGTTTTTAGCTACTTTTAGTCGATATCTATCATCTAACCATCTGAGAAGTAAGCTGTTTAGCCATTAACTGTATAATGGCCTGTGGTCGAATATCATTAGGTCTGAAGTGTATAGTTGGCTCAATGGCAAAGTGGTTTTCTTTTGCGGAGGCATTTCATGGCGATTAGTAAATTAGAAGGTTCCCTAACCACAATTTCCGAAGGACAAAGCGACAATCGTATAGATCTTTCGTCTAGTTCTCGAGAGTATTACAAGCTTAAAGGTTTACTGGAAAAAGAGCGCGGTAATTCTCATTTGATTATTCTTCAAGGCACACCTGATCCTGATGCTATCTCTTCAGCTATGGCTTTAGGATTTCTGGGGATGCCTTACGGTATTGAGGCAACAGTGCTTTGTTTTATGGCTGTTAGTCATCAGGAGAATAGAGCTTTAGTAAAAAAGCTAGGTATTAAGCTGACAGTTTACGAGCAAGGTTTTGATTTTGCTAATTATGACATTTACAGCATAGTTGATTCACAAAAGCCTTCTACGCCCGTTGATAAGCAGCTGCGCGAGGAGGGTGTTCGTTTTTTTGCTTTCATTGATCATCACCGTCCTGATCCGGCCGGTGTTCCTTATGCGAGCTTTGTTGATATTCGGGATGATGCAGCGAGCACTGCCGGTATTATGACGAGTTATATTGAGCAAGCTTATCCTGCGGGGCTGGATTTAGGAGACCCGGAGCAGGTGATTATGGCTACGGCATTAATGCATGGCATCAGAAGCGATACGCATAAATTTATTCGGGCTTCTCTGCTAGATCATCAAGCGGCAAGTTATTTATTTCCTAGTGTCGCCCATCAAACAATAGAACTGATTGAAAGAAAAATTTTAACCGCCGCGATGCTGGAAATGCTTGAGCAAGCACTGGTTAATAGAAAAGCGATAGATAATATTATCTACTCTGATGTCGGGTTTGTAAGAGCCATTGATCGCGACGGGATTCCTCAGGCCGCCGAACTGCTTGTTACTCGCGAAGGTATAGATACGGCGCTGGTTTGGGGCATAGTCGATGAAAAGTTTATAGACGGCTCATTTCGCACACGCAGCGAAATGATTAATCCTGATGAATTTCTAAAAGGCTGTCTAGGAATCTCACCGCAAAATGGCGAATATTACGGCGGCGGCAATTCGCGTGACAAAGGTGGTTTTCAAATTCCGCTTGGCTTTCTTTCTCAGTTCGACGATAAAGAACAAGTCTATGCTATGGCCAAAACGATTATTGAGCGATCTTTGCTTGATTATATAGGGAAAGCTTCTGAAACTGACAGATAAACGTACAGTCGGATCCGCACGCAGTTAAATTAGCAACAAAGTAGAGTATTACTGCTTAGGCTGAATTTTCTTACCGTAGGAAATTTCGCCTTTATCTATGCGTAAGGAAAAGCCGCAATCGGGGTTTGTGCAGGCCCATGCCTTATAGGTGACAGCAGCGCCATCCTGACCATAATCAGACAAGGGGATCAAAACTCCGTTATTGCACTTTAAGCAGCTAGGATATGATTTATTTTCCTCCATCTCACCACCACTTCAAAAGGAATGACTATTAATTAATAAATCCACAAATAAGGCATATATTTAAAAAGCACCTCATGGGATGAAGCAATTTCGGCTCTCATATATCTGTCTGTGGAAAAAGGCAATATGTGCCTATATACTATTAAATTATATGGCTGTGGGAGAAGAACCAAAGCATTGGCTTTGGTATGATGTAAAATTCTTAGTATAACGTTGTAGTATCCCATTACCAAAAACTAAATTAACTTTTGAGCCGAAAAGCATAAATGCTTTCTATCTTTGTCCTAAGGTAATGGTATATTTTTGTTTGGCTCTTAATTCAGCCATCTATGGCTTAATTAAGAGCATTTTTGGGGGTGAATCGGGGTTTCGCCCCCGAGGAAACCATCCTTGGTTTCCTTTATACCGTACACAAAGATAGTATTACCTAGTAAAGCGCCGTTCAAATTGTTTTTTGCGTACGGTATAATTGAGCGAGGAGCTAGTATTTTTGAAGTTTACGACGAAAAAGTAGCTAACTGTCTCTCTCCTGAATAACTACTAAAAGGTTAGCAAATTCTTGACATTATTGGGTCAATTATGTAGTAGCCCCTCGCTAAATGTTGGGCCTTATTGATTTTTGTTAGTGAGGTAGAAATAAGTTAGCCGGGAAATTTATTTTGTTGGGTGGTCGCCAAGTGGTAAGGCACCTGGTTTTGGTCCAGGCATTCGGGGGTTCGAATCCTCCCCGCCCAGCCATTAATTTTATTTAGGTGCTGAATTATGAGCGAACATGGGAGACTAACAGTTCTTTCCGGTCGATCAAATCTTCCGTTGGCGCAGTCTATTAGCTCATATGCCGGGGTTTCACTGGGGACATGTAATATTCAGCTTTTCTGTGATGGAGAACTGAATGTTGAGATTACTGATAATGTTCGTGGTAATGATGTATTTGTTATTCAGAGCACCTCTTACCCGGTCAATGATCACTTGATGGAGCTGGCGATAATGATCGATGCTTTGAAGCGATCAAGTGCCAGAAGAATTACGGCGGTGCTTCCTTATTTTGGTTATGCTCGGCAGGATAGAAAAGTAAAGCCGCGTGTGCCTATTACGGCCAAATTGGTCGCTGATATTTTAGGAGCGGCAGGGGCATCTAGAGTATTAACGGTGGATTTGCATTCCGGGCAAATCATGGGCTTTTTTGATGTGCCGGTTGATAACCTGTATTCGCGGCCGATACTACTGCGCTATTTGAAAGAGCAGTTTGGTGAGAGTGAAAAAGTATGCGTCATCAGCCCGGATTCAGGTGGAGTGCCCAGAGCGAGAGCCTTTGCTGCTCGCTTGGATACTACGCTGGCGATTATTGATAAGCGTCGCTTGGCGCCGAACGAGGTAGCCGAAATGAACGTTGTCGGTGAGGTTAGAGATCGTGTCTGTTTGATTGTTGACGACATGATTGATACCGGACAAACCTTAGTTAAAACCGCTGATGCAGTGCTTAATAAGGGGGCAAAGAAAGTGGTGGCAGTGGCTACTCATGGTGTCTTATCCGGGGGTGCCTGGGAGAGACTGATGGAGAGTAGCATTGATAAAGTGGTGATTACGGATACTATTGATCACCCGAATATAAAAAAGTTTGAACAGAAATTTGTGCGATTATCGATTGCCAATCTGATTGGCGAAGCGATCAGAAGAATTCACGAAGAAGGTTCGATAAGCTCACTGTTTGAAGAAACGTGATTTTGAATAAAAACGGCTTGCCTAGCGTAAACTAAAGGCGAATTAGGTTGAGCGATAACTGAAGAAGAGGTGCAAAGTGGAACTAATAGAATTAAACGTAGAGAAGCGTAACGAGCAGGGTTCAACAGCTATTCGTCAATTGCGTAAGGCCGGTTCGATTCCCGGAGTATTATATTCTGAGGGCAAAGAGTCTGTTGCTTTAACCGTTGATGGCATGCATTTTCATAAAAAAACAGATGGCGTACCCCGCACGCACTTAATTCAGCTGACTAGTGCTAGTGCTGATCTCAACGGTCGTAAGGCCCTGATTAAAGATATGCAGATTGAACCGATTAAACAGGTGGTTATGCACTTTGATCTGTATGAGGTCCATGCCGGTCGACGTATTGTGATCACTATTCCGGTTGAGTTAGTTGGCGAATCACCGGCCGTTAAGCAAAAACAAGGTATTCTTGAGCAGAGTCTGTATGAAGTGGAAGTTGAGTGCGATCCGACTCAGATTCCGGAGAAGTTGGAGTTGGATATCAGCAAGCTAGAGCTGAATCATTCTATTTTTGCCGGCGATATTGTTGTGCCTGAGGGCACTAAACTGAAAACCGATAAGCAGCTAAACGTGGTTAGTATTGTTGTTCCGCAAGAAGAAGTCCAGGCGGCCACTACGGCTACTACTACGGCTACTACTACTCCTGAGGCTACAGCAGCTGCTCCCAGTGCCGGCGGAGCTGCGAAGGAAGGAAAGAAGGGTAAAGAGTAATCAACAGTGTATGCTGTAATCGGATTAGGGAACCCGGGTAAACGTTATGAGCTTACCCGGCATAATGTCGGATTCTGGGTAGTTGACTATATATATTCCCAGAGCGGCAAGGAACAAGCGGGGCTCAGCTGGAAGCGTTTTGAGGAAGTTGATACTTGTCTCGTTGCGCGTAGCCCCGAGCCGATGATGTTGCTTAAACCACTAAAGTATATGAACTTAAGTGGGGAAGCGGTGCAGCCGGTATTGCATTTTTATAAAATCAATCCGAAACAGGTGATTGTTATCCATGATGATATTGATTTGCCTTGCGGACAGTTAAGGATCAGAGAGGGGCGTAAATCCGGTGGTCACCGTGGTGTGCAAAATATGATTGATATGCTCGGTGGAAGTGATTTTGCTCGAATCCGAATAGGGGTGGGCAGACCGGGTCAAGTAGCTGAAAATACAGATGCTATTGATCCTGGAGACTGGGTGATAGGTAAGCCTAGCTTTATCGAGGAAGGTTTGCTAAGAGAGGCCGTTCAAAAAGCGGCTGAAGCGCTGAATGTATTGATAAATGACGGGCTTATCAAAGCGCAGAACAGATTTAATACAAAAGTGGAAAATTAAAAATTGATAGACTTGAGAGTGAACGAGAAATGAACAGAGATTACGAGACAATTATAATTTTTGATAGCAATTTGGATAATAATGCTGTTGGTCAGGAGGTTGATAAGATTGCGGCATTGGTTGGCAATCATCAGGGAGCAGTTAAGACTAGGCATGTTGTTGGTCGCAAGCGCTTGGCCTATAAAGTTAAACACAAAGAATATGGTGTTTATGTGCAGTTAGTTCTTGATGGCGACAATAAACTGGTAGCTGATTTAGATAGACAGTTGTCGATCAATGAGAGTGTCTTACGCCATAGTATCGTTAAGAAGGATAAACATTCTCCGGATGGTGAATTGGTATTCTTAGATGACGTGTCAGAGGTTGATGATATTTTAGCAAATGTAACGATTGCCGCCGATGACGAGGAAACAGCGGAAATCGCGGACGCAGAATTGAACGCATGAGAAGGAAGAGGGGAGAATCATGGAAGTAATTTTAACAGATGATATAGTCGGGGTTGGAGACGTTGGCGAAAAAGTTAACGTGAAGCCGGGTTACGCCCGTAATTTCTTGTTCCCGCGGGGATTGGCGTTTGAAACATCAACACGTCGTGCTACGGAAGTTGTGCATCGCATGAAGCAAGTAGAAGCCAAGAAAAAACAGCTTAAAGTGGCCGCTCAGAAAGTCGCCGAGGATTTACGCAGCGTAGTTATCGAGTTAGGTTTACGTGTAGGCGCCGGCGGACGTGTTTTTGGATCAATCAGCTCACGTGATATAGCAGAAAAGCTGCAGGCCGGAGGTTATGAAATTGACCGTCGCCGTGTTATTTTAGCTGAGCACATCAAAAAAGTGGGTATTCACTATGTGAAAGTAAAGCTACATGCTGAAGTTGATGTGCAAATAAAGATTAATATTGCTCAATTAGCTGCGACCAAGGAAGAAGAAGAGAAGGCAGCGTTAGAGCTTAAAGAGCGCATGGAAGCTCGTAAGGCTGAAGAACAGAGCGAAGAAATTGCCGGAGCCAAGGAAGGTGCTGGAGCTGAAACTGAGGTAAAAGAAGATAAGGCTCCGAAGAAAGCTAAGGGCAAAAAGAAAGAATAGAAATAAATCATTTAGGGTCGAAAGAGAGTAACAATAAAAGCTTAGGCTGAAACTTTGTGAAAAACTCTTCCCTGCTAACCGTCTTAATATTTAGCCTGATAGTAATATCGGGCTATTTTTTTGTGCGCCATAACTCGCTACTTAATCGCTCCGCGAATGGTCCGCTAAAGGATAATCAAAACACGAAACGGTCAGTGGTCGAGTTGACCGATTTTCCGGAAGCTTCGACCGGTAAGCAATCGATAGTTGAAAATCATAGTCAGCAGTTGGATTTAGCGGAAGAGGAGTTTTATCTGGTGACCTTAGAGTTTATGCTTGGTAATAAGCTAAACAGTGGGCAGCGCGTGAATTTGTTACAAAAATTCAATATGCAAACCTGGCCTTATGCCGGCTGGGCGATCGGTATAAAACAATATGATAAATGGATGCGTCCACAAATTTACTGGCGTGACGAGAACGAGGTCGGTGGTTGGTATGCGTTTGCTGAGTTTGATATTAAAGAAGGCGTTGTTTATCAGCTCAATGTGGTAATTGCGCCCCGACAGTATGCGACGATGTTTATTAAACCTCTCGTTCCGGCTCAGCCTAGTGAGGCGGTAGTGTTTTTAGGCGGGCAGGATATAGCTTCGATCAGTATTCCCAATACTTCACAAGCATTACAGGCTGGGATGGGCAAAGGTAAAGATGGTGAGGCCAATATTGTAGTGAACAAGCTAAGCATGTTTAAGTCTACTCAGCTTGCTGTTAGCAAAGATAAGCTAATGAGGTTATTTTCTTCCGAGGATTTTTTGAAGGACCTAAAGAACAATGGTGCTATATCACTAGTAGAGCGCTAGTTGTGAAGTCGTTGCAGTGTATAGCTAAACGCAAAGTCGAATGAATTCAAAGTCAATTGAAATTCTTGCTCCAGTTGCCAGCTGGGAAATGCTTAGAGCTGCCGTGCATAGCGGTGCCGGCGCTGTCTATTTTGGTATGCCGCAGTTTAATGCTCGGGGAAGAACGCCGGATGAGAGCTATGATGTAATTAAAGAATATATCGAATATGCCCATCTCTATGGAGTTAGGGCCTATGTTGCGTTTAATATCTTGATTTTTGAAACTGAGTTAAGCGCGGTAAAAGATGCGCTATACCGATTATTACAACATAGTCCCGATGCCGTGATTGTTCAAGATATTGGCTTGGCCTATTTGATTAAACAAATTGCTCCGCAGCAAGTTCTACATGCTTCCACACAAATGACAATTTCCTCGGCAGAAGCAATTAAAGCGACTGAGAGTCTGAATATTTCGCGTTATATACTGGCCCGTGAGCTTTCAGTAGAGCAAATAAAGCAGATTCGTCACGCCACGACCAAGGAGCTGGAAGTGTTTGTTCATGGAGCGTTGTGTATCGCTTATTCCGGACAGTGTCTGACTTCGGAAAGCTTTGGTGGACGCTCCGGAAATCGTGGACAGTGCGCACAGTCTTGTCGTTTTGATTATGACTTAATCGTCGATGATCAGCAGATGAAATTAGGAACAAAGCGTTATCTTGTTTCGCCAAAGGATTTATCTGCGCTGAATGTGTTGCCGCAGTTAGTTGCTGCCGGTATCAATAATTTTAAGATTGAAGGACGTTATAAATCAGCGGAGTATGTGGTGCTGACCTGCCAAACATACGCGCAACTGGCTAACGGTCGGAAATTGGCCGATAACGCGGTTGAGGAATTATCTGTGCTATATTCGCGCGGATTTTCCAGCGGATGGCTGGAAGGGATCAATCATCAGCAAATGGTTGACGGTCGTTATGATAATCATCATGGCTTAGAAGCAGGTAAAGTTCTAAAAGTGAACGAAAGGTCGGTTACAGTTAGCTCGTGCCGTAGCTTAGAAAGGGGCGATGGAGTTTTATTCGTCGATTTTGAAAAGCAAATCGAAATAGGAAGTTTTGTCTATAAAAGCATTAAGATTAAAAGTGGTATTTGGAAACTTGAGCTGGCTAATGATTTCAAGTGGGGTAAAGTTAAGCCGGGGCAAAGTTTGTTTATCAATTCATCTAGTGTCTTGGAACAGGGTATTAAAGCCGCTTATCGTGACAAACATGGCCAGAAAAAAATCGCTTTGACAGCAGATGTAAGCGGCGCCATAGCCGGCCCTTTGCGTGTTATTTATACAGATGCCGACGGTTTTGCAGTCAGTAAGGAATCAACGGATCTATTGGAGGAAGCACGGACAGCGCCGCTATCCCGCAGTTACTTAGAAGAAGAATTAGGAGCCCTTAGAGCCAGTGCTTTTGAATTAACCGATATCTCTTTTGATTTGCCGGAAAACTTTTATCTTCATCGGCGTAGCGTTAAAGTTATCAGACAGGAGGCGATCAAAGAATTAGAGGAAAAGCGCAAGAAGCCTTCCCCGTCGGTGTTGACGGCGCTTGATGAAGTGAACGGTATTATTTATCGCGAAATGGCTGCATTTAAAATACTGACAGTGGATGGTGAGGCGCAGTTGAATGTGTTAGTGCGAAATTCCTCGCAGCTTCAAGCATTGGCTGGATTAAAGCTAAATACTGTCTTTTTAGATTACGAATATGAGACTAAATATTCCGAGTCTATCGCTACGATTCGCGCACTTGGTTATAAAGTCGGTTTAGCGACGGCGCGCATCTATAAGCCCGGAGAAGAGAGTTATATAAAGCAAATAAAGCGCCTTGATCCAGATGTTGTCCTAGTGAGAAATCTTGGTGCCCTACATCTCTTAAGTGATAGTGAATTTTCGTTAAGCGGGGATTTTAGCTTAAACATTGCTAATAGTATCAGCGCTGCTTGGTTTCTCCGTCAGGGACTAAAAAGCTTATGTCCGTCCTATGATTTAAATTATCAACAACTATTTGATTTATTTGCCGCTATTGGCGGACAACATTTTGAGGTGACAGTGCATCAATATATGCCGGCATTCCATATGGATTATTGTTTGTTTGCTAATTATTTGTCGAAAGGCACAACTTTTCTTGATTGCGGTAAGCCATGTGCTCGGCATCGGCTGGCGCTGCGAGATAGAACGGGGGCAATTCATCTCTTGAAGGCAGATAGTGAATGTCGAAATACTATGTTTAACGGGGTGGCCCAGTCGGCGGCGCAGGCTATTCCACAAATGCTTAAGCTTGGGGTAAAAAAGTTTCGCGTTGAGGCTTTAGACGAGAAAGCGAATATTTTACGAGATAAGATAATAGCCTATCAGGGCATGTTATTTGATAATCAATCTTATGAGCAAGCATTTTTTCAATTAAAAATCCTCGAATGCTATGGTATAAGTGCCGGGCAGCTGGCAAATGATAAGGTCTATAAGTCGCGAAAGAAAAGTAGAAAGGAAGCAAATAATGGATAAAAGAGTGAGCATAGTTTGGGATTGGAACGGTACTATTATTGACGATTTGGAGTATTGCGTTTCAGTGCTTAATTATTTTTTATCGGCGCGTGCGATGAAGACAATAGATGTTGAATTCTATCGCAATAATTTTACTTTTCCGGTTATCGACTTTTATAAGTCCATGGGCTTCGATCTCCAGAACGAAGATATGATTGCTATTTCTAAGGATTGGAATGATCTCTATTACTCCAATGTCAATTGTTGTCAATTGCGCTCGGGGGTGCGGGAAATAATTTATTATTTCAAGGAAAAAGACTTTTCTCAGTATATCGTCTCGGCGTCCGAGCATAATATGCTAAATCGCATTGTCGATTCTTTTAATCTTCGCCCATATTTTCAGAATGTCATGGGAATTGACAATCATCAAGCAAGAGGAAAGTTGCACCTGGCGGAGAAAATTAAAGAAGAACTACGCCCGACAGAGATGTATGTTATCGGCGACTCTATTCATGATTATGAATTAAGCTGTTATTTGGGTGCGCAGTCTATTTTAGTGAACAATGGCCACCAGTCCGAAGAAAAGCTGCGCACATGCAGCAAGGCAATAATAGTAAACGACTTTGCTGAAATTAAGGCACTGTTTAATTCCAATTGACCAATAGTATAAGATCTTTTTATCACTCAAGATATGGTTTGTGAAATTGTCCTAGCTACTGAAGGACAATGCTTTGTCCTCCCGCAAAATTAGATTTCGTCTTATAAATTATTTACACGATGCGTGTATATGTATGATACTAATATTTGCCGATAAAGTTTTAATGGAGGAAGGAGCATGGCTGGAAATGGCGTTACCTCTCCAGCCATGTAAAATTATTTATCACTATCGAGTGTGCAGAAGTTAAATATGAATGTGGTGGCTAAATTTTTAATTTTGTTTGCTTGTTGCGCGTAAAGTTTATCGAACTCAGCGGAGCTCACTGTGTTAGTAATTAATTTAGGGTAATAAAAGGAGATTGGTTGAAATCTAATTTTTTTACCTTCATCCATATCATAAGTATTAAGTGTATAAGAGCAGAGGATCTTTCCTGTGCTGCTTTGTTTTAAAGTCGGGGCATTTGGAATAGAGGCGCATGTATCATCCCCATTAGATGGATTAATTTGTGAGACAGTAAGATAATATGCACCAGACTTTAGTGAGGCAGCAGTGCTTAATTCATTGCTATTACTTACGAATACTGGGCAAGGACATTTGCAATAGTATGGTGTATCGATAGCTTGAGCATTATTAACGAGTGCACTTGAAAGTAGCGCTAATGATAAATAAAAATTTTTATTCATAAAACCTCGCAAAAGATGTTTAACCAAAAAGCCAAACTCACATACCAAACCCATGGGGAGTTACAGATGAACCTTACAAATACTAAATCAGCTCAACGAGCATAGCTTCAAAAATTCTATAAAAAAGTTCTCAGAGGAAGTGTTTAATGCGTGATATTAGTAGGGGGTTTGGCATCTATGGCCCGAAGATCTGGCGCGCTAACGTTGATAATGTCAGCTACCGTGTGCGGCTATGCCGCCAACTGCCGAGGATACGTGCGGCGCAGGCGAACCAGCTGTTTACAGCATGTCTCGCGTTCCACAAGCGTTTGTAAAATTATTTGCTTCCGTGGCGGCGAAGGCGAGGAGGAATTTTAAGTTGACTATGTTGTTACTCTTCATTGCGCTCGGGGGAGGTGGTGATTAAGTAGTTAATGGGTTAACTGGTTATGCCTAATTGGCGACGAGCTTCGTAGAGGACTATGCTCACGGAGTTGGCAAGGTTTAACGAGCGCACATTGGGGTTGTCCATGGGTATGCGCATACGCTGCGCCGGATAGGCGTCGCGAATTTCTTCCGGTAGGCCAACCGTTTCAGCTCCGAATACGAGAAAGTCGCCGTCTTTGAATTCGGCGTGGTAAAAGGATGAGTTAGCTTTTTTTGTTAATAGCCAAAGCTGTTCCGGCGTGGCATTTGTAACAGCTAAAAAATCTTGCCATGATTTATGACTGGTTAGGTGTATTTCGGGCCAGTAATCTAATCCTGCTCTTTTTACGCGTGCGCTGGTTATCTCGAACCCCAGCGGTTCAATTAAGTGCAGGTGAGAATTTGTCGCGGCCGCAAGGCGCCCTATGTTACCAGTATTTTGTGGGATAACCGGATGGACTAGGACTATGTTTAAGGACATAATTTTGACAATAAAGCTTAGTATCTCTGTATGCTAGATTCTGGCTTTTGCCCCAATTAAGACTTAAAATCAACCCCATTTGTTTTGTATAAAGACGGCTTGCCTAAATAAGACTTATAGGCAAAATTACTAAAGCGCATAGAAGCTTATTTGCTAGGGAGATCAATATGAGCAATTTTCAAAATCAACGAGGGAGTGTGCGGTCAATGCTACTTTCTATAATAATCCTGCTAATTGTCCTCTGGGGTGGGGCCTATTTTGTTTTTGGGACAGTAGTTCCGCCAAATTATATCGGTATCAGGCAGAATTATTTTGGCACCTTTATGTGGGGGGAGAAGGGCTTTTTAGAGAAAGGTTTAGAACCAGGGTTACATATTAAAGTTCCTTTTATCACAACCATTCATTTAATTCCTCGCGATTTTCAGTTTATTCATTTTTTAACAGATGAATTGGATAATATGCAAAAGGTGAATCGGCGCGCGCTGACTAGCGATTTTTTGCCGCAGTGGATGTGGAATGAAATTAAAGTTGAGGAACCTTTGGATATCCCAACTGCAGATGGATCTAAAGTGCGCACTGAGGTGACGCTAATATTGCGTTATTTCGATGCGAGTTTTAAAAATGCTGCTAATGAGGTAGCAGAAAATCCAACGATGAAAACCGAGACCACAGAAGCTATCCCCATGCCGCATTTTGTGGAACGAACCCACGGTGGACCGGGTGATTTGGTAAATACTTATACGATAGATAGAAAACTTCAGCTTTCGCGTATTGCTCAGATTGCTGAGAATGAAGTTAAGAAGTCTTTGAGTTTTTTATCAACACTTAACTATTATGATCCGGTTGCTCGCGAGACTCGTGTGTTGAGAGCACAGGACAACATTAGTAATGCCGTTAATACTGCAGGGGTTGAAATATGGGGCACGCTAATACGGCGTTACTTATATCAGGATCAGGCTATTGACGATCAGATATACGAGAAGAATCTACAAGAACAGCAAGAGGCGCTCAATCGCTCATTTCGCGATTTGTCGGAACAAAAGGCAATTACGGAGCAGCAATTAGCCGAATGGGACGCCAAAATTAATGTGCTGAATGTAACCGGCGAAACTCAGGCTAAAGTTATACGATCTCAGGGAAATCTGCATCAGGCACAGAAGGCTGCGGAAGGTGATTTAAAAATCGCTGAAGCCAAAGCGAGAGTTGATTCCGAGCGCGCCCATGTTCTCTCGGCAGTGAGTGGTGCCGATGTATATGTAGCCAGGGAAATGCTGCCATTTATTGGCAGCTTAAGTGGTGGCATTGTTGGCGGATTTGATCCATTTGATATCAACAAATGGCTTAATCGTTTAGTTAGTAGCAAGTCTGAGTAAGGAGAAATCTAAGATGAAAAACATAATGTTAATTTTCGCTATGGCCTTGCTTCTAACAGGCTGTAATTCGGGGTTTCAGAAAATGGAAGCCGGAGAGTATGGCGTGCGATTTCGAGCCCTGCCTGCAATGTTGGGTGGCGGTATTTCAAAAAATGTCATTGCCCCGGGAGAAATGGAATTTATTTATCCTTGGGAAACAATTTATCGTGTGGATACCACAGTGCAATCTATCGGCTGGGGAGGAATGAATCAGGGAGAGAACAAAAGTCAGGCAGATTATATTCATACTCGAGCAAAAGATGGTAACGAAGTTGGTCTAGCTATTAATACCCAATTCCATATAGATCCCAAAATGGTTAGTCATGTTGTGCAGTATGTGGGCATAGATAAAGTTAAGCCACTTGTGGCTGCGGTAGCCCGAGCTGATGTGAGAACACACATGAACGCTTTGTACACTTCCGGGTTTATTAATCCAAATGAGCGAAGTGAAGTATTAAAAGCGGTAAAACATGCTATTAACCACCGTTTGTCCCGAGAGGGAATTATAATTGATGAGGTTATTTACGTCGACCATCGCTTTGAAAGAAAATTGGCCGATGGGCAAATTGTGGATAAATACCAGCAAATAATCGATAATACGCAAGCTAAGCGCCAAGAAGTTCTCAGAGAACCCAAGCAGCGTGAAGCACAAATCAAAGATAAAGAAAAAGCATTCTTTGATGCACAGGCCAATGTTAATAAACTTTTAGAAGAGGCCAAAGGCTATGAAGCCCAAGCCTCGATGCGTGGTGAGAATTATCTAAAAGAAAAGCAAAATGTGGCTGATCAGATATTGGCTACCGGGCTAGCTGAGGTGGAGGGACTAAAGAAACAGGTGGCTGCTCTAAGCGGAGAGGGAGGAAAGGCCTTATTACGTCTAAGTATCGCTCGTGAGCTAGCGCAGAATGATGCTAAGTTCGTTATGCTTAATACCGGTGACAAGGGAAATGCCTTTGATGTCAATCGTGTGGATAGCAACGAGTTAATTAGACAAATGGGATTGGCTACAATGGCGCAAGAAGCTGTGAAAACTGAGAAAGAAAATGAAAAGAAATAAAATAGCTTTAATCGGCGGCGGTAATATCGGCGGCAATCTTGCTTATTTGTCCTGCATTAAAGAGTTAGGCGATATTGTGCTTTTTGATGTTGTCGAAGGCATGCCGCAAGGTAAAGCGCAGGATATTATGCATGGCGGGGCTATTTTTAATTCCAGCGTAAATGTTACCGGCACAAATAACTTTGCTGACATTGCCGGTGCGGATGTGGTGATAGTTACGGCGGGCATTCCGCGCAAGCCAGGCATGAGCCGCGATGATTTAATTGCTACCAATGCCGGAATCATGAAGGCAGTAGCCAAGAACATTAAAATCTATGCGGCCAATGCTTTTGTCATAGTTGTCTCAAACCCGCTTGATGCTATGGTTACGCTTTGTCAAAAAGAAAGTGGCTTAGCACCGAACATGGTTGTGGGTATGGCCGGCGTGTTAGACTCGGGCAGATACCGCACATGGTTAGCCGAGGCTCTTAATACTTCACCGGCTTCTATTCATGCCTTGGTTTTAGGTGGGCATGGCGATGATATGGTGCCGATTCGCTCTAAAACAACTGTAAATGGAATTCCCGTGGAGAGTTTATTAAGCACAGATAAACTAGATGCTATCGAAAAGCGCGTTTGTGGCGCCGGTGGGGAAATAGTGGCGTTATTAAAAATAGGCTCGGCGTTTTATTCTCCCGCCGCAGCAGCTATTGAAATGGCTGAGAGTTATTTAAAAGATCAAAAGAAAGTTCTTCCCTGCGCGGCTTATCTTACCGGGCAATATGGAGAAGAAGGAATTTATCTTGGCGTGCCGGTGAAAATCGGTGCCGGGGGGGTAGAGAAAATCATCGAAATAGATCTAACTGCTAAAGAGAAAGAAGCTCTGTCCACCAGTGCCTCGCGCGTTCGAGAGTTGGTCGCTCTGTTGCCAAATTGAAGTTTCGTATAGCAATTTTAGGGTATGCGGCGCGAGAGTCTTATACACAAGTTGCTCACTAAGAATGTCGTTTTTAATTTTGCTACAAAATGACTATACGCAACAAAAGAGATGTCCTCTGTGGAGCGCGAGCCATGTTGCGAAGCGACTGGGTCGCTTGAGGATCGCGGAAAAACTGTATTTCTCGGCATTAGTCGCCACATTTAAGGTCATTGGGAAACCGACACGGAGGCGACCCTGTTGTTCGCTCGCGCTCACATCATGGGTCGCGTTCCACAATACGTCATGCAAATTTAGGAGTTCGTGGAGCTCACGCTAGAGCCTCTTGAAGGCGCTCTTTCACGACTTGTGTATATGAATCAGCGTTCTGCGTGCCCTAAGCCTACTTGATGAATAGGTGTTATTTTGCTATACGCAAGCCTCTAATTTTTAAGGAAAATAAGGAGTGTATTATGGCTATTGAAAGAACTTTATCTATTGTTAAACCTGATGCGGTTAGAAGAAATTTGATTGGCAAAATTATCGATCGCTTTGAGAGTAATGGTTTAAAAATCGCAGCTATGCGTATGCATCATTTGTCGAAAGCCGAGGCAGAAGGCTTTTATGCTGTGCATAAAGAAAGGCCTTTTTATGCAAGCCTTTGTGAGTTCATGACTTCCGGTCCAGTGGTTATTTCTGTGCTGGAAGGTGAGGGAGCTGTGCAAAAGAACCGTGATATTATGGGCGCTACAGATCCTAAAAAAGCTGCATCTAATACAATCAGAGCAGACTTTGCTGAAAGCGTAGAGGCAAACTCTGTGCATGGTTCTGATTCTGTGGAAAACGCTAAGATCGAGATATCCTTCTTCTTCCCACAGTGATAATTGTCTAGGGGTCGTATGACCCCTTTTCTTTTCATGTCTAAGCAAAAACTAGAAATTTTAGATTATCCGCGCAAAGCATTGGCTGCGCTTTTAACCGAACAGTTCGAGGTTGAGCCTTTTCGCGCTAATCAACTTTTCCCGTGGATATACCGCTCGCGGCATTTAGACTTCTCACAGATGACAGACATTTCTAAGTCTGTGCGTGAGGTGTTTAGTGAAAATTTTAATATCTATCGGCCAAAGCGCGCACAAATGCTTGCTTCCAAAGACGGTAGTTATAAATTTCTCTGGGAGCTCGACGACAGTAGTAATATTGAATCGGTTTTGATAAAACAGTCCAAGCGTGTAACCTTATGCCTATCTTCGCAAGTGGGCTGTGCTATGCGTTGTGCCTTTTGCGTAACAGGAACTTTGGGACTCAAGCGTGATTTGCAAGTTCATGAGATTATCGGACAGGTAATTGCGGTGCGCGATGCTATTGCCGAGCATGAGCTGGAAGATTTTGGCAATATCGTTTTTATGGGCATGGGTGAGCCGCTGCATAATATCGATAATGTTATCGCCGCGACAGAAATTTTAAACGACGAATATGGTTTTAACTTCTCCGGGCGTAAGATTACCATCTCCACATCGGGCTTAGTTAATGGCATTAGGCAGCTGGGGCAGAGTAAGGCTAAAGCTAATTTAGCTATTTCATTAAATGCCACGACAGACGAGGTGCGCAAATCACTTATGCCTGTTAATAAACGCTATCCTCTGGAAGTGCTCATGGCTGAGCTCAGGAGGTACCCGCTTAAAGCGCACCGACGTATTACGTTCGAGTATGTCTTAATTAAGGGGGTTAATGACAGCAGAGATGACCAAAAACGCTTAATTAAACTCTTGCGTGGCATACCTAGTAAGGTGAATATAATACCCTATAACCCTGGTGTAGACTTGGGTTATGAGACGCCGAGTAGGGAGGTTATTGTGCAGTGGCAAGAAAATCTGCTCGGTGGAGGGCTAAACGCCACAATTAGGTGGTCAAAAGCCGATGATATTAATGGCGCCTGTGGTCAGCTTGCAGCAAAGCATAAATGATGAAGTACCTAACACAAAAGATTTCTCGTTTTAGTCACATTGTCGGCCATGTTTTTGTGGTCTTGTGGCAATCGGCGATTCGTTTTTGGTGGGATGATGGTTTTAGCCGCGCCGCTGCCCTTGCCTATACCACGCTATTTGCATTGGTGCCGATTACGGCATTAAGTTTACTGATGTATTCTTCTTTTGGGGTGGATAGGGAACAGGTTGGCAAAACAGTGGAACATGTTCTTAACCAGGTCTTGCCGCCTACCACCGCAGTTGAATTTGTGCCCAGCGCCAAAAAGACACCAAATGTCGCCCCTGACGAAAGCAAGACAGTAGCCAAAATAGCTAACTATAATGTGCAAACGGTTCGCAACGAGCAGTTGTCGCGCTTGCGCGATGAAATCACCCAATACCTATTACTGCTTGCTGATCATGCGCGGACTTTGGGGATTTTAACTATCGCCGTTTTATTTTTTATCGGTATCAGCTTACTCAATACTATTGAGAGTGCGCTAAATACTGTCTGGCGAACGAGTTCCAGTTTATCGATTGCTGCTAAAATTCTAAGTTTTTGGGCAGTGATCACGCTTGGCCCATTACTGATTGCGCTATCTATTTATATTTCCACTAAGGCTAACAGTTTCGGGCTGATTAAATTTTCTGATAGTATTGAATATAGTTTCGCCTACTCTTTTATTCTCCCGATGCTGATTAGCACGATGGCTGTTACTTTATTATTTTATAAGTTACCGGCTGCTACTGTGCGCATACGTGACGCGATGTTTGGTGGCATTGTTGCAGCGCTACTATTTGAGTTTGTTAAAATCGGCTTCTCGTATTACTTAACAAAGTCCTCGGGCTACAGTGCTTTATATGGGGTAATAGCGACTATTCCGCTATTTTTATTCTGGCTGTATTTATCCTGGGTGGTTGTTATCTATGGGGCTGAAGCTTCTTATCTGGCTGGTTCCATGTATGTACTGAGCGGACTTAAGCGCTATGTCTCGCAGCTTGGAGAGATGGGCGTGATTATGGGGCTAAGGGCGCTGTGTTATATCGCCCAACGATTTCTTAACGGAGAGCCGGCGCCCACGGAAAGTGAAATAGCTATGCAAACCGGTGCTGATCCTGTGCTGCTACGTTCGTGTCTTAATACTTTGTCCGAATCGGAAATCCTCTCCAAGGGAGACGAGAGGACAAATGCACGCACCTTGTTGAAGACTCCGGAAAAGCTACGTATCTCAGACGTCGTCCGAGCTTTTCGCACAAAAAAATATCGTCATTTATTAAAAGGCATTGATGACCCAATTGGCGAGTCGGCACAAATAGGAGCTGATGTGTATTTATTGGATCTTATTCGTCTGCGCTCGATAAAGAAACAAGATCAGCGACCGGTAAGTGATTGGACAATTCAGGATTTATTGGCGGGGGAACAGAATAATTAATATAGCGTAATGGCATTAAGCGAAATTTTATTAGTTTTACTGTTGGGTGTGGTCGAAGGGGTAACTGAGTTTTTGCCGGTTTCGTCTACAGGGCACTTGATACTCACTGAGCATTTCCTTGAATATTCAGTTGATAGCACGCATTTTTTTGATATCTTTATTCAGCTCGGTGCGATTCTGGCAGTGATTTGCCTATACTGGCGGCGATTTATTAATCTCATTCCGTCGAGTGATGAGGTTTTTAAGGACATTGTCAGAAAAGGCGAGGGGATAAATGGCTTTGTCGGGCTAATTAAAATCGCGTTAGCTTGTAGTAGCGCTTTTGTGCTCGGTTTTATCTTGCACGATATCATAAAAGAAAAGTTATTCGCTCCAGTGCCCGTAGCCGCAGCATTGGTTGCTGGCGGTCTGGTGATGTGGCTGGTGGAAAGGAGTCATGCCGAGAGATGCGGCGACGAAATTGAGGGCGTGTCATATAGACAGGCTTTTTTGATAGGCCTTGTTCAGTGTTTGGCATTGTGGCCGGGCGTGTCGCGTGCCGGGGCGACGATTATTGGTGGGATGTTGTTTGGTTTATCGCGCAAGGCTGCGGCTGAGTTTTCTTTTTTAGTGGCCGTTCCTGTCATGTTGGCGGCGACTTGCTATGATTTTCTCAAAAGCTACTCGGGCCTGACTATGATCAGTGCGCAGAGTTATGTTTTAGGCTTTATTTGTTCATTTATTACTGCAATTATTGCCATTAAATTTATGATGGCCATAATTAGCCGCTTTTCTTTTATTCCTTTTGCTATCTATCGCATCTTATTAGGTATTCTGGTGCTTTGTCTGCTATTTTAAGCGCTAATTTTTAATAAAATTCTCTAACCACCAAAGAAAGTATTTAGTTTTTCTCTGACTTGTCCGAAAGAGGCCTTAGCTGGTCGCTAAGACCGAATATTTATATTGAAGTAATTGGTTTATGAAAAAGAAGCTACTTAAAAGCAAAAAGACTGCTCCTCGCAATCAAAAGATATTGCTGGTTGATGATAATCCGGATCATTTGGCATTATTTCGCTTACTCTTGGAGCAAAATGACTTTCAGGTTGTTTGCGCTGATGGGGCAAAAGATGCCTTTCATGTTCTTGATGATAATGAAGTAAATGTGATTGTTTGTGACGTAATGATGCCGGAAATAAACGGCCAGAATTTTATCGAAGAACTTCGTTTGCATAAACATTATGCCAATATTCCTATTATCATGATTACATCCGGTGCCGATGTTGGGGAAGTTGATCTGTTAATGAGCGGTGCCGATTTGTTTTGTCCCAAAACCCAAGCCAAGAAAATGCTTGTTTCGCAGGTGAAGCTGTTACTGTCGTAACGGGCGTAATCGTTCACGCTTTTGGCCGACTACTTTGTCAGACATCGTGGGTCGAGAGCCGCTTTTGGGCTCTTGAATTGCTCCGCGAGTAGTTCGCTACACTACCGAATGGCTTCGGTTCTTGCTGAGAAGATAGCGAGTTCTTAGCTTTAAGAACCTTCGACGAGGGTCGCATAAGGATCCTCAATTGGTGCTCGCCACTCGTCTTTAAATAAGGAATATGCAGTTGCTCCTTTATTATTGTTAGCTGCTAGATGTGCTTCTAATGTCGCACCGCGCCTCGTATTCGGCTCAAAATCGCGACGGTTACAGGTTATTTAAAAATATAAATTTTTATCTCTTGATATGTTGTAAGTAGCTGCTTCCTCACATATTAATAAGTCGTCAACGAATACTAACGGGCAGTCATAAGCAAAATTCACGAATCCATCAAATACGTTACTTGAGAATATTCCGCGTAAGCGCCGGGTGCGGTAGAGCCGAAATAAGGAGATGCTACATATTTTTGACAAGTCAGCGTTCCGCTTTGCTTCACTACTATCATGCGCACCCAGTAGCTGCCGCGGGCATGTGACGCGTAGGTGAGTCCGTTGTTGTCTAACGCTTACAACATGGGTAGCTAATACTAGAATTCATTAAATACGTGCTTCGGAAACATGTGTGTGAGGCTTAACCACTGTCTGTCAGCCGTGGCCGCAAAACTCTAAAAAAAATCGATATAATCAGATGCTCACATACCTAACCTTATAAATCGGAAAAAATCTTTTATAAATGATACGCAAAATTTATGTTTAGCCATAAAGGTGCGGTAAATACGGTGCGTTAAATACTTTGAGTGTTTGTTGCTGCGTTGGCAATGAACGGTTTTATATCTAATTTAACTAGAGGTTATATGAAGAAAAAATTAATATTTATGTTAGCATTGTTGGGAGTAGTTAGTGCAAATATCAATTAGGCGTATGCTCATCCGGGTAATTATCGTTGCTATCCTGTGGCACCCCAGATTAAACTCGTGCCTAAAGTAATGTCTAGTCCAGATCCATTCCTGTTTTATCTTCCGACAACGGCAGGCTAATGTAACATAGAGTATCTAAATGCATCACAATTGAATAGTGGCTACCTAAATGGCAGGGAGTTTAAAAAAGGTTTATTATCAATACTCAGGGAAACTTACTAAAAATACATCTTATGGACCAAAAAGTGTAATTTTTTAAGATTTTAAAAATTCGAATGGTGGCTTAGTTGCCTGGTAGCCAAAGGATATATCTGCGGATTCCGAAGAGGAGGGAGCGAAACTTTGTGAAGCATATAATATAGACGAGGCTGAACAATTTGCAAAAAAATTTAGACGCACAATAATAAATAAGTGCAGTGCCTTGAAATAGTTATCTAAAAACAAAAATAGATGCTCCGATGGCGCGGTAATGTTTTTAAAATATTACCGCGCTTTGTTGTTTTACGAAATCTGCTCTTGTGCGGGTTTGGCGCTTTCCATAATTTTGCCTTTTAGCTTGGTGAATTTATCGCTAACTTTGGTTAGCACTTGGTCCAGGTCGAGGTTGATTGGCTGATTCTGAGCATTTTTATGAAAGGTTAGCGCCACCATTACTAGGAATATTGGGTGCAGTATTGCGGCGCGGACACCGGCGGTAATGGGGATAGCGATGACCCAAGCAAAACTTGATAAATCCCCGGGTAACATCCACGAGATGATGTAAGCGGGGATAAGGGCAATAAGAAAGACAATGCCGGTAATCACATATTCGATAACTAAGGCGGTGACGGCTGTTTTGAGGATAGGTTTAACATTTGCCGCATAGTAAACAAGACCGTCAGCTGAAGAGCGCCAAACATTTTCGTCACCACGGGCGAGGGTATAGCTCATAATTGTCTCATCAATGAAAGTTGTGGCGTTATCAACTATTTTGTGAACAACATTCATGATGCTATCCATGCCGGGGATAGGAAGAATATTGCTAATCCAGTCCAACGTTCCGTTGAAAGCGCGAGCAACTCCCGTGACAATAGAATCTAGGGCAAACATGACATTGGTTTGCGCAAATCTTTCAGTGACAATTTTTTTGCCGTATTCGACTTGATTAATCCCGGCTGGTAGCTCACCGACAGTGATTAGCTTTGTCAGCACGGCGACATGACCGGCTTTAAGCATGTAAAGAACATATTGCTTTAGCCAGTAAAAAATTCCGGCCGGTGCGCCAATAGCAATGATGAAGAAAATAACACCGCCACCGCCTTTGTCGTCTTTTCCGGAAAACAGATAAGCTATGCCAAAACAGAGTGCCGCCCAGATAACAGCAGCTATGGTAAAAGCCAGATAAGCCCCGATTCGCATGAGCATGTATGGCAGGGTCTTCATACAGAGATTAAATGCTGCCATGAAGCCTTCCTCTTTGAAGATTACTGGGTAGCTATGTCTTACTGCTAGATCGGGATGAGAATAGGATTGTGTCTGCTCGTTCATGCTACCCTCCTTAAGGGTTATTGCTGTCGATAATCAGTTAAAAATCTTTCAAATCGCTCGATTACTTTTTGTAAATAATCAACTGGCGGTAAGAATACTAGGCGAAAATGATCGCAGCTAGACCAGTTGAAACCACTGCCGCCGACAATGAGGACATGCTCTTGTCTGAGAAAATCGAGCACAAACTGTTGGTCATTAGAGATGTTAAAACGCGCCGTGTCGATTTTGGGGAACATATACATGGCACCGCGGGGCTTAACGCAGCTGATACCGGGGATGCTTACAATTCTTTCGTATAAATAATTGCGTTGTTCGTATAATCTGCCCCCGGGGATAATTAAATCGTTGATGCTCTGATAGCCGCCGAGGGAGGTTTGAATGGCATATTGTGCTGGTACATTTGAGCATAAGCGCATTGAGGCCAGAAGCGCCACGCCTTCGATGAAGTCCGTGGCTATGCTTTTTTTGCCATTAAACATCATCCAGCCACTACGATAACCGGCAGCACGATAAGCTTTGGAGAGGCCATTAAAAGTTACAATCAGAGCTTCGTCGGTAAGGGCGGCCATATTTACATGCCGGGCGTCATCGTAAATTATTTTCTCGTAAATCTCATCAGCAAAAATTATTAACTCTTTTTCGACAGCTAGTTTTACAATTTGCTCGAGAATTTCTTTGCAGTAAACGGCGCCCGTGGGGTTATTGGGGTTAATAACAACAATGCCCTTGGTTTTGTCCGTGATCTTCGAGCGAATATCATTTATGTCGGGCTGCCAGTCGGAAGCTTCATCGCACATATAGTGAACCGGTTTTCCGCCGGATAGAGTTACGGCAGCTGTCCAGAGCGGATAATCAGGGGAGGGAATAAGCATTTCGTCGCCGCTGTTTAAGAGCGCTTGCATGGCTATGCAGATTAGCTCACTAACGCCGTTGCCGAGAAAAATATCTTCTATCTCCACGTCCATGATGCCCTTGGACTGGTAGTATTGCATGATTGCTTTGCGGGCGGGAAATATTCCTTTGGAGTCGCTATAGCCTTGGGCATTGGGCAGGTTAAGTATCATATCGTGAATGACTTCTTCCGGCGCTTCAAAGCCGAAAGGTGCGGGGTTGCCGATATTCATTTTAAGAATCTTATAACCTTCCTGCTCTAGTTTTTGTGCTTCCTTCAGGATAGGCCCACGTATGTCATATACCACATTTTCGAGTTTTTGCGATTTTAGAATTTGTTTCATAGTTTCTTGTTTAAAGTCCAAAAAAAACGGCGGGGTCACCGCCGTTTTTATTTAAGAAATGTTAGCAATTATTTCTTAGCTGACTTAGCTAGCCATTTATCAATGATGCTCTTAAAGTAGGGTAGCGGACGAGCGCCACGAACCTGAACGCCATTAACAAAATAGCCGGGGGTTCCTTGAACGCCAAGCTTGGTTGCTATTTCTGCTTCATCTTTAACTTGTTTTGCTAACTTTTCGCTCTTCAGGTCAGCCTTAAACTTAGCAACATCAAGTTTTAACTGCTCGGCGAGCTTGATGTAGGTTTCATCACCCAAAGTTTGTTGGTTGGCAAAAAGCTGATCATGCATTTCCCAGAACTTGCCCTGCTGATGAGCAGCTAACGCGGCGATAGCTGCACCCTCGGCTTTGTCATGGAAAGGTAGAGGGTAATTCATGAAAGCAACTTTAACATCGTTCGGGTATGCTTTCAGAATTTCTTCCATTACGCCTGCTCCACGACGGCAATAAGGGCATTGAAAATCGGAAAATTCCACAACGGTAATAGCGGCGTCGGCTTTGCCTTTAATCGGAGCAGAACCGATTTCAACTTTTACCGGATTTTCAAACTGCGCATCCATCTCTGCTTCTTCAGATTTGGCTTGAGCCTCTTGCTGTTGCTGTTGTTTTTTCATGAAATAACGCTCCAAAGCATTGCCGATCTTTTCGACATTTGCTTCGTTGGCCAGATAAGTATCCATTTGCTTAGCAAAGTCGGCATCAGCGGCTTGAGCCGGTCCTGCATAGTTGAAAGCCAGCAGGCCAAGAAGAAGAGAATTTAATCCAAGATTTTTTAACATAGAGTTTTCCTTTATTGATATCTGAATTGTCTAAAACGTTTACGTAACACTCAAACTAGCGTATAGACGCCGCCGATGAGCATTGATTCTTTGAAATGTTTACAGAATTGCAATAGTTTTCACAAACCAAAACACCGCAATGCTCGGCTGAGAATAAACTCGGTTTTGATATTAGAATACGAGGAATTAATCGGAATTATTCATGAGTAAACTGAGAATAGCTTTATGTGGAACAAGGGGAATTCCCGCCTGTTATGGTGGGTTTGAAACATTTGCGGAACAGGTATCGGAGAGACTAGTTAAACGCGGCCATGAGGTGACAGTCTACGGTAGAAAGCACGTTATTAAATACGATCAATCGACTTATAAGGGCGCTAAAATTCGCCTGATTCCAGCGCCTAAATCGAAATATTTAGAAACTCCAATTCATACTTTGCTAAGCCTTATTGACGTTGTGCTTCGTAGGCAAACCGATGTTGTGCTTGTTTGTAATGCGGCCAATAGTGCTTTTTTATGGCTGCCGCGACTTTTTGGCATTCCTGTGGCGGTAAACGTTGATGGGATTGAAAGACTACGTGCAAAATGGAATAGCCTGGGTAAGCTTTGGTATCGGATAGGTGAGCAATGCTCAGTATGGTTTGCTTCAGCTGTTATTTCGGATGCACAGGTAATAGCTGACTATTATCAAGAGAATTATAACAGTTCCTCGACTGTTATCCCGTATGGTTGTGATCGAAGTTGCGATAAATTTGTTGATGATAAACTAAATGATTTGTATTCGGGGATCAGCGAAAATGCTGCCTTTAGTGTTTACGAGAAGCTGGGGATTAAGCCTAACGAGTATTTGCTTTATTTAAGTCGCTTAGAGCCGGAGAACAATGCACATGTAGTAATTGAAGCCTATAATAGGCTGCCGGAAAGGATGAAAAATTATCCTTTAATAATTGTTGGCGATGCGCCTTATGCCGATCAATACAAGGCAAAAATAAGACAAATGGCGGGCTCCGGAGTGTCATTTGTCGGGGCGCACTTCGGAGCTGCCTATAGTGCCTTACAAATAGGAGCCAGAGTTTACTTACAGGCTACAGAAGTGGGTGGCACACATCCGGCTTTAGTTGAAAGCATGGGTTATGGGAATTGCATTGTAGCTAACGGCACGCCTGAGCATTATGAAGTCTTGGCCGATACCGGCGTGTTTTACAATAAGAATGATGCAGGTCATTTGTGTGAGCAACTTCGATATTTGCTGGAAAAATCAGAGGAAATTAAGAAGTTCAGGAAACTGGCGGCTGCGCGTGCCCGAAGTGTTTATGACTGGGACGTCGTGACTACTGCTTACGAAGGGCTATTGCAAAGTATATGCCGCTGATTTTGGGCTGACCAATATTTTTACAGCCATTTACAGTCCAGTGCTATTTTGTCGGCAAAAAGGATTGTTTAGAAAAAACTTTTTGCTCACGAAAAAGATTCTTTACAGATTAAGAAAAACAAACTAGAACAGCGACGATTGCGTTTTGAGGTCTGAAAAATGGGTACGAAACGTAGATCTTTCACGGTGAGGTCATAGGGAGAACAGTTTTTGATCTGCTGCTGATCAAGAAGCCTGTGGAAAACAAAAACTAAAAATGTTTTTGGTCGAAAGTGGAAGCGTAGGCGGGGAGGTGGATTGCTGATACAATCTGAGTTCCGGCGACGCTTTGTTTGGTAAACTGTGAGTGCAGCATAAAGAATGCGGCTCACTTAATATAATGAGGTGATTCCGTGGCTATTAAGAAAGCAAAAAAAGCCGCTAAAAAAGCGCAAACAAAGAAAGCTACTAAGAAAGCTCCAGCAAAAAAAAAAGTAGTTGCAAAAAAGACTGTTGTTGTAAAAGCCGCTCCTAAGAAACCGGTACCAATGCCACCTAGTCGGCCAGTTATTGTTACTCCTAAGAATGGCGCTACAAAGCAGTTCACTCAGAGTGAGTTGTTTCAGTGCTTACAGGGATCATGTGGTTTTCACACTAAGGCTGAAGCCAAGGCATATTACGAAGGCTTCACCAGCATGATTCAGACCGCTTTGAAAAAGGGTTATAAACTGATGCTTCCGGGATTAGGGAAAATTCAAGTTCGTACCAGCAAAGCTCGTATGGGCCGTAACCCGATGACTGGCGAGGAGATAAGGATTCCGGCACGTCGTAAAGTGCGCTTTACTCCGCTAAAGGCATTGAAGGATGCAGTACTTTAATTAATCTTTAAAGTAACTGTTGCTATTGGGGGCTGTATCAAAAGTTGCAGCCCCCATTTTATTTGATCCATCCCCAGACTAACACCCGGTATTTTCTCCTCTGTGCCTTAACTACCTGAATTAATTTATATAACACGTTCTCTGAGAGCCTTGGTTGTGCTTGAATAGCACCCGGTACCTTTTTCGATAAGGTAGGATTGGGCATGTGTAAATGGGCGGAAAGTTGACAAAAAGAGTGCGATAATATATGTAGCCACCTACTAGAATTTAGCTGGTGACTTCGTATAAGATACTTCCTTTCCGAGTTGTTTTAGCAGTAACCATTTTTAAGCAGTGAGAAGTTTTTTTAAAATAATGCGGGCACTGATGCATAAGGCTTTGGTTGGCATAGGGGTTTTTTGGCTAGGGTTTGCCCTCTCTATTCCCGTTTATTTTTTAACAAATCAAAACTCATCGTTGCGAGCGGTGAAAGTAAATCTTGCTGATGCCAAGGAGTTTACTAAATCGGCTTCTACGGCGGTTTCGTTAACTACCCCCGAAGAGAGGTTGGCACTATACCATGAGGCGCTCAAAGCCGGCTCGGCGGAAAGTTTACAAATCTTAAATATCGAGACGGTCAGCAAGGATAAGGTGTATCAGGATAATATTGCTGTTCTCAAACAACTCGCACTCGATACGATGGTCAAAAAATTCACGGCTAATGATTGGAATTCCTGGGCGAGCTCGTTAGCGATAGGTGGCGGTAATATGTCTGAGGCTGCGCGTTATGTCGAGAATATACGCACAGTTAACCAGCCACTCGGAATATTTTTAGATACGGCCGCTTTTTTGTTAAGCGGAGCGAAGACAACAATTTCTCAAGGAAAAGACTTTGATGCCGGGCGCTACTTAGCAACAATAGTGAGCCAGTTTGAATTGTCCCATCATCTTTACCCGGAGCTGTCTTTGGCTGAAGTTTACAACCTGGGCATTCTTAATGATTATGTATTTTTAAAAATCTTAGAGCAGGAGAAGTGTCGGCTTACTGAAGAATTTATCCAAAACGTCCCGAGCAAGCCAAAAAGTGCTCTAAAATTGGTACGTTCCCTTTCCCCGCAATATTGTGGTCCTTATTTACCGAAAAAAGTTTTAGAAATGATCGTGCGCGTGGCTAAGGAGGCATCTCCCAGCCTACGCTTAAAAATTGCCAGCGATCACGCACTAATGGATAATTTTGAAATGATGGCCGCTACCAATACCGAGCTGCGCAAAGCTATGGCTCAGTTTTATGTAATTGTCGGTATTGATGCTTTAAATGCGACGGACACAGTTCATGCCCGCCTGTATCACCAAGCATCAGTGCGCTTAGCCGAGAATATTTCCGGTCAGGGTATGTTAATGATGGCTATTGAGAGACTGGAAAAGCAGTTGGATGTTACGAGCCCCGAAGATCAACTGTTATCATTGGGCACTCTTGGCTTCATGTTATTAATCGGCTTATCTCTTGGCGGGTTAATAGTATATCTAGTTTTTTATCGTTTCGGAGACGACGATGAAGTACTCGACCGCTACTTTAGAGAGCATTCTAAAAAACGAAAAGTAGCCAATTTAGGGCTACTTCCCGATGCCGTCAACGATGGCGCCCGCGACGAGATTGAGCCTAAGATATCAAATTTCCATAACTAAACTTCCCTTAAATAAGCCTAAAGTAATTGCCGTAAGTTGCCGATATTACAGAGTAGACAGGGAAGTGTTTTGCTAAAGCCAACTGATTTCTTAATAAAAACTACCAGGCTTTCATAGCTAGCGCGAACGTAAAAGGATTTACGATGTCGTTAATACACCAAATTAATACTGCTTGGATAAAATCTATGCTTGAGGCCTATCCGGCATCGGGTAAAGGTGGTTCCTCGATCAGTGGTGTTGGCGCCGGTGCTAGTTTTGATAGCGATCAGCTTGGTGTAAGTAACGCGATGAACTACGCGGCTGATACATTTACAAGTTCTTATAAACGCATGGCCGCAGGTTACGCAGCCATTAGCTCCACTCAATATCAACTACAGGAAGCTCAAGCTTATTTAGAAGAGCTGTCAACTCTCGCCTCGCAGGCTTCAGATTCGCAACTATCAGATAATGAGCGCGTGGCAATAGAATCATCATTTCGTAATTTGATAAGAGTATATCAGCGCACAATGGAAAAAGATGTGAGTGAGGATTCGGAGCTAGATCCGAAAGATCTTACCGATTTGCAAGAGATATTGAGCGATTCGGGAATAGATTTTGGCACATCTTCGGCAGTGACTGAGGCGATGGGGTGCATCGGAGGATCCGATCAATATCTAGGAGAAGAAAGAATTACTACTCAGGACGGAACAAGTCTCGATATTTCCAGCCTGCATGTCAGTACCAAAGATAATGCTGAGCGTGCGCTGGAATATATTACGGCTTTAAAGAAAGAAATAAGTGCGGACAGCTATGGTCTGGATACGATTATGGGGGAGCTTGGCGGGGCTAGCAGATTTGCAGTTGCCGGGGAAAATGCTTTTAGAAAGGCTGCCGAGGGGTTACTTGCTAATGGTAGTATAGATTTGTTAGCTGACGCTCTGGCTGCAGACATTCGCAGCAATGCTGCCGATAAAGCTTTAGCAGCTCATAGTGATCTGGATTCGATACTTGCCAAAACGCTTCTTGCGGTTAATCAATAAACCTAAAAAAATCAGTCGGGGCTATAGAAAACCTCAAAAAATAAAAAATCGCATATATATCTTAGAATTTGAAAATCACCAACGGGTGGGCGCGATAGCGCCGGTCGCCCCTACGAATTGCGAAGCATCGCCAAGGCAATACTGCTGTCATGCGCACCCAGTGCGGCAGCAATATTTTGTAGGCCGATCGCGCTGACGCGTGCTGCCCTAAAGTAACGCATTTGATGGATTTGTGTTCAGGCACCGCGTGTGCCCAAAAATTGCCGCGGGCGCCATTTCCCATCCGGTAGCAAAATTATTGGCAAGCTGTGAGCTTTGAGGCATAGTTAAGCCAACAATGAGATTGGGAAAAACTTGATATGAAAAAAATGGCTTGGTTTTCTCCGCTGGGCTCTGTGCCTTGCTTAGTGAGCACAGAGTTTAGTCGCCGTTTTATTAGGGAAATGGCCGAGAGGTGCGAGATAACCTTATTTATAAATGATGATGATTGGCGCCACTGTGATGATCTGCGCTATGAGTATGATTTGCCAATCTATCATTACTTGCGCGCTGCTGAGATAAATGCCCGGCAGCACTTTGATTTGTTTTGTTATCAGTTAGAAGATGATCAGCAATGCGATTTTTGCTTGCGATCAGCAAACATTTTCCCCGGATTTGTGTTTTGTCATGACATTTCTGTATCCAGGATTATTGAAAGCAGATTCTCTCATATTACTACGGGCGTTGAGCTCAACGATGAGCTTGCAGCATTGCATGGCGCTCATGCGCCCTTAGTTGGTGACTATTTAGTGCGTAGGGCACCGCTGACGGCGTTACATACGGCCTTCCCGATGCTGATCACTAGTCAATTGGCGCAGGGGGTTCTTGTATATTGTTCGGACATATTTTTACCCTCCGAGCAAAAAACTTCATTAATGCAGACCAAGCTATCCTTTCCTCATCCTATAGATAAGATAACAGATGATTCCATCAAAGGGCTTTTGGATCATCTGTCTCTTGATTCCACTTTGCCTGTTGTAGGTTTTCACTACAGCGAGCAGCAACGCAGCCGTTATCCGATTATGCTGTCAGCGTGCAAAATGCTTATTGAAAGCACTGAGAGTAAGCGCTTTAATTTGCTTTTGATCTGTAATGAGGAAAATGCAGAGCAAGCGAGAAGGGGTCTTACGGAACTGGCTTTAAGCATAGAGCAAAACGATATTTATTTAGTTACATATAATGACGCCCGAGCATTAGCGCAGTTAGTTTATATCTGTGATTTGTTTGTGGCCAATGAGTTTAATCCATACCATGGACTTAGTTTGGCCGCCCGGTTATCTTTGGAAAATGGCATAAGCACAATTGTTTCATCGCCGGAAATTAATTTGGAGATCTTTGGCCCAATGGTGCTTAGGATAGCTGCTGGTCATGGCGAGGACGTGGCATTAGCTAGCGCCATTAGTCAGCAGTTAGATTGTGGCAAAAAAGATAGGTTAGCAGTTAGGCCGGGTATGAGCGGCAGGGCATTTAAAGAGAGTTTTTTGGCAATCAGTAACCAGTTGGCTGGTGGACTTGCCAAGCAATATAAAGCTAAGGTAGAAGCGCTTGCTCAAGTAGAGAATCAATATAAGGATTTATTTGAGCCTGATAGGAAAGACCCTATCAACGCAATGCTTAAATCTGTAAGCTAGCTTTCATGGACAAATTACAAAATCAGGACAATAAGCCAAGTGTTCAGCACATTGAGAATATAGCTGTCATCGTGCCACGCTACGGCCGCGATGTCGGTGGTGGGGCTGAGACCTTAATTAAGTCACTGGTTGATAACTTAAAGCTAGAGACTCATGCGCCGCGCATTGAAGTTTGGACTACCTGCGCCAAAGATCACCGAACATGGGCCAACTTTCACCAGCCCGGTGTAATTGAAATAGATGGCATTACAGTAAGGCGCTTTTTGGTAGATGAACGTAACTTGGATATTTTTATTCGCCATGAGCTGGATTTAGCCGGTGGCAAAGTGCTTAGCCCCACAGAACAAATGGAGTGGCTGGAAAATAGCGTCAACTCCAAGTCGTTATATCAACACATTCTTGAGCACGGGCAGGAATTTTCGGCGCTGCTTTTTGGGCCTTATTTATTTGCTACAAGTTTTTGGGGAGCGCTAATTCACCCACAACGCTCAGTATTGCTCCCTTGCTTACATCGTGAGCGCTATGCCTACCTACAATGTTTTCGCTTCTTATTTGAAAAGGTAAGGGGCTTAATCTTTAACTCAGCGCCGGAAATGGTTTTAGCCAATGAGATTTATCAGCTTCCGTGTTTTAGTGAAAAATCGGCAGTTGTGGGTATGAGTTTTGATGAGCGTTTCGATTTACCGCAAGCCAAGTCCTGGGCAGATCTAAAAGCGACTTTCCCGGGTATCGAGAAACCCTATCTAATTTATTCGGGGCGCAAGGAAGAGGGGAAAAAGCTCGATTTATTAATCGAATACTTTGCTCGCTATCGCGCCAAATGTGAACAATGTAAGACCAGTTTAGTGCTTATCGGCGCCGGGGAAATTAGCTTTCTAAAGGAACTACCCCCGCATGTTTATGATTTAGGATTTGTTAGTGAAGAAGATAAGCAGGCGCTAATGGAACACGCGTCCTTGTTATGTCAGCCGTCGCTTAATGAGTCTTTCTCTATTGTTATTATGGAAGCTTGGCTTCGAAACACAGCTGTGCTGGTGCATTCGCTCTGCGCCGTCACCAAGGACCATGTGCTGCGATCGGAAGGTGGTTTCCACTTTGGTTGTTTTGAAGAATTTGAAAATATTATTTCTCAGCTCGAGCAAAACGAATCGCTCTGTCGTGAAATGGGCAAAAAAGGTCAGGCTTATGTAAAGAGCGAGTATTGCTGGGATGCGGTTAATCAGCGTCTAAGTGAGGCCTGGAAAAAGTTTGGCTTAATTTAAGAATAATTATGGTTACAGGCGACGAAACGAAAATTAAAGAGCGCATTGCTGAGTTGATTGCTCAAATCGAAAAGGCCAATCGCCGCTACTATGTAGAAGATAATCCTACGCTTTCCGATGCTCAATACGATAAGCTGTTTAGAGAATTACAAGCCCTGGAAAAAGAGCATCCTGAACTGTGTTTAGATTCCTCGCCCACGCAGAAAGTTGGTGCAAAAAAGAATGAAGTATTTTCTGAGGTGAAACATAGAATTCCCATGCTCTCTTTGGCAAATGCTTTGGATATGGGGGAGTTTAGTGATTTTGTTGGGCGTGTGCAGAAGTTACTAGGCGCGGCGGCTAATAACTTAGAGTATGTGGTTGAATATAAGTTCGATGGTTTAGCTACGGAGATTGTTTATCATAATGCTCAGCTGGAAGTAGCTTCAACCAGAGGGGACGGTATTATCGGAGAAAATGTCACAGATAATTTTTGCACGATTAAGTCGGTTCCGCAGTGCTTAACCCAGAATCTTTTGACGCAAGTCCCTGAGATTTTCGAGGTGCGCGGTGAAGTGATTATGGAAATAGCTAATTTCGAAAAGCTAAATGAGCAAAGGTTAGCAGCAGAGGAAAAGGTCTTCGCTAATCCCCGCAATGCTGCTGCCGGAAGTCTAAGGCAATTAGATCCGGAGGTGACAGCGACGCGTCCTTTGGACTTCTATGCCTATGCTGTCGCTAGTACCGAAGGTTTAAATATCCGCACCGAAGAAGAGGGGAGAAAGCTATTAAAAGAGCTGGGATTTAAGACGCAGGAGACCTTATTTGTTACAAAAAGCGTTGATGAAATTGCCAGCTACTATGAGCGCATGATTATTGAGCGCGATTATTTGCCCTTTGAAATAGACGGCATAGTGATCAAAGTTAATCGGCTGGACTTGCAAGAACAGCTGGGTATGCGCGCGCGCACGCCGCGATGGGCAGTGGCGCTTAAATTTCCACCGCGCGAAGAATATACCAAGCTGCTTGATATCACAGTGCAAGTGGGAAGAAGCGGAGCGCTTACCCCGGTGGCAGAACTGGAGCCGGTGAATATCGGCGGCGTGATAGTTAAGCGCGCGACTTTACACAATCAGGAAGAAATCAACAGGAAAGATATTCGCATAGGCGATACTGTCATTGTGCGCCGCCAAGGAGACGTGATTCCGGCTGTAGTCGGCGTGGTAAAAGAAAAGCGCAGTGGTAAAGAAAAGCCATATCAATTGCCCGACTCGTGTCCTGTTTGCTCAAGCCCGGCCACTAAAGAAAATGATGCTAATGTAGCGCTTCGTTGCTCTAATCCGCATTGTCCGGCGAAAATCAGTGAGCGCTTAATTCATTTTGTATCGCGAAAAGCAATGGATATTGAATCTTTGGGCGAAAAGCTCTTGGTAAAGCTTTTGGATATAGGAATGATTTCTTCGCTTCAGGATATCTTCGCTTTGCAAGTTGAAAAGCTCGCAGAGCTTGAAAGAATGGGCGAGAAATCAGCGGCTAATGTAATTACGGCAATCGACAACGCACGAAACCCGGAGCTAGCCCGTTTTATTTATTCTTTAGGTATTAGACATGTCGGTGAGCAGACAGCAAAAGTTTTCGCCAAGCAATATAAGTCGTTGGATAAGTTTTTGGCAGCAAGCCTTGAGGATTTACAGCAAGTGCCTGATGTCGGTCCCGTGGTTGCGCAGAGCATTGTCGATTTTATCAATGACCCTGTAGAGAAGAAAACCATTGAAGGTTTGCTCGCTAATGGGGTCATGGTGCAAGAAAATACGGCAGAAGATATAGTCGGCGGAGTGTTCGCGGGGCAAATCGTAGTTGTCACCGGAACTTTATCCACCCTGAGCCGCGGTCAAGCGCATGCTGAAATAGAAAAGCGCGGCGGCAAAATCACATCATCGGTTTCCAAAAGCACAACTATGCTTGTAGCCGGAGAAAATGCCGGGTCTAAGCTCAAGAAAGCCCAAGATCAGGGCGTTAGGATAGTTGAAGAGGAAGAGTTTGCTGCGCTACTCAAAGCTTAGTAGCGATATTTAAGCGTTATAGGTTGGAATTTTAAGAGGAGTAGGTTGAGAAGATTAAGACGAGCGACATAAATCGCCCATTCTATAGTTTTAATTAATTTCCTAGCTTATAACCACCAAATTAGTCATTGTCAGGTTGGCAGCTAAGTTTCGTAGGCTTTAGAATCAATCTCTCTATTTTAATACATCAAAGTGAGTAGTTGATGCTAGCTCGTAATAAGATGCCATCTCTCTCGAGCCTGATGATAAAGTCCTTATTTTGATCAATAGTTGCTGGATTACAGGATTTATTTGAACTAGTTAATGACCAAGGCATGCCATTAGCATTTCCAGTACAGCCGTAAGTCCTTGCGGAACTGGATGTGTTGGTTGCCATTTGTGATAGTAGCTTTGGTGTATGAAAAGCAACAGTCATATCTTGAGAATCTAGGAGCGAGTTTTTGTTTACATCATATATCGATACAGGACAAATTACCTTACTCACATCACCACTATTTTCTGTTAAAATATAGCTTGCCTTTGGTCATCCATAAGAATTGTAATTCTTTGGATTCGAAGGATCTTTAATGGCAGGTATTAAACAATTATATTTATATAAATCTCTGTTCCCTGCTATGGCACCGGCGACGGCCATAAATCCGTAATTAGTTGCAGCACTCATGTAAGAAAGCATTTCTGCAAAATCAATTTGCCAATCAAGGCTCAGATCGGCCGGGTGATGCCTACACGACGATGAAATGGTATGCCCCCCTTTTATTATCTGCTTGATAGGACAAGGTATCAAACCTATTAGCGGATGCATTGAAAAATGTTGCGGGATATGAGGTGCGAGCCGCTGAAGTTAAAGCTCTTAAGCCTCACAGATACGAAGAACTAAAATCTTCCCGCTGGTGCCTGCTAAAGAAACCTGAGAATTTGACGAACAAGCAAGGCGCAAAACTTAAGGAACTTCTTAAGTTAAGGTTAACCTCAGATCTGTTAGAGCATATCTACTCAAAGAAGAATTTAGATATTTCTGGGAATACTCATCGCCCGTTTGGGCTGACAAGTTCCTAAATGCCTGGACCACTAAAGTTATGCGTTCAAGGATTGAACCTATGAAACGCATGGCTCGACAGATGAGACTACATCAGCCACTAATTCTTAATTGGTTCAGAGCTAAAAAGCTATTCTCTTCCGGAATCGTTGAAGGTTTTAACAACAAAGCTAAAGTAACTCTAAAAAAAGCCTATGGATTTCGCACATTCAACGCCATGCAAATCGCCTTATTTCACCAACTTGGCGCTTTACCCGAACCTCAGGTCACCCACTCTTTCTGGTGACGAACCGTAAATTTTTGCGATGCTTCCGTCGCTGAAATCGAAACATGTGAGATAGTGCCATTAGAACCTTCAGGTAAGGTTGAGTTTACCATGCATGCGGTGAGCCCCGCTTTTATTCTGCATTTATGCCAAGAGATTGATGGTCACACACCCAAAGCATATTTGTTGCATATCAAGGGTTACAGCTTTGAAATGAAAGAAGGGTTAAGTGAAATGGCTCAAGCTAATCTGGAGGAAGCTTTTGCCAAGATTGCTCCTTTTTTGGAGCAACGAATCGCTTTTGTGGCTGGCGAATTGCCCCGAAAAGCTACTCAGTGATGGAAATTTTGGACGTATAACGGCACTGTCAGCTGATTTTAAGATCAGTATAATTTACACACTAGACAAAGGTTTCGTTTGTATAATATTAACAAACAGTTTAGACTCTGACATTATTGAGACAACTTTTGCGGCGACTATTCCTCTTATCTTCGCATACTCTCCTTAAAAAGGAAATTATATGGCTAAAATGAGTTACAAAATAGCCGGCGTGAATATTGACGCGGGTAATCGTCTTGTAAAAAATATTTCTCCGGCGGTTAAGGCTTCATTTTCTAAACAGATATTAAATCCGCTGGGCGGTTTTGCCAGCTTGATGCGTATAGATCTTAAGAAATTTAAAAAGCCGGTTATTGTTACATCCACAGATGGGGTGGGCTCTAAACTAAAAATCGCTCAGATGCTCGGAAAACATGATACGATTGGGCAAGATCTTGTTGCTATGAGCGTAAACGATATAGCCGTGTATGGTGCAACACCACTAGCTTTTCTTGATTACTTTGCTTGCGGAAAATTAGATACAAAAGTCGCTAGCTCAGTGATTAACGGCATTGCTAAGGCCTGTAAAAAACACGGCTTATCACTGGTCGGTGGCGAGACTGCTGAGATGCCCGGATTCTATGAAAAGGGAGAATATGATTTGGGTGGTTTTGTTGTTGGGTGTGTCGATGAAAAGTCTATTATTAGTGGGCAGCAGGTTAAAGTTGGTATGCAGCTAGTGGGCATTGAGTCCAGCGGCCTACATAGCAATGGGTTTTCTTTGGTGCGTAAAATCTTAATAGAGAACTTTAATCTTGATTTAAAACTAAAACACTTTGGGCTTAAAAGAACTCTCGGTGAGGAGCTGCTAACTCCAACAATTATATATAGTGATATAGTAGGCGAGCTAATTAAGCGATTTAAAATATTCGGTATGGCGCATATTACAGGCGGGGGACTAAAGGAAAATATCGTGCGTATTCTTCCTAAGGGAAAGGGCTTAATAATAAATTCCCACGCTTGGAAAATTCCCCCCATCTTTGCTATTTTGGCTGAACTTGGCGATCTGGCCGCCGAGGAGCTATTTCGAGTATTTAATATGGGTATTGGTTATGTTGTCATCGTAAACAACGTAGATACTCAAAAAATAATAGCTCATCTTAAAACTAGAGGCTTTAAAGCTTATTGTATAGGGGAAGTGATTTCCTCTAAAAATCAAACGGTGAAAATTTTGCATTAATTAGCGTTTTTTTAAGCAGTTAGGAATCCCCGGGTAGTTACCTTAGTTTGCCTTATTAGATAAGTCCATGCTCCAGCCTGAAGGGCTAATGGGGATTTGGATTTGACCTGTAGTATTATTACTTAAAAGCGCATTAACTTGATCACTGTAATATCGCCACTGCGGGTCGGAAGAGTAGGCTTTTATGTTAAAGCGGTCTGTAGCTCTATACGAAGCGATAATCATAAGTATAAATATGCTGACCATATAAAGCTTGCGGTTTTTCCCCAATATGAGGCGAGCAATCGTAGCTAAAATCAATGGACTTATTGCCGGAAGAATAAAAGCATAACGAAAATCTTCCCATTGCGGCCAGGGAAGGTGATACATGAAAAGATATCCGGCCTTGTTTCTGGCCATTGTTATAAATAGTGGCCAGAAAGATGCGCAGAGCGCGAGCATTGTAAAAAGTTTGCTTTCTGCGGTGGCGCAAATTGCGGCACTTCGCACGACAAGTAACCAGCAGGCGAGGGTGATAAATAGAACAGCTAAGGATGAAATTTGGTAAATAATATCCTTAATCCAGGTTTCGAAGAAAAGCCCCGAGGTGGAAGCTTTTAACCAGATTAAGCTTAAATAACCTAATTCGGTATTAAGGTTGGTTTCGGGGATGCGATGAAGATAATTTAGTAAAGAGCTTGCGCTGATACTAAGAATGATTAGGGCGAGTTTTGTGCATTCTGTTTTTGCCTGAGGGGTTTGAACCGTTAAATAAAAGCGGTAGATAAAAACAGGCAAAAGTAATATGGTGGCACCTTCGGTTAGAACACAAACAAGAATTAAAAATAACTTTGCATAGCTGGTGGAGGCATCAATGTTGCGCACAGAAATCAAAGCTAAATAGACCCAACAGATCCAATGAAGGCCGGTAATATTACAAGCAATCTCTCCTAACCCCGGCGTAAGCGTTAGCAGGATACATAAACAAAAGCGCGTGAAAAAATCTGGTGCAATTTGATTGTAATCTTTATGTAGTAATAAAGAGAATACGTAGCCGGCGAAGATAAAAGCCAGAAAAGGGATTAAATAGACAGCTAATGTAAAAGGCAAATAGCTTGCGCCAAAAGCAATTAGACGTGGAAGAAGATGATAATATCCGCCGTACGAAGAAAATAAGGACTGCCAACCCTTTTCTATGGCTTGTTGAAAAAATACAGTACCATCTTCAGCCCAGAAATCGGCAACGATTAAACGATCCCGGCAACGGAGAAACCAAATTATGTTTATAGTGATTAAGGCGAGAAGCTGATATGAATTTGCTTTTAAGAAATTGTCAGCTTGGAAAGGTTTTTGTCGCATATCGGTCTTTTAAAAGCGTCGGCTAATTATAACGCGGTAATGATTTTTGTATTTCGATTTATATAATTTCGTTAATGGATATGGCTACTGCATTTTTCCATTCAGCAAACTTCCTAGGAATGCCCTGTGCATAAATGCAGTAAATAGGGATCAATTCCCCCTAAAAGCCCGGGGGCAAAGATATTACATTGATTTGGAATCCTTTAGCCGAGTTGTCGCATTACTATTGTCGATAATTTTGTCTATTGGGATTGGACTATGTCGTTGCTTAAGGGGTAGCGCCTGTTTTATTCTACGCTTACTTAACACGATTTGGAAATTTGAATTATGCGCGAAATTAAAGATTTAACGTTTATCAAAAGTTTACCTGAGGATATTCAATCAGTTCTTACTTCAGGGAAATCTGTTTCATTGGTTGACTCGGTGGAAGAGTTACTAAAGCTGGCTTTGCGTGATGAGCAAAGCGGCTGGCACAAGGTAAGCTATAATGTGCCCGGACAGGGAGAGGTAGTTGAGGCGGAAGTTTGCCAAGTCAAAAATGGTATTGCCGTTAACTATATCGAACCTTATATGCGGCGACGTGATCCGGAGTGTATGCTTATTGGTGATGATCTTCCCACTGATCAAGAAAGATATGCTGTGCGCTATGGTAAACCCTTTAACGCTTTGCGTGAAGAAACCTTTGCTTGGTTAAAAGAGCAGGATTTATTGGTTTTTGGTTTTGTTGCCGGCACTGAGCCTAAAGCTGTTCCGGCCATTGCTATTTGCCCGAGTAATGCGGCATTCTTTGCTTTGGCTTTAGCTATGCTGCAGGGAATTTTACCTTTAGATAAAGTGAGCAAAGGCTTTTCGCCATCGGCATTTGTTTATGTGGCGCCGACATTTCGCCATTCGCATTTTAGCGGAAAACAAATTGTCGTACATAACCGCCAGCAAGATATTCATGAACTTTTTAGTTATAATTTATATCCTGGCCCAAGTGCGAAGAAAGGCGTTTATGGTATGTTGCTTCATCAAGGTGAGGCTGAGGGCTGGATCACAGCGCATTGCTCTACGGTAAGAGTGATCACACCGTATGATAACGATACTATTATCATGCATGAAGGGGCCAGCGGCGGAGGGAAAAGTGAGATGCTGCAGTATCCGCATCGTCAAAGCGATGGTCGATTGCTGTTAGGGACTAACTTAAGTAGCGGTGAGCAGCGCTTTTTAACCTTGCCTCGTGGTTGCGAATTGCAGCCGGTGGCCGATGATATGGCATTGTGTCTAAAGTCACAGCGTGGTGGCGAAAAAAAACTGCGCTTGTTGGATGCTGAGAACTCTTGGTTTGTCCGTGTTGATCATATTAATAAGTACGGGACTGATCCCATGCTGGAAGGGTTGACCATAGATCCACCGGCACCCTTGTTATTTCTTAATATCGATGCTGTGCCTAGTTCTCGTGCTTTAATTTGGGAGCATGTAGAAGACAAAGATGGAAAACTATGTCCTAATCCGCGGGTTATTTTGCCCCGCAGTGTTGTGCCCAATATCGTTGACGGTGATGTGGCCGTGGATGTGAGAAGCTTTGGCGTGAGAACTCCACCTTGTACTAAAGAAAACCCTAGTTATGGAATTTTAGGGATGTTGCATATTTTGCCACCAGCGCTGGCCTGGCTATGGCGATTAGCCTCTCCGCGCGGCTACGACAATCCAAGTATAGTTGGCGATAAAGAGTCTTTACAAAGCGAAGGAGTAGGGAGCTTCTGGCCTTTTGCTACAGGTGTACGCGTGCGTTATGCTAACCTTATGTTGGAGCAAATAATGGCGGCATCAGATACACGCTACATTTTAATTCCTAATCAGCACATCGGCGCGTGGAAAGTAGATTTTATGCCCCAATGGGTCTGCCGTGAATACTTAGCACGTCGCGGGACAAGCCGTTTTAAACCCGGGCAGATTAATCCTTGCCGCTGTCCGCTGCTCGGCTATGCTTTAGATACGCTGAACATTGAAGGAAACATTATCGGTAAATGGTTTTTGCAGGTAGAGTCGCAGCCGGAGATTGGCATTGAAGCCTATGATAAAGGGGCCGAGATTCTAACCTCCTTTTTTGCTGAGCAACTTAATTTATTTGCTAACTCTGATTTATCTCCATTAGGAATGAAGATTGTAGAGTGCTTTAGATCCAATGGTAACGTTAAAGAATATGAGGCGCTGAGTAAGTAAATTCTTTTATCTGCGCTGATAATATCCTCAATCACGCTTTTTATAAATTCAGTATGCGTAGGGACGGCCTTTGGCCGTACTGTCAAAACTGACTTGACCTGAGGCTCCCAATGGTAATGGTATTACCGCGTCGGGCATTTGGTCTTGTAAGAAACTGCCATCAGCATTTTTCTTTAACGGGTCTTTATAAAAGAATAGTTGTTTATATGGCCTTTCTTGAAGGTTACTTGATGAATAACCATCATTACCAACAATCATTTGATTCAGGCTATCGAAGGCCAATGACACAGGAGAATTTGGATTATTTACTCTGTCACTGCATTTACTCATAGCAGATTGAGTTAGGGATGCTTTATTAAACACTTTCTTGGCACCTATATTTGGAAACATTGTTGTCACTGTTTCCATTTTCTTTAAATCCTCTGCCATAAAAACAGTGATGCGATTATTGCCATGGCATTCATAGTGATTTTCGATGACGTAGAGATTCCCTTTACGGTCAAAGCGCGCAACATTAGGGTTGCAAAGCGAGCTTGCGTCAGTTGGCGAGTATGCTATCCAAGAATCTTCTTGGCGCTTGTTACATAGGTGACCGGATTTGGAAATCTGTCCCACCACTTTGTCAACTAAAACTTTGCCATTGATTAGATCGATAGTTTTGGCGCTTAATAGGCGGTTATTATACCAATCAGCAAACCAATATTTGTTGTTAATCTTGTCGAAATCGACGCTAACAATGCCAGTGTTTGTAATTGATGATGCCGAATTGTCTGCCCAGACTAAGTGAGCAGTTGTTAAGGGCAGGGCATTAGCTTGTATAGATAGCTGAAAACCGATTAACAAAAAATTTTCTCCCATTAACCAGAGGCGTTTGTTATTGTCTATTGCCCGGTGCGACAAGCCTTCTAAGAAATTATTACCAATTTTTTGTTGGCACTATACTCATTATTTAAGCCAACTATAATATCAGCAGGATTGCCTAAACCTTTATTTAGATAATCATTCCAAACCATCAGGCGCTTATTGGCATAACCGATTAACTGTGTTCCGGTAGCGAAGGCACCAACTGCACCGTCATAGATGACGTTATTTTTAGTTTTTGGATAATGAGAATTTAATCTCCCCATAATACCCCCGATTGGATCAGGTAGGCAGTTATAGCTAGTGCCATTAATGGTCTTCCTGCCAATCAAATAGGGCATTTTAAAAATATCAATGCGATGCCGCATTTCTCATATACTTCATAGTCAGCACCGATGGTCGTATTATTAAGTGCATCGATGGTTTTTAAAATATTTCCGTTATCATCGATTAAAATTATCCGTTGCATGACCCCATCAGTAATCCATATCCCGGCCGGAAAATTGCTATCAATGTAGCCTGATGTGGGCGTGTTAAAAGCTAGATCATGAGTTGAAGTGTAGTAAGCCACGCAATCAGTAGAATTATAATAGCGGCAAACAGTTTATTGCTGCTTAACCGTGATTACTCTTGCTGCGGGCATGCCATTATAGAGGCCCTTGGGAGCCGCGGGGCTAAATACTAATAGCCGTTGGCGAAATGCTTCGGGATATTCGTCTACGACATAGATGTTACCAGTAGTTTGGTGAACCTTTACAATATCTGGGGTACAAAAGCGATTAGTCGGAGCATTAATTATCGTTGGGGACAAATTAAATCCCAATCCACAATTATTGGTGACAGAATCAATTGTGGTATTGAAAGATGTTTATCCTAAAACAAGATTGGCCGTTTTGGAATTAGGCGGGAATCTTAATACTCGGCTATTGTATGTATCAGCTACCCACATATTACCGTCTTTATCTACAGACATTCCGCGATCGGAAACATGATCAAAAGGGAAATCGTAGTTTCGGACGTCCCCACAAATAACGAAATTGGGCAGCTAGAAAAGTCGCTTCGTCCTTGATTGGGGTTATTTTGGGAGAAATCGCTTTGACCCCAGACAAAATCAGCAACAGTATCTCCCTCGCCAATGGCCGTTTTTGTTCCGTAAGGTTTGTTGTATTTCAGCACGCGGTTATTGTGAGCATCTATCGCATAAAGATTCCCAACGCTATCCACGTCTAAGTGCATGCGCGTCCAATATTCTGCTAAGTTTGTCCTCCGTGGTAATTCTAAGTAGCAAAGCGTATTATTGGCTGCTTGCTTGCTAATGCCCTGCATATTATCCCGATTACAGCCACCGGAGGTGAAATTGGCCTGGCCAAAAACTCTATCTGCCGCCTTATCTCTGTTGGTATTACAGGCCACCAAGTTAGGGCAAATTTTTATTGGTGCAGGCAATGGTCGAGTTATTAGAGCTGGTGCCGAGGCTGGAAAATCCTAAAATGCGATTATTGCCCGAGTCGATTACATAAAGGATGTCAGACTGGGAGGGACGCTTATCTATGGCGATACCCGCCGCATGAAATGCGGTTATTGGTAACAGCTCCTATCTGAACCTCAGACATAGAAGGCTGACCAAAATTTTTAACATCGGCAGGTTGTGGAATAAAAGTGTAGCTGCTTGAGCTTTGGGAGGACGATTGCAGGGAAGAACTGCGAGATGAGGATATTGAGCTATAAGCGACAGAGGAAGAGGATACTTTACTACTGACTATCGAAGAGATGGCGGAGCTTTAGCTAGCTAAGCTTTGTGAGCTAAACTGGGTTTCGGAGGAAAGAGTAGAGGACTGAGAAGATACTTCGTTTCCAGCTTCGGTAACATCACCGACCAAATATCCACTAGCGGATGTTAGGGCGTAGTTTTAGCCTTTAATATTGACTTTAAAAGATTCCCTAACTTAATATTTAACCCGGCACGCAAATCATAGGGAGAATGATAGAGATAGGCATTCATTTGTCTTGTTTCATTGCCAGTGATGATATTGATTTTAAAACGTGCCGGGGCCACTAAAAATTCACTTCGGAAAAATGACTCAAAAACCTCGAATTTGCCGCTAAATGAAACGCTATTTAAATCTGGTATAATGAACCCGCTGAAACTTAACGGCGCATTGTTTTTATCGACTATAACTCCTGTTTTGGCACTGTTTAACTTGAATTGAGGAAATTTGCTCAATGGATATATTTTGGCTTGGAAGGAATTAATTTGTGGCAGATTTGTTTTGTAATTTAAGCTGATGGCGACAGCTGATTTATTGGCGACGCCTAAAAACCTGTTGCCTTGGTATAAGGCGAGATGAAGTGGGCCAGCGGTACGTATAAAAATTTCACCACTATCGTTATATGATACCGACGAAGCACTCTCGATAGTCGATAGAACGCCGCGAGCGCGGATGGCGCTACCATTTGCTGCGTTTCCTTTAAATGTTAAAACAAGAACGCTGTTTAAGCCCTTGCCCTGAGCAAGAAATGTTCGTTTGGAGATGCCCGTAGCACCATTTTTAACTTTTTTAACGATGAAAGCTTTTGGGTTACTGCTCTCGGTGTTAAATCTAATAGCGGTGTTATTGTTTTTAAAATCGCTACGGCTGGCTTCGTAACTCCAGAGCTTAGGTTTTTTTGCGGTGTTGAAGGTTTGTGCATGAGCTGTTAGGCAAAGTGAAAATAACAAAAAAGCAATAACTGTAATTTTGCTCGCAGAAGAGATACTTGAATATATTTTCATAACCATATTTAGCCTAAGAGGAGTTAAACTTAATGCTAACTATGCCGAATTATTTCAGTTAAAATAAGACAAATATAATGATGCTTAATGCCATAGAGCGCGAAGGGAAGAGATTTCTGCTAAGCTCTAACCAGTAACAATTCTTCCTAACTACGGTTTGTTGTCCCTGAGAAAATGTTGTTCATCGTTAGGCTATTTTTATTAAACGACTTAGAAATCAAGCGATATTTTCAAAGCCGATGGTCACGTCCAAAGGGATCAGTTCTTTCTTGTTTAAGGCTCGGAACATAAATCCAAGGTCATCCATTTTTTAAATAAAATGGATGACTAGATGGGATTATTTCATCAGCGAAATAACTAGTTCCAATTAAAAACGGCGCCCTCTATCTTGGTAAACTGTTCGCTTAATTTTTTACTCTGCTTTTCGAGCTCAACCAATTCCGCCTTGGCCTCTATTACCAATGTGTCTATTTGGCGTGCTATTTCCAGGAAGTCTTCCACCAGACCGGATTTGTCATAATCATTTTGCTTAACTTTTTGAGCTACCGTTCTATAGGCCAGACGATAAGGCATACCCGACTGGGCTAGGCGATTAGCTTCGTATGTAGCATAGAGCTCAGGATACATAGCGGCAGCAACTCGCTCTTTATTAACTTCAAAACGCGACACAAGAAGAACTCCCATACTAAGCATCTCGCTTAGCTCATGCTCAGCACGAATTACCGGTTCTTTAGTATACTGAAAATCTCGATTGTAGCTTGATGTCAGCTTAGCTGTAATCCACGCCAGCTCATTTTCTGCCGCGCGAATTTTCCCCGCGCGTGCCCGCAATAGCTCTGCTAAATCAGAATTGCGCTTTTGGGGCATTATGCTCGATCCCGTTGTTAATTCCACAGGCAAAGAGAAGAATTTATACTCCTGCGTCGTATAAAGCATCATATCGCAAGCAAACTTCTCCAACATGCCGGCGACCTCCACCCCAAAGGAAAGAACTTTATGCTCAAATCGACCGCGACTATTATTACAGTCAATTGGGCTGCGCTGCGTGCGGGCAAACCCCAAAAGGCGTGTCGTCATATTTCGATCCAACGGAATATTCGAACCAAAACCTGCAGATGCGCCAAGTGGATTGACATTAATAATCTCCAGCAACATTAAACCCTCTTTGAGCAGCTCTAAAGACGCCTCAATGAAAGAATGTAGCCACATTCCGACACTAGAAGGCATGGCCGGCTGCATATGAGTATAGCCGGGCATCTGAATATCTTTAAGCTCATCGTATCTCTCCACGCAGCTATGAGCGAAATCAGCTATTTTAAGCAATAACTGCATAAGCATATGGCGAAGGTGCAAACGCGTGGTAACTAAAATCTGATCATTTCTTGCCCGCCCCGCATGGATTCTTAAACCAGCATCTCCTACTTTATCAACCAACATATTCTCAATAACGTTGTGCACGTCCTCAAGTTCTATCGGGATTTCAATTTGTTTATTCTGGCCTAAGACAAAAATATTTTTCAATTCGCGTAGTAAGGCCGTAACGTCTTCTTTGGAGAGAATGCCGATGAAATGCAACATGCGTGCATGAGCCGCAGATCCGATACAGTCCCAAACCACCATCTCTCGATCAATCAAATAATCGTTCCCCACAGTGAGTTTTTGCATTAATTTATCAATCGAATCTCCTTTTGCCCAAAGCAATGTAGACATAGTTTTCTCCATCTTTTTGCTAAATATGTAGCATTCCAATAGTTAGGTTATTAACACATTTTATTATCTGATCATAGCTGGCTAAAGCAATACTCCTCCGCCTTTCTGGCCTCAGACTTTGTCCAGACATCGGCAATAAAAAAAACGCCTACTGCCGGGCGAATCAGCCAACGATTCAAACTCACAAAAGCCATTGGAGCGATCAGCTCCCGCCGATCCAAACCAGCCATTACAAATGCGAGCCTCTTTCTCTGAATCTTGAGCTATGCAGTAACGCCTATGCCCATTAGGATAAATGTCTTAAATATCAGGTTGCCTACCACTTCGATGTGCAGTGGATTGCCTCTCTCGAGGAAAGCAAGATATAGCATTATTAAAACCAAACTCCGGCAGCAAACGTAAAAATGCCGATGATAGCATAACCAACCGCGCAGTAGATGATTCAATTTGCGCCTCCGCCTGTCTAATTAATTCCGCCGCAATTTCCCCAAGCTGACTTTTATGCTCGCTCGTTAAACGCAACGGAAAATTCTTTGCTAATTCTTCCTCGATTCAAAATTGTGGCGATTTCCATGCATAAACCATCGGAGAACAACTAAAACGTATTTTTCTCTCTTTTGCTCATTCATGTAAAGGCAACGTATCGTCGATATTGGATTTAGAAATTGTTTGATGAATACACACCGTATAACCACTCGCCGCCAACTGTTTAGCCACTCTTAAACCATAATAAGTTTTTAAAGCCGAAGTCCCAAGCCAAAGAGTATGGCCCAGAATGTGCTCGTTCTTTGCTGGCGAGAAAAGTGCATGGCAATGCCGGAGATGCCGGCCACGAAAAGAATATTGAGTTTTGCATCGAAGGTAGCAATAAAGACTAAAAATGTTATGCCAAAGTTGAAACCGGCCATAATGGGGAAAACCTGCTCGGCGGCAATTAATCCGGCGACTGTCATACTAGCTAGAATGGCCAAAGCGGCAGTGGCGCTTTGCCTCAAGACGCCGGACAAGATACCAAAACCTAAAGAGCGAAAGCACGATCTATCCACAGTAGAAACCATTGCGCGAAATCTTTAACTGCTAGTTTTTGTAAATGTTCACTCAGTAGTCTAAGTCCAAAAAAGAACAAAGCCAGGGCAAACAGCAAATTTGCACTGATCAGTGTCATTGTGCGCCTTTTAAAAATATATACCTGATTACGCGCCTATAGCATTATCCTCCGTGATTAAAAAGGGAGTCGAGTTTTATAGATTATTTCTTGGTTCAATTAATTTCGGTCTGTCGGCTAATTTATCGCGGACTGTTTGAAGTAAAAAGCGCGAAGAGTTGTGTTTATAAAGGCAAGAACGGGGGAAGCCCATGCAATAACTTCCCCCGAACGCACTGGTTTTTACGGGCCGGAAATATTTTCGATCAGCCACTCTACCTCCGGTTTTTTCAGCTCAGCAATTTGTTTGGTGATAGCAGCAGCTAGGTCGGAATTGGTAAGCTCAGAGTTATTGAGCATTTCCAAAAATTTATTAGCTGCGTCCAAGCTGGGATCTACTTCTTTGACCTTCATCACCATCGATAAGGCCTCTGCCGGCTGCGATGCGGCAAGGCATTTTAGTCCCTGCGCCAAATAGTAACTCGATAAACCTTTCGATATCGGCGCTATTTGCTGCACCTTATCCAGCTGCCGCCAGTAACCGGCATAGTCTCCACTTCGCAAGCAGTCATTAGCTTTGCTTTGCAGATACTCTGCGCGCATGAAATCCTGTAACAACACCACTAGGCAAACAAGGAAGAGCAGCGGGGTAAGTAAATAGCGGCCGATATTGCGCGGACTGCTGCTTAGATCAATGTTTCGTTGTGGTTTATCCTCGGTAATTAGATTGTCAAAGAGACTCATAATCTAACCTCCTAAAAAATGTCTTTTGCAAGCAAAAGTTAAAACCTTTACAACTCTTCACAGCTTTACTAAATAAAGCCATGAAAGGAATGTCTTACTACCCGTGTTTAAAATGTGGCGGTAAACTAATACAGATAAGTTAAAAAGAGAAGATAGCAGCTTTCTGCCTACAATATTGCCTAGTTGGAACAAATCCGAAGTCGGAAGTGGGGATGTGATTTGTATGAAATGGGTTAAACCTTGTTTTAAGGGGGGGGACCTTATTAAAAGCAAAGACTCCCCCCGTAACCTTTTTGTCTTATGGCTGCTCTGCCAGTTGCTTCTGGTCTAACAGCCACTTGGCTTCTGGGCGGTTAAGCTCGTTGACTTCTTTGAGCATAGCAGCCACCAATTCCTCATCGGACAAGTTACGCGCCACAATGTCTGACGCTATCCTTGCGCCGGTGAAATTGGGGTCAAAACCGGACGCTTCACCGAGGAAGTGAAGGCCCAAATTTCTTTTCCCCTCCTGAAATCGCTGTACACCTTTGACGATGTAGTAAAATGCCATTTCAGGCTGCTTGACGCCGTCGAAATAACTGCGATCCAGCAATGCCCAGTAGAGACTGTAGTCGGAGTTCTTCAGCGCTAATGAAGATTTCGCTATCCGATCGCTTACCGACATATTCCAGTGCGCGCCAATCAGAATCAAAACCCCTAAGACGGCCATCACAACAGATGGCCCAAAATATACCTTCATACTCTCGAGACGCATTTTTGTTGTTTTGACCTTTGACAGGTTGCTCATGATAAAACCTCCTTCTTTTGTCTCCCTGAAACTCAGGGGCATAACCTTTACTCCACTTCATACAGCTCTTTTAGAAGGGCTGCATGAATGTCATATATCTTCTGCTCTGATTTTAGTAATGATTTAGGGGCACCTTAATATTACCGTCCTTTCTTGTCAAGATCTAGGGCAATTAAGAACATAACTAATACAGCGCCGAAGATATCCTTGTTTTATAGGGCACTAGCTGGCCTTTCCCACATGCACATAAAAAGTGCATGAAGAGGGTTCAAAATCTAGCTATAAATTCCACGAGCGGGGAGGTTTAGTGCGCGAATTGATAGCTATTTTTCCGAAGCTGCTTTCATTGACGGACATAGTTTAAGTGGGTAAAACGCCCGCTATTGCTGCGAGCTTTAGGGCACATGCGGCATTAAAATTTTTAATTATATCTATTAACTGTAGAACGAGGTGTTTGATGGAAAAGGCAAGCTTAACTGAGGCAGCTTTAGCGGCAAAGAATGTTAAAGCGGGGGAGACTTCCAGCGACGATTATTCGTTGCCGACTTTGCCTAGCGATGACATTCGCCAAATCATGTGGCGCTATTCTGATCGCTACGATTTTCAAATGATGGTGCAATCGGCGCGCTCAGTGGCGCGTGGGTTGGTTGCCAATCTAGTTGCGCAAGGTCAGCGCAATACTCATGAGTGGACTGAGGAGAAGAACACCTTGCTTAAGGCATTTGATGAATCCGGCATTACCTCGATGTATATGAATATGGAGCATGGAGGATTTATTCCGGGGCCCAAAAACGTGGTGCTTGCTTTGGTGGCTTTTGAGCTGGCTTGGGTTGATGGCGGTGCGGCGACCTGCTGCTTAGCGACTAACTTGGGGCTTTCGCCAATTGCTGCTTGCGGAACCCAAGAGCAAAAAGATCATTATATGAGCTTAGCTGCGGCTAAGCCTGCTGGAGATACACGTCCGCATTGGCGCGCTGCTTTTAACTTAACTGAGCCGCTGCCTTATGTGGGCGTAGAAACGGGTATGCTCAACGGTAAGATTCGCATCGTTGAGTGGGAGAAGGGTAAAGAGCCGATTATTCAAGTGGAAAAGCGCGGTCGCTTTATCACCAATATGGACTTTGCCAAGTTTGTTACGGCGGCTGTTGATTCTGCTGATGAGAAAATCAAAGGAAGCTGCATGGTCATCATTCAAGAAGATGACCCGGGTGTATTTGACCGCGGTGCTGTCACTAAGAAAATGGTGCATCAGCTCTCTTCGACGCGCGACCCGATATTTAGTATGCGCGTTCCGGCTAGCCGCATCATCGGTGGCTACAAGGTCGTTGATGGCGTGATTATTCCTAATTGGAGCCACAGCGATATTTTGGAAAACGTTTTCCGCCGCACACGTGTGCCTGTGGGCATTATGACTTCAGCTAAATTGCTCTCTGCAGTTGAGCCGATTATCCGCTATCAGCGCACACGTTTTCGCGGTGCTGAGAGCATTAATCCGGGTTCACCGCGCTATGAGTTGGGCATTCAGCTAAAAGAAGACTCACAGCATCGTCTAATTGACGTTTGGTCATTTGGTGAAGCCGGCGCTTCTTTAGGCTTCTGGACAGAGCGCGTACTTGATGATTTCGACGCCGTAGAAGAAGCCAAAAACGAGTATTTTAAGTCACAGGGGATAGACACAGCGCGCGCACAGATGCGTGCTATGGCTGCTGTAGAGAAAGAAGCTAGCGAGCTAGTGAACCTTGAAGTCATGGGACAAAAAGATAGCCCGCGCTACTCTGAGCTAAAAGAAAACATTTTAGTAAACTTCGTCGCTTATGATGCACTGTTAAATGTGCTTTGCCCCGCTGTTAAGCTCTGGAATACTTCCACGGGAGCGACAATGCTTAGAGAAGCTGTGTCTTTGATGGGCGGCTACGGCATCACTGAAGATTGCCCGGGATTCTTGATGCAGAAGTGGATCGATGCTCAGCTGGAAGCTACTTACGAAGGGCCGGAGTCAGTGCAGCGCCGTCACTTGGCTGCTACTATGACTAACGAAGTTTTCTTAGCCACGGTAAAAACTTGGGTTAAAGAAATGCGCGTGATCGCTAATCAGCGCCCGGGCACAGGAGCTTGCGCGCTGGGAACAGCTATGCAGCTTTGGTTAGAAACTATTAACTACGTGAAAACGGCAAAAGATGCTGATGGTTCGAAGATGTATAGCGGCACACGCCAAGGCGTTTCTTTTCCACTTGCTGATGCGCTTTGCTGGCTATTAGCGGCTCGCGCTTTAATACTAGATACTATTGAGCTTGAGGAAAAGGGCGGCGCTAATCCTAACATTGCTTCGGGCTTAGAAGGCTATACGCGTTTTTACACAGACATGTGCCATGTTCTCGCAGCGCGCGCTACCGGTGAGTCGGCGCGGCTATGTGCTGATATCGTTTACGGCTATCGCCGCCATCCGGCATGGGACAGCACGACTCCGGCCTGCTGCTATTCGATAGGGGATTTGGACGCTTTGGATTCTTTGATTCCGGGCATTGGCTCTACAGCCAGCGCTTGCACTGATGTTTCCGAAGACGGCAAGCATCCGATTAAAGCAGGTCCTTGTGCTAACTGCGAAGGCATTGAGAAAATTACTGTTCTTCGCGCTAAGCTTGATCGCTGCACTACTGGTAGCCGTTTAGCTAAAGATCGTGCGGCTGTTGCGCTAACCAAGGTCATGATTCCTGAGGCGCTGGATTATCCGAAATGAAGCTACTTGGCTATTTGTTGTTGTGGCAAGTGGCAGAAAGATAGGTAAAATTAGAAGGTAAGAGGGTAGGGCATGGCACAGGTAGAAAGGCAGAAATTGGAAGCGGATATTGTTTGCGTAGGCATGGGGCCGGCAACAGGCGGCTTTTTAACTACGCTAACTAAAGAAATCTCCGAGCATCAAGGCGAGAGCTACCTAGATAGCAAAGTCATGCCGGGTATGCCGCTACAGGTTCTCTGCTATGAACGCGCCGACGATATGGGTTTTGGTGTTTCCGGTGTGGTCTCCCGCGCACGCGGCATCAAGCAAAGCTTTCCTGATATTGACTGGAGCCAGATTCAAATGGCTGCTCCGGTTAAGGGCGAAAAGCTTGCTTATCTATTAGACCCCATTGGGGCAAGTTGTCGCTCTGGGCTCTTTAAGTTCAGTGATACGCTGATTCGTAGCCTCAAAGCTGTTCTTCCTTACAAAGACGAAGCTCTGGAAATGCCTTTCATTCCGCCGTTTATGGAAAAGCACGGAGGGGCAGTGTTTTCGATCGGCCAGTTTAACCAGTGGGTAGGCATGAACTTGATGAGTTCAGGGCAGGTGCAGATCTGGCCGGGCATGCCTGTAGAAAAGCCGCTGGTGGAGAATAAAAAAGTTAAAGGCGTGCGCTTGGTCAATCAAGGTGTGGAGAAAAGCGGCGCCGAGACTGAGATGTTTATGCCGGGCATGGACATAGAAGCCGCGCTTACTGTGGTGGGCGATGGACCGGTAGGCGCTGTCGGGCAGTATTTGGACGAAGAGTTTGGTATGCCCCAGGGGCATCACAAGCATGAGTGGGCTGTGGGCATGAAGTTCGTCGTGCAGCTTCGCGATGATGTGGACTTGGAGCCGGGTACAGTGTTTCATACTTTCGGCTATCCTGAGCCGGAGGTTTTTGGCTTCATGTATATATATCCGGGTAAGGTGGCATCATTAGGGATTTTCATTCCTTCTTGGTTTGATAATCCGGTGCGCACAGCTTACCGTTATTTGCAACATTGGATGATGCATCCTTATATTTGGAAGCATGTAAAAGGCGGCACACTAAAGTCTTGGGGTGCTAAGTCGCTGCAAGAGTCGGGCATCACAGGGGAACCGCATCTTTGTGGCGATGGCTATGCGCGCATTGGCGAGGGGTCAGGCAGTACAAACGTGCTCACCGGCTCCGGCGTGGATGAAGCGTGGACTACGGGAACTCAGTTAGCTGAAGGCGTGATTGAGTTACTAAAAGCCGGAAAGCCTTTTACCAAGGAGAATTTAGAAGCAACTTATGTGGCGAAGCGCCGCGCAAGCTGGGTGCAGGAAGAGGGTAAAGTTGCTGAGAAGTCGCGAAACGGTTTTAGCTACGGAGTTATTCCGGGGCTAATCGGTATGTCGCTAGCCGGGTTTTCTAAAGGGCTACTGAACATTCCGGCCAAACTCGTCGCGCCGCATAAACGCTACAAGAGCTTGGAGCAGTATTTTGCCGGCAAGCTTTCAGTGCAGAAGATCGCCGAGATCAGAGAGATCTGCAAAAAAGCTAATAAGACCATACATGATGAAATTATGAATGCATGCGGGTGGCCGGAGATTCCCTATGACGGTACGCTACTGGTAACTCAGCAAGATGCTCTACTGATAGGCGGTAAGGTGCAGGCTCAAGGCGGCTTCGCTGATCATGTAGAGTTTATCGATACAGATATTTGCAAAGGCTGTGGTATGCAGGTGTGCGTAGAGATTTGCTCGGCGCAGGCTATTGCTCCGGGCGAAGAAGGGGTGCCAGTGTTTGATCGCGAGAAGTGCGTGCATTGTGGCGCTTGCTTGTGGAACTGCTCGCAAGAGTTACCGCAGGGACACGGTGTCACCAACGTGAAGTTCGGCGCCGGCTGCGGCGGCCTGCATAGCGTGGAGAATTAAATATTAGATTGGGAGCGCGACCCATCTTTAGTAGCGGAGCGGAGAAAGTGGGCGCCTGCGGTTTAAGTTAGTTCGGCGGGTGTCGGCGGAGGCCGCTATTGCTGTGCTGCGCAGTAGCGTTTTGGCAATGTTCTGCGTCGGTGACCCAGTTGTTTGCTAGCGCTCACAACATGGGTGAGCGTTCCATAAAACGCGGCGGGTGGTATAGCGTGGAGAATTAAACGTAAGGGCACGCTGCGCGTGCCCTGAACAAATTTTTAGATGTTAGAAAATAAACCAAGGAGATAAATCGTGAGTAATGCTTATTCGATAATTGTCTGTGCAGGCTTGGCGCCTGATCCGTTACAAAGGCTTGAGCCCATGGATACACCTACTGGGCCGGCGCTTAAAAACGAAATGATGCTTCCTGCTGTGCTTGACCCGTGGGCGGCTTGCGCATTGTATGAGGCTGATAATCTAGCCAAGAAACTGCCGGGCTCTAAAGTTTACTTGGTGAGCATGGCGCTTAAGACAAAGCTCCAGCAAGTGATGATGGTGCTTTCGCAAAAAGTGCCTTTTGAGCTTGTCGCTATCGATGGGCCAAGTAACGGTTTTACTGATGCTCGCGAGTGTGCCTCAGAGCTTGCCCAAGCTATAGAAGCTATTCCCGGACTGGATAAGGACAAAATGCTTTTGTTCGGCGGTTGGGAGTCGGCTACCCGCGCCGCGGGTGCGACCATGCAAATACTTGGTGAGAAGCTAGGCGTTGTCGATCAGTTCCAAGGCGTGGACAAAATTGAGATTGAACCAAGTGGAGCGATTAAACTCTGGGAGCGCGTAGAAGGCGGAAAACAGCAAGTGTCACTTTGTGAAAGCGCTCCGGTGATGGTTGGCTGGGCGACAGGCGAGCTGCCTGAGCCACCAAATAATCCGCAAGTTGGTATGGCGAACATGCGCACAGTGATGCCGGCGTTACAGAAGGCAAAATCTGCCGCCGCGAGCAGCTCAGCACTGAAGTTTAAGGGAGTAACTTTACCGGCGCAGGTGCGTGAAACGCGCATTGAAAAGGACATGCCGGTAGAGGCTATCGCTCAAGAGTTAGTAACATGGATCAGGGGGAACTAAGCATGGATAAGATTTTATTAATTGCCCATACAGAGGCTAATGGAAGTTTAAGCAAAGCCTCATTAGAAGCACTGACCTGTGCTAAAGATTTAGCTGCCAGCCTAAGCACTACTTTTGCTGTAGGCGTGTTTGGCGAAAACACAGCTAAGGCGCTTGAGCAAATCGGTTCTTGCGGAGCAGAGAAGTATCTAAGCGTGTCCGGTGCTGATTTCAAAGACGCGCGCTACGCAACTGACTCTTATGCCGTAGAAGGAATATATAGAAAGGCGCAAGCTTCTATTGTTATAGCAGCAGGCACTTCGCGTATGAACCGCGTGATACCGGGTGTTGCGCACCGCGTTGAAGGTGTAGCCGAGCTGCATGTTAGTAGCATTGCCGGAAGCGCTACCGAGCTAACGGCAACTCGCTGGCTATACAGGCAACGCATAGAGGCCGTTATAACACGCGCCAGTCGTCCTTGGTTTTTGGGTGTTGATTCTGGGAACTACACTGCATGGACTGGTTCGACATCAGCCGTAACAGCTGAAAGCGTTGCGACTGAAGCTCCGGCGGCTTGTAAGCGCAGCAAAGTTGTGGGCCTAGAGTCACCGGGAAGCGGCGAGCAAACTATTAAACCTGATGCTGAGCTTCTCATGGTTGCCGGCGCCGGTTGGACTAAGAAACAAGCTGACGGCACAGTACACGCGCAAGAAGCCCGTAAGACTATTTTGGGCTTCTTATCCAAGAGCGGAGCTTCCCTAGGTGGCTCTAAAGCTATGGTCGATTTGGATAGCGAAAACCGTGAAGCCTTCAACTTCATGACTCACCTAAACCAAATCGGTCAGACAGGCACCTCGCCGCGTCATCAAAAAGGGCTATCCACCTGCTGCCACGGCGAAGAGCCGCACGCAGTCGGCTGGCGTTTCATCAATGAGCGGCGCGCCGTAAACCTTGACGCCAACTGCGGCTGGGCCCGCGGCAAAGCTGACGTACTCTATGTCGCTGATGCTTTTGCTGTTATGGCTAAGGTAAATGAGCTATTATCTAAATAAGTGGGGGATTTATGCTAGGTGGCGATTTAACTTCAGGGCAAATTTTTTATTGAGGTGCAGCCATTTTGGGCGGCCTATTTTTCATGGTTCGCGTGTTTATTATGTTTGCTGCGGGGTTAGATAGCGACGCTAAGTCAGGGCATGACATGGACTCCGAACATGGGGACATGTCGGCATCTGACTTAGCCTTTAAAGCTTTGTCGCTTCAAGGTATCTCAGGTTTTGTCATGATGTTTGGTATTGTTGGGCTGGCGGCCGATCTTAGCTTAGCTAAGTTTGGGGCGGAGAGGGCAAGTATAGCCTCATTTATTGCAGCTATGGTAGCGGGTTGTATTACCGTTTGGCTAATCAAGATCATTTTTAAATGGGCGGACAGGCTCCAATCCAGTGGCACTCTCAAGTATGAAAGTGGCATAGGGCAGACGGGAACTGTTTATTTAAGTGTGGCTAAAGAAAAACCCGGAAAAATTCAGGTTAATGTTCAGGGCCGTTTAATTACGGCAGATGCTATTACGCGTAGTGAGGAGCGAATTGCAACTGGCGAACATATATAAAGTCGTAGATATATCCGACGGTCGATACGTAATTGAGAAAGTGTAAGTAAAACTCAACCTTATAAGATTTTTTAATCCAACACAAAACAAAGGAGATAAATCATGTTAGCTCTCTTAGCTGGTGATGCTTGGTTATTTGCAATCGTATGTTTTGTATTCTTAATTTTTAGCATTTTGTTTTTTTTAGCATCACGCTACAAAAGGTGCGCCTCGGATGAGATATTAGTAGTATACGGAAAGGTTAGGGAAAACCAGTCGGCGCGCTGTATTCATGGTGGTGGCGCTTTTGTTTGGCCGCTTATTCAAGAAAGCTCGTATATGAGCTTAACGCCGATGATTATTACTATCCCACTGGAGAATGCCCTGTCTTTACAGAATATTCGTATTAATGTGTCCAGCACATTTACAGTCGGTATCAGCACTGAGCCGGGCATTATGAATAATGCCGCTGAGCGTTTATTACGCCTTGAGCCCAGACATATTGAAAATATGGCTCAGGAAATCATCTTTGGTCAGCTGCGTTTAACAGTGGCCTCGCTAACCATTGAGCAAATTAACCAAGATCGCGAGAGTTTTTTGGAGTCTATTCGTAAGAATGTTGAGCCTGAACTTAATAAGATCGGCTTATTTTTAATTAACGTAAATATTACCGATATCACAGACGGTTCTAACTATATTGAGAGTATTGGTAAAAAGGCGGCATCAGAGGCGGTGAATACCGCCAAAGTTGATGTAGCCGAACAGAATAAAATCGGTGCTATTGGTGAAGCTGTAGCCAATAAAGATCAGATCATTCGTGTTGCCGAGAATATGGCTGAAGCGGCCAAAGGACAAAAAAGAGCCGAAGCTGATAAGCGCGTTTATTTAGAGGAGCAAGAAGCAGAAGCTGTAAAAGGCGAAAAGGCGGCTGATGCGAGCAAGCGCGTATTTGTGCAGCAACAAGAAGCCGAAGCCATTAAGGGCGAAAAAGCGGCTATCGCTGACCAACGCATTTATGTTCAACACCAAGAAGCTTTGGCTATTGACGGAGAAAATAAAGCTGAAGCACAGATTGCTGAAGCCAACGCCATCCTGGCCATGCGCCAAGCCGAAGCTTTCCAAAAAGGTGAGGTGGCCAAACGCCAAGCTGAGGTGGAGATCAATAAGGCTCAATATTTAGCTGAAGAGCAGCGTTTGATTGCCGGTGAAGTTGTTAAGCAAGAAATTGAAAAGCGTAAAGTGGAAATCGATGCTGAGGCTATGGCCGAGAAGATTAGGCGCGAGGCTAAAGGTCAAGCTGACGCTTTTTTGGCTAAGTATGAAGCTGAGGCCAAGGGTATTCGACAAGTGCTGGAGAGTAAGGCTGCTGGTTATGAGTCTTTAGTGCGTAGCTGTAACGGTGATGCGCAGTCAGCTTCTACGCTGTTGTTGATCGAAAAACTTGAAGGCATAATAGGCAAGCAAGTCAATGAAAGGAAAAGCGCCAATTGAAATCATTGATGCTTTGAATAAAGTGAAGATAGGGGATTTGGTCACAATTGAGATTATTCGAGGCCAAAAACAAATCTCCAAGAAGTATAAAGCAGTTAAGGCGCAAGGGTAGGGCTATTAAATTAAAAATAAGTGATACTTATGAAAAATGTGAAGTTTCTATTGGTGACAGTAATTTTATTAATATTCATGGCTTGCAACCAGCGTGGTGAGGATAAAACAGAAAGGGAAGTTAAAGCTTCCTCTGGCTCGCGGGTGCTGGCTGACTACGTTGAGCAATCGTTAAACAAAGCTAATGCCTTAAAAGACAAATCCGACCAGCGCACGCAGCGTATCAACGACGAGTTGGACAAATAGCGTTGTAGAGGCGCACAAATTGGTAAGAAAGATTGAATGTGAAATTGCGGACGTTTGCAAACGCAAATACATCCTTATGATCACGTATTCGCGGGGACAGCCTTTGGCCGTCCGCTACGATCGCGTGATCATGGCGGATGCACGCGTCAGCGCCACTGATCGTACGCGGCTTAGCCGTTATCCACCATGATGTTAGGGAGGTAGCGGATGCCCAAAGGTCATCCCTACAGGCCATCGTGTGAGCGTATTTACGACATCATGGTAAGGCGCGCTAACTTTTATGTTTACTTTTGTTAAATTCAAAGTTTATAACTGATTCTTAATATGACTTCGTGTCTGTCAAAACGGGTTCCGGTGATAAATATGTTGAAAATAATTGACCACATAAATATCGTTGTTAGCGACTTAGCTAAGGCGCAGAGCTTTTTTGAGCTTTTGGGCTTTTCGGTCGAAGATGGGGCTGAGCTGCAAGGGGTGTGGATAACGCAGATAGTTAGACTGCAAGGAGTGCATGCCTAGTTTGTCGCTCTTTTTCATCCCGGCTCTAACACGCGAATAGAATTGATTGAATATTTTAGCCCTAAATCGCAGACAAGCAAGCGCATTGGGGTCGCCAATGAGATGGGCTTTCGTCACGTGGCTTTTGCGATATGCGATATTGAAGCCGTGGTGGAGAAACTAAAGATAGCTGGCGTGCAGTTCGTGAGTGATATTCAATCATTTCCTAAAAACGGCAAGCGCCTGGTTTACCTCTATGGGCCGGATAATATTCTGATGGAACTTGCTCAATATCGGGATTAAGCTTAAAAAATCAGTCGAGGCTACCCAAAGATAGAGTAAGTTTTTAGGATTCTATATAACCGCGGCTTTATGAATATTCTTGTTACCAATAATAGTTTGGCCGAAAGAGCCGGCACCGAGACTTTTATCATCGAGCTAGCCTCTTGCCTAAAGAGCTTAAGCCATCGGGTAGCTGCATATAGCCCTTGCTTTGAAGTGTAATGTTGTAATGTTATACTGTGCTTAATGCTTGGCTTCTTCGTCATTTCCTATAACTTAGGCATTTAGAAGGGGATATAATGGTTAAGAACTATAAAGCCTTAGAGGATTTTTCTTAACAAACTGTCTAAACAGTTAGACAGTAACGATATGCCAACAAAACTATCAAAACTATTCTCATCAGGTTCTAGGGTAGAAATTCTGGAGGCACTTTACTACGCTTCTAATGGTCTTGGATTAAGACAAATTGCTGAGCTTTGTAATCTACACGTTCACTCCGCTGAAGTGGCGCTAAAGCAGCTACACACTGAGAAATTAGTAAAAAGAGCAAAACAAAAACAAAGACTGTTTTATTCACTTAATACCCAAAACGATAATTATGAACTACTTAAAAGCATATTTATAACTACAGAGACCAGAAAAATTAGTGCTCGCTCTGCCTTACATACTAACGAAGCAAAGCAGTTAATGAACTTTATCGGCGCATCACAGAGCATGATAAAAAAAGCAAGGAACTCATATCATGGAAATAGCCGAGCTATTAAAAAAAACAATTGAGCTTACTAAGCCTTACGAAATACCGTACGCAATAGCTGGAGGACTTGTCGCTTCTGTTTATAGAGAAGAATACCAAAACACTAACGACGTTGAAATAGTGATAAATCCTTCCAATAACGGTCTTCAGATCGCTACTGATATCCTGTTAGCACTTAAACTTGAAGTGGGAGTGGCTAGAAAAGCAGACCTTCAAGGTGGCCCTATGGTAGCAATAAACGTAAAACAACAAAGCCTTGCATGGTGATAGGCCGCTTTAAAGAGCAACCAAAAGGTCCAGGAGTTGATATACTTCTTTCTACGATTCCTTGGGTTCCTGAAGCCGTAAGAAGGGCTCAAAATAATTTGTTAGATTTTGGCTTTGGACCCATACCAGCTATCACGGTTGAAGATATAATAATGGCAAAATTTGTTTCCCTAGCAAACGCATCAGGTAGGGATAAAGACGTTGATGACTTAAAATCTATATTTAAAGCAACAAAAGACATCGACTTAAAATATTTAATTGGCCAGATGACAAAACTTGAAGTTGGTGTGCCACCGGCAGTAAATAAAACCGCCCCAGAAATTTTACTTAAAGTGTCTAGAGACATTAAAAAGCAAGAAAAGAAAAGCAAAAAAGGAATCGAACGCTGATTTTCGGTAAATACTTTATCAGATTAGCATCTGCTCTCTGCGAGCAGGAATACTACACTTGTGTTACGCTCGTGCGAAATCGGACTTTTTGAAGTCAGAGATAAGGGGTACTTTAGCAGCCTGATTAATAAGTTTTCTATGCTGTCTAGCCAAGCATAGATTATATCGTCTAGTAGCTAGAATTTC
>JADZAE010000061.1 GCA_020852715.1 Deltaproteobacteria bacterium
AAAACTTTTTGCCGTTATGAACAGCAAAAGTCAGTCCAATCATTTCCGGCAATACGGTTGATCGGCGCGACCAAGTTTTGATTGGGCCGCGATGCGCACCTGACGATGCACGACCAACCCATTTCATTAAGCTTTCATCAACAAATGGACCTTTTTTAATCGAACGTGCCACGTGTATTCTCCTTCAGACTAAATTACTTTCTTCTACGAACAATAAACTTATTAGTGCGCTTGTTATAACGGGTCTTCTTACCCTTGGTCTGTAAGCCCCAAGGCGAGACCGGATGACGACCACCGGAGGTTTTACCTTCACCACCGCCATGTGGGTGATCAACCGGGTTCATTGCTACACCGCGAACTTTTGGACGACGACCTAGCCAACGAGTAACGCCGGCTTTGCCTAAGCTCTTGTTGGCATGATCAGAATTACCGATGACACCAATGGTAGCCAGGCAAGCCAGTAAAATTTTACGTTGCTCCCCGCTCGGCAAACGAAGCAATGCATATTTGCCATCTTTGGCCATGAGCTGAGCACCAACGCCGGCACCACGAACCAGTTGTCCGCCATTGCCGGGATGAAGCTCAATGTTATGCACCATTTCGCCGACCGGAATGTCACGCAGAAATAAAGCATTGCCCACGCGCGGCTCTGCGTTTTCGCCACTCAATACTTTTTGACCAACAGCCAATCCTGCCGGAGCAAGGATGTAGCGCTTTTCACCATCGCTATAATTAACCAAAGCGATACGCGCAGTGCGGATCGGATCATATTCGATGGAAGCGATCACTCCCTGAATGCCAAATTTGTTACGCTTAAAATCGATAACACGATATTTCTGCTTATGGCCGCCGCCGCGCCGACGCATGGTTATGCGTCCATTATTATTACGGCCATTGATTCTCGTCTGTTTGCGCAAGAGACTCTTTTCCGGGGAATCATTTGTGATTTCCGAAAAGTCAGAAGTCGTGCGAAATCTTGTTCCTGGTGTTAATGGTCTATAACTCTTTAGTGCCATGGATAATAAATCCTATAATCCTTCAATTACGTTGATAGTATGGCCAGCCTGCAACGAAACATATGCACGCTTCGTTGATTTCTGCATGCCCGTACGCGAATAAACCCGCTTTACCTTGCCCTGATAATTCAGCGTGCGCACGGCTTTTACTTTGACATCAAAGATCTTCTCGATAGCTTTTTTGATCTCAATCTTATTAGCCTTCGGATGAACCTCAAAAACTGCCGTGCTGTTGGTTTTACTACCACTAACTGCAGCTTTCTCGGTAATCACCGGTTTAAGAATAATGCTGTAAGGACTTTTATTTATGCTGGCCATTGCCCTTCACCAAATGTTACCTCTACAAATAAACCAAGCCCCTCGCCCAAAGGCGAAAAGCCACTCTAATTAATTAAACTTTTTATGTTCGTTGCGTTAATACGAAGCACAAACAAACTTTTAGACACCACTTGCGCTTATCACTTACGTCAACAAGTTAAAGAGGAGAGACTTTATCAAACAAAAGTCTTCTTGTGACTGACCCGCTAAGCCTCATGCTTATGAACTGACTATATAATATATAGTTAACTAAGCTGTCCCAAAAACAAATAAAAACAAATAAAAACAAAATGAACCTAAATCAGGATGAAACAACGTAAGTATAAAATTGCGCCGAAATTGTAATGACGAGCTTAAGTCCTTAAAAAATAAGGTCTAAATAATTCATCAACTACCGGATCGCAGTGCGGCGAGACCTATACAAGAAAGAATTGTTTTTTGCAAATACGTAAAGCTATAAAATTATATGAAAATAATCAGCAGCAATATCGCCGGTTATTATTAGCGTAGGGACAGCCTTTGGCTGTCCGCGAGGTTGGTATCATCATGGTGGATAGCAGAGTAGCCGCACCCGGTGGGTGGTGTACGCACGCGGATATTTATGTAACCCTTCACGTGGAATAGCCTAACGGGTGATAATAATTGACGATATTAATAGATTGTACAAATATGAAAAATAGTCCATAAAGGGTCACGCCTGAAGAACAATTAAATATCGATAACGTTAAGACGTTGGAAGACGCGATAAATATTATTCGGCTACTTGTGGTGCAAGTACAAGAGCTGGAACAAAGTATTGAAAGGCTACTAAAAGAGAACGCCCAACTAAAAGAAGAAATAGCGCTTCTTAAGAAGAACTCAGAAACATCGTCGAAGCCGCCATCGTCAGATATTACGAAACCGAAATCTAAGCAGCGTCAGCCAGGGGAGAGAAGGATCGGGGGTCAAAAAGGTCATCCGAAACATAACAGGACTCCGTTTAGCGCAGAAGAGTTGGACGACGTAATAGAGTTAAAACTGACCAATTGTCCATGTTGTAATAACAGTCTTGAAGATAGTGAAGCTGAAATTAAAATTCTGCAGAGCGTTGACCTAAAAGAACGGCCAGTTGAAAAAATTGAATTTCGTCAACATCCTGGATTTTGCCCGAACTATCAGAAAGTTCACTACGCGCCACTTCCCCCGAACATAATTCCGAACCAACTATTAGGAGTTCGATTACTCTCTTTACTTGGCTACATGAAGGGGTCGATGGGTGTCTCAATGTCGGAGGTGCAAGAATTCAGTAAGAATATTTTAGCTCTAAAACTATCAAGCGGCTATATCGCCAAGGCTATTTTCGGGTATCTAACGCTTTAAAGAAGCCATATGAGGAAGTACGAGATAAAGTAGTCAACGAAGAACAGCTCAATGTCGATGAGTCCGGGTGGCCAGAGAGGGGCAAGAAGTTGTGGGTTTGGTTGTTTTGCTCCGCTAGCATTGCATTGTTTGCGATCCGCAATTCTCGGGGGACTAAATTCTTAAAGAGATTCTTGGGGAAGCATTCAATGGAGCGATTACCAGTGACTTTTATAGCGCCTATGTCTGTTATGCCAACCTGAAACAACAATTCTGCCTAGCTCACTTAATTCGCGATATTAAATTCTTAACCACGCTTCCTGCATCTGAAACAAATGAATACCGCGAAACGCTTTTAGGCTTTTCCCGATCCTTATTTAGTATTTGGCATGAGCACGGATCGGGACCGCCTGACGTATTGCAGAAAAAAGTAAAACGAATTCAGCGAAAAATGTTTACATTTCTAATCGGGGCAAAACTAACTGATAAATTAGCTATCAACATTAAAATTCGGATTACCAATCACTGGAATTCGTTATTTCGCTTTGTAGATTATCCGAATTTAATTCAGCCTACCAATAACGATGCCGAACGTTCTCTGCTACCTCTAATTCGTATTCGTAAAGTCTCTCAAGGAACGCGCGTCGACAATGGTCAACGCTAGACAGAACGAGTCATGACTGTCATTTCGACTTGTAAACGACAGAATATTAACCCCTGGACATTTATACAATCTGCTGTAAGTGCCCGATTCCTTAATTCTAATTATCTGTGTTTAATCCCGTGAAGGGTTGCCTTTTGATACAGCCCACTAAAAAAACTCAGTCAATCTCTATGGGTAGCCCTCAAAAAATAAAAAATCGCGCCCACTCGTTGGTGATTTTTAAATTCTAAGGTAAGTAGGCGCGATTTTTTATTTTTTGAAGCTTTCTATCGCCTCGAATGATTTTTTTATAGGTTTAAAGTCTTAATATGCGTTATATTAGAGCTAAGCTTGCAAATTTAGGCAACTTTAACGCATCTAAAATGTTGGAAATTATGGCTACTTGTGCTATAGTCACTGCGGATTTGCTTAATAAGTAGGAATATATCGCTCTTCTTTGCTGCTTTCTGATTCACAAGATCTTTTGCTCACTGATTAGCCCCCCTGACTTGTTTAACAATCTGGTTAAGCAAAAATCTAAAAAAAGTTTTTTGTTTAATCGAAAATGGCTGCGGCTGTTTTTTTATAAATGGAATGTAATTAGGATAAAAAAAGTGAAACTATACGTTGGAAACTTATCATACGATGTGAGTGAAGGGGAATTAAGCACCTCTTTTAGCGAATTTGGTGCAGTAAATTCTGTAAAGATCATTACAGATAACTACTCAGGAAGATCAAAAGGATTTGGTTTTGTAGAAATGGAAAACGCCGATGCTGAGCAAGCAATTGCTGCGCTAAATGGCGTGGAATTAAAAGGCCGTGCCTTGGTTGTGTCAGAAGCACGTCCGCAAGAGCCACGTCGTGAAGGTGGTGGTGGCGGCGGCGGATTTCGTCGTGGCGGTGGAGACCGTCGTGGCGGTGGTGGACGTCCGGGTGGAAATCGTGGCGGTGGCGGTGGGTATCGCTCCGATCGCGGCGGCTACTAATTTGCCGTTTATGATTTTGGCCGAATACGTTGTTCGACTTCGTATTCGGTTCAAAATCAAAACAATTACCAAAAGTAAGAAATCGGTTTGTGTTTGTTACTTGGTTGTTTTTAGCAAACAAAAAATAAATAGAATCTTGACAAGAGTTTTGTCTCTCTTCTCTGCTTTTAAGCGTCTAGGTTTTCTCATATCTCCTAAGACCCAAGCATTGCGGTATGATCAATCGATCTGCATAAAGCGAGCGTTATTCTTCTTGGTTTTCACGCTAGCAGTCGGCCGTTTTGACGCCCTTTAGTATCAAATCAAACAAGCTTCAAATTAGAAAATGTTAATTTATAGGATAACTATAACATGAGTACAACTATACAAGTCGGGTCCTTTGAGGACTTTAATTTAGATGCCAAAATAACAAAGGCAATAAAGAGTATCGGATTTAATACCCCTACTCCCATTCAGGCAAAAGCTATTCCGGAAGTGCAAGCCGGCCATGATTTGTTGGCCTCGGCGCAGACAGGCACAGGAAAAACAGCAGCCTACATGCTGCCTATTTTATCGCGCCTCATGCAACGCCAAGAAAAGCGCCGTGTCATACGCGCCCTCGTGCTTGCTCCGACCAGAGAGTTAGCGATGCAGGTTTCTCGCGAAACCGAGCGCTTTGGTAAATATCTGGAAGGTTTTAGTGTGGGCACTATTGTTGGCGGAGTAGCTTATGCCAAACAAATTCAAAAAATCCGCCGTGGGCTGGATGTGCTTGTGGCTACGCCCGGGCGTTTATCTGATCTGATGGATTCCGGACGCGTGGATTTATCGCAAGTGCAAGTGCTGATCTTAGATGAGGCGGATAGAATGCTGGACATGGGATTTACCGAGGACGTGCATTATATCGCTGAGGCTACTAGCCGTCAGCGCCAGACCTTGCTCTTTTCAGCGACGCTGGGGAAAAATGTTTCGCAGCTGGCACGTCGCTTATTGCGCGAGCCAAAGCGCGTAGAAATTGATCCGGATTTAAAAGAAATCGGTGCCATCGAGCAAAGTATTCATTATGCCGAAGGTCAGGGGCATAAAGCATCAATTGTTAAACATATACTAGGTCTACCTGATGTCGAGCGAACAATTATCTTTACGGCAACTAAGCATCAGGCAGATCGGGTGGCCACAACTTTAAGTAGAAGTGGTTATTCGGCCGGAGCACTGCACGGCGACATGCGCCAGAATGCGCGCAATAGAACTATCGGCTCGCTGCGTTCAGGGCAAATCAATGTTTTAGTGGCTACTGATGTGGCTGCTCGCGGGTTGGATATTGATAAAGTATCACATATCATCAATTATGATATCCCCCACAGCGCTGAAGATTATGTGCATCGCATTGGTCGCACAGGTCGCGCCGGCAAAAGTGGCACAGCTGTTTCTTTAGTGACCATTGCTGACAAACCGCAGCTTAAGGATATAGAGACTTTTATTGGACATAAGATCAAACCATCTTTGATTCCCGGATTGGAGCCCAGCAATCTTGCGCTGTTTGAAATACTTCAAGGCGGAGACAGTGATTCGCGAAAATTCGGCTCGCGCTCAGGTCGTGGCGGCCGTAGTCGCGGTCGGCGTATGTCTTCAGCCCCTAGCTGGTGATATACCATTCCAACAAGCAAATTAACTTTTAAGCAGAAAAGCATAAATGCTTTTCTGCTTTTGTCTTAAGGTAAGGATTTGTCTAAGTGGGTGTGTCTGTCCCCTCATTGTATAAACTTAATTGCTATTCAAAAAGGCGCTAAGTAGCTGTCATCGTTGATTTATATAGAACTAGCCGAGATCCGTAAGGCTTCACGGATTATTACTAATAGCGTTTCGAAGATATTACAAATATAAACATTTACAATTACTTATTGACGTTTCCTAATCGGAAACGACTAATCTTGTGAAGGCTTAGTCTTCATTCCCCTATAGTTTTGCTTCGCAAAACTTGCCCCCTCTGGGGGCTTTTGGATAGAAACTCAGTAAAGGTCGTCAACGGTTCCCGAGGTTCTTCTTAAGGGCCATATTTTAGCATAAGAAATTGAATAATAAATCTTAATTGCCCTTTAATAAATCTTACTTTTGCTTATATTAGTCTGTATGCCGAAAAGTGTTAATTGAAAGTGTAACGCCTCAGCTGGAAATGGATAAGCGAGGCTGATAAATAGCCTAGTAGCAGAATCCGAGTAAAAGGAGGCTACAATGGCTAAAAAGAAGAGGCATAGGCTTAGTGGAAAAGAGAAAGCCGAGATACTAAAACGGCACTTTGTTGGCGGAGAAGAGGTATCGGCGCTGTGTGATGAATATAAGATTCACCCGACCAGTTTTTACGA
>JADZAE010000062.1 GCA_020852715.1 Deltaproteobacteria bacterium
AAATTGTTCCCATGCTGTTATTCGTTGATTGCCATGACGACTTTCATGCCTCTCGGCTATTTGTCTAAAGCTGCGTTGTGGAACTAATTCTAAGGGTTGTCTGAATACTGTTTTTTCCATTTGAACTTCGCATTTCGTTGTTTCACAAAGTTCAAATATCAGGTTAGGGAATTTTTAATCCCGGACACTTTTTTATGCCGGATTTGGCAATGATTGTTATTACTTATTCGCTTATAATCTTAAAATTGTGGGACACTAGTGCTTTTTGATGCGGCCACTAAAGCAATGGAAACGGTCCAGATGTTGTTACAAATTGCGGCTGCTGATCGAGAGAAGATAAAGGAGACAGGAAGAATCTCTAGTTCAATTCTGATAGTGCATCAAGGATTGCTGGAGCGGCCAATTGCCAGTCCTAATTGGTTGGCGCAAAAGTCTGGTCTTTCTCAAGCCACAGTGAACACTTGTCTTCAAAAGCTGCAAGAACTTTAAATAGTCAAGGAAATTACCGGACAAAAAAGAAACAGACTTTATAGTTATCAGCGGTATATTGAGATTCTAAGTAAGGGTACAGAGATGCCCGCTAAATAAGACATATCATTTACTATATTTAGAATGCTCAACGAAACCTATGAAAGGTTTTAAGTTTACTGAAAGCTGAATAAGGCAGTTAGCTGACTTTCTCTTTTAGTAAAGTGAGTATCATTTTAAAACGCGCTTGAGCTTGTAAGGCATGAGGGATATTTGCGGGCATGATTATCATCTGTCCGTTTTTTAGTTGATGCGGGTTTCCGGCTATTAAAACTTTCGCTTCACCGTCAACAATTTGCACTAGAGCGTCAAAAGGCGCTGTGTGCTCGCTTAAGCCTTGCCCGGCGTCGAAGGCAAAAAGCGTGACTGTGCCCACGCCGTTTTTGAGGATTTCTTTACTGACAATAGAATTGCTTTGATATTCTATTAAAGTCGAAATGTCTGTGGGTTTAGCTACTAGATATTCAGCTCGAAATGTTTTTTGTTCTGCCATGAGTTCTCCTCGCAAAATGCTTATGAAATTTTTGTTCTTCACCTTTATAGACTAGCATGAATAGCCTTTATTCAAGTTTTTTACATAAAAGTTTTGTTGAGCGCGAGGTGCTGTGAAGTTAAAAAATTCCTCAGGCCTCAGGCGCAGCTACGGGAAGGCGGCATATTGCACAAGCTCTTTAGTGTTAAATAAGACGAGAAAGGTCGGCGGGTACTTAGTATACTAAAAGCAAGTAATAAATTAGTGAAAGTTTGCCTTGATTAAAATGAATAGTTCTTTTTGTCGACCACATGTGTTAGATAGCGCCTCATTGGGTTGGGTTGTTAGACGTTAGAGAGTTGATGCTTAGATTAATTCGACAGACGATATCGATGTTCATGCCGCCGCCACAATGGCGCTGGCCGGTGCTGATGGCAGTGGCGGTGTTAGGTGGGTTAGGCGTTTTTGTCGTTTATATCTCCAATGCCGTTTCTTATCTCTCCGATGATCCTAAGACTTGTATTAATTGTCATATTATGACGCCGCAATATGTGAATTGGACGCACAGTTCTCACGCGCGCTTTGCCACTTGTAATGACTGCCATGTGCCACAGGATAATCTTCTCAATCATTACTTTTTTAAAGCCAAAGACGGCATGCGCCATTCGTTTATGTTTACTTTTAGATTAGAGCCGCAAACGATTCGTATTAAAGAGGGTGGGATAGAAGTGGTGCAGCAAAATTGTCTGCGTTGTCACCAGAATTTGCTTAGTGAAACTTCTTTGGTTCATCAGGATAACAAGCGGCTTTGTTGGGAATGTCACCGTGAGCTGCCTCATGGAAGAGTAAATGGTCTGTCGGCTACACCGATGGCGAGAGTCCCGCTTTTGCCAAGCGTGGCTCCTGATTGGTTAAAAGAATTTATAGATAATGATAGTGTTAACAAATAGGTGCTTATGAAATCTGCAAGCGAATTAGTAAAAGAACATCCGTGGATTGGTTGGATCCTTTTTTTAGGAACAATGGGTATGGTCTTTGTGTTGGGGCTTTTTGCGGCCACGATTTTAGGGAGGCGTAACGAAGCCATCTTTGCCTATAAGCCGGCGACTGATATTCGTCCTTATGAGCCACGCAATTCTTTTTGGGGTAAATATTTCCCGCGTGAGTTCGAGACGTATGAAAAGACTGCGGAGACTAATTTTCGCAGCAAGTATAATGGCAGCGAGAAGATTGACATGTTAGCCGAAGATCCGCGGTTGGTGGTTTTATGGGCTGGTTATGCTTTCAGTACGGACTACAGTCAGGGGCGTGGCCACCATTATGCAATCCAAGATATTCGCGAAACCTTACGCACGGGAGCACCGAAAAATGAGCAAGATGGTTCAACGCCGAACACTTGTTGGACTTGCAAAAGCCCAGATGTTGCCCGCTTGATGAGTGAGATGACGCCGGAAGAATTTTATAAAGGTAAATGGGCTTCGCGTGGTTCAGAAATTGTAAATTCCATTGGCTGCGCTGATTGCCATGATCCGGCATCGATGAATTTGCGTATTACTCGCCCGGCGCTTAGTGAAGCATTCTCGCGCCAAGGCAAAGATATAAATGCCAGCACGCAGCAAGAGATGCGTTCGCTTGTTTGCGCACAGTGTCACGTCGAGTATTATTTTAAGGGCGAGGGTAAATATGTAACTTTTCCTTGGGACAAAGGTATTACTGTTGAGGCTATTGAAGATTACTATGACAGTTACCAATTTAACGACTGGACACACTCAATCAGCAAAGCTCCGATGTTAAAGGCGCAACATCCTGATTGGGAAATTGCGCAAATGGGCATACACGCGCAGCGCGGTGTTAGTTGTGCCGATTGCCACATGCCTTATATTGCTGAGGGTGCGGTGAAGTTCACCAATCATCACATCCAAAGTCCGTTAGCGATGATAAATACTAGCTGTCAGGTATGTCATAGAGAAAGCGAAGAAGAGCTAAAGAGAAATGTTTATGACAGGCAGACTAAGGTTTTTGAGCTGCGTGTCAAAGCGGAGGACCATATTGTTCGGGCGCACTTTGAAGCAAAGAAGGCTTGGGATTTAGGTGCCAAACCTGAAGAAATGGCTGAGATACTAAAACTTATTCGCCATGCACAGTGGCGTTGGGATTGGACAGCTGCCGGTCATGGATCTTCATTTCATGCACCATTAGAAATGGCGAGAATTTTAGGAACGGCGATTGATAAAGCTCAGCAAGCAAGGCTACTGCTAGTTAAACTGCTGGCAAATTATGGATTCAACGATGATGTGGCAGTTCCTGATATTTCCACTAAGGATAAAGCTTTAACGGCGATAGGTGTTGACATTAACTCGCTGAAGAGAGACAAGCAGGAGTTCTTGGAGAAACTTGTTCCGAAGTGGGATGAAGAGGCGCGTAAACGTGAATCAAGCTGGCCACAATAATACCGGATTTTGGGGGCGACCTTGGAGTTATGCTCATGGAGCCGTTATAAACCTATCACTCGTCTTTCTAGGCCTAATCATCGAAGTGTTGTTTGCCGGAAAACTGCTTTTACGTTTGGTTTATCCGCTCAATGTTTATGTTCTGGTTGGTTTTGTCGCTATTACTATCCTTTTACATTTTTCACTGCGCCAAACCGAATTTTTATCAAACTTTTGTGGCGTCAAGCACAGTCTTTGCATTGTCGCGCTCATTGGCTGCCTGTCATTGGTTGGTGGAATTTTGCCACAAGATGATCACGTTTTTCCGCACCTGGCCTTGTTTGGGCTCACGCATATATTTTCATCGTGGCCCTTTTTGTTTATTGTTTGTTTATTATTTATTCAACTGGGCTTGGTTATTTTACGCCATCCCCGGGAATTGAGTAAAAAAAGTATCGCCTTTTATTGTAATCATTTGGGGCTGTGGATTGTTGTTGCGGCGATGTGTTTTGGCGCCGGTGATATACAGCGTTTTCGCATTGAATTGGAAGAAGGCAAATATAGTTGGGTAGGGCTGGATAATAACGATCAAGCCTATGAATTGCCTTTTGCTATAAAGTTAGATGATTTTTCATTAACTGAGTATGCGCCGGAAATCGTTTTAGTAAAGCAGAGCGAAAATAAACAAAAGATAGTCGGCAAGAATACCATCTTGGCCAACAAAGGGGCGACGGGGAAATTAGATAACTTTCTAGTTGATGTTTTGGAATATTATCCCAGTGCCGTGTTTTTTGGCGGTAAGTATGTAGAGATTGCTTCACCGATGGCTGTGCATGCGGCTTTATTAAAGATTACTGATTTATCGACGGCTATTGTAACTGAAGAATGGGTATCGACCTCGGGAATGGGTGGGATAGCGAAAGCGCTAGAGCTAAGTAGTGAGCTGAAAATAGGTATGTTGCGTCCCAAGCCGAAAGAATTCCTCTCGAAGATAGAAATTATTACTAAAGACAAAGAAAAGTTTGCTTCGCTGGAATTAAGAGTAAATCAACCTTATCGTTTGAAAGATTGGAATATTTACCAAACAAGTTATGATGAAGAAAAGGGAAAGTGGTCGACGATTAGTGTGGTCGAGGCAATCAAAGATCCGTGGTTGCCGCTGGTGTATTTGGGAATGATCTTAATGCTGATCGGCGCAACAATGATCGGGTTAATTCGGGCTTAGGTATGATAGAAGTTAGCTATGCAACGCTGTTTTTTGCTTTGCTTGTCCTTTGGGCACCAGGGGTTATGCTGTTAGCTCCGAAGCTAAAGCGCTTTCACAAGATATTTATAGCGTTTGCCGTCCTTGGGGTTATTTGTTTGCTTGGTTACCTTTTTAACCTTTGGCATTACTTAGGGCGACCACCATTTAGAACATTAGGCGAAACAAGATTATGGTATGCTTTTTTACTGACACTGGCCGGCTTAGGGGTTTATGCCTATTACCGTCTGGCCTGGTTTTTATCCTACTCTTTAGCCATGTCATTGCTATTTTTATTTATAAACTTTCGTCATCAGGAAGTGTTCGATAAAACTTTAATGCCGGCGCTGCAAAGTCCTTGGTTTATTCCGCACGTGGTAGTTTATATCGAGGCATACGCTTTGTTAGCCGCAGCTACATTAGTTGCTCTGCGCGCCTTTCTCAAAAAAGATTTAATGGGATCTGAAAATATACAAATCGCCGACCGACTTGTGCGCTTAGGTTATGCCTTTTTGATGATGGGTTTAGTTTTTGGAGCTTGGTGGGCAAAAGAGGCCTGGGGGCATTATTGGACATGGGATCCGAAAGAAACGTGGGCCTTAATAACATGGCTTTGCTATCTTATTTATTTACATGTCCGCTATTATTACTCCGAACGCACTAATATCGCTTACGCATTTTTGTTAATCAGCTTTTTGATTCTTTTAGTCGCCTGGTTTGGGGTTAATTACTTACCAAACGCCAATTTGAGTGTTCATACTTATGGCGCGAGTTGAGATTCAGTAAAAAGTCGTTTTGAATTGCATATCGGAAAATAGCAATGTTGGCCTGAAATATTTTCGGGATAACTATTTGCTTGTTCTTATCATTATCGCTGAAGCGCTTTTGAGTTTCACTCCCCTTAGTGGCCTTAATTGGATTATTAGTATTGTTGCAATTTCTCTATTATTGCCTTTTGCCTGGTCCTTTTTGCGAAAGTTATTTGTTAGCTATTTGTTACTTTATGCTGTCTACGGTAGTAGCGCTTTGCTATTTTTTGTTTTGAAGCAGCCATTTTCTATTTCTTTAATTGCCATATTTATTACTAGTGTCGCTTGGAAGTATCGCAAAAAATATAAACGGATCACTCCTCTTGTCGATCGACGGGATATTTTACCGATAGCTTCGGCACTGGCAGCGATAGCTTTAATGGTTCCCATGATAATACGTTACGATAATGGCTGGCATTTGCCTTTATTATCAATGGGCGATGATGTAATAAGTCATTTAAATATTGCTTATGAGATATTTAAGCAGCGCGGGTTGATATATGGCCCGAATGGAGAGTACCCGATCTATCCGGCAGGGCTGCGCAATTATCCGCAGCTTGCGCATTTGAATCTTGCTGCCCTGGGCTGGGCATTTCTCGGCACTTGGCAAATAGGGTCTGTCGGCTTTATCAATTTTTTTTGCATTTATCTTATTTTTATTTTTGCTGTTGCTTCATATCTGTTGGCCTCAGCAGCAGTGGAGTTAATGCCGGCCAAATTGCCTTATTATCTTGCTGCCGCCCCCATTGTCTTATTGCTGGGGCCGGGGTTTGTTTTATTGCTCTTGATGAAATACACATTTTTTTCTCAAGTGAGTTCCATCATATTGCTGTTGGGAGTAATGCTTCTTTGCCAGTCGCTGCAAAAGACAAATAATTTGCGCACCATTTGTTTGCTTGCTGTATTTGTCGAAAGTGCTGTGGGTGGGACGTGGTTATTTATGAGCCCCATCTCCGGGGCATTATTGTGGTTGATTTTGTTTCTGCAGAAAAAGAATCTCGGAGTTGGGTTTTTGTTGAAGCTATTGCTTCTGTCTATTGTCCTAAATCTTTGCCAGCTTTATTTCCCCGTGACCGGATTGGATTTAAAACCACAAACTGTAAATCTTACCGGGGGTGTGGAGTTGCTGCCGGAATGGATATTCAAATTGGTATATGCAGGCGCGTTCTTAGCGTTATTGGGAAAATATGAAAACTCTGCCAAGCAGGCGCGGTTGACTGTTATACTAGTAGCGTTATTAGCAATATCCTTTTCTGTCTGTGTCAATGTTTATCAATCGGCGACAACCGGAGGTTTAAGCTATTTTTATTTTAAATCTCTGTATAGTGTGGCCATTGTTTTGACAATTTTAGCAGCAGCGGCACCGGCTTTAGTAATTGAGCGATTGAAGTCTTTCCATAAACTACTAGACAGCAAGATAATATTTTCGCTGGCCATTGTCGCCTCGCTATTATTAATTTTCCCCATTTATTCGCGAACCAAAAGTACATTGGATATTTTTATTCATGACTCTTTATATTTTCTTCCGAAAAAGACCTATAATGAAATAATCAATTTACTGGATTCCCCGCTAGCAGAGGATACGGTAATTCACGTTTATCATAAGAAAATGTATGATGCTTATTTTATGGGTCGCTGGATATTGGTTTTGACTCAGGGAACGCGCTCTCCGAATAAGGATATTGGGCCGTTTATTTATGGAACAGGTTATCGCCGCGAGTTGGAAAAAAAGCTGAGGGAAAATAGTTCATCCTCAGTTCCGGTGGTATTGGATCCTTATAATTTTCTCGGCAGGTCTTGCTCGTATGAATATTTTAACTTAGCGCGAAAGAACAAAATTATTATTTGGCCAAAAGGAAATAAGTTAGATAAAAAAGTTTGCCAAAAAAACAAGAAAGCTAAAGCTTTGCGGAAAAAGAGGAAAGAACAAGCTTCGGTTTCGATAAATACCATTCATCAGTAAAAACTCTAGGGCAATATCGCTTCCTAACTTTACGCGATATCGCGATCGAGCACTTATTTCTGTATGAGCGATTTGATATAATCAAAGGCTAATGAAATCGCGCGCGCACGATGGCTGATTTGATTTTTTATCTCCGGTGATAATTCGGCCATTGTGCAGCTGTGTTCGGGAAGAAAAAAGATTGGATCATAACCAAAACCATGTTCGCCTCTTTCTTCGAGGATGATTTGGCCTTCACAAGTGCCGGTAAAAGTCTTGATTGTTTGGTCAGGAGTAACAATGGCGATCGAGCAACGAAAACGCGCCGGGTAGGGAGCTTGATGGCTTTTAATTTCCTCTATCATTTTCATTCGCCGATCTTTATCGGTGGCTGATGTGCCCGCATAGCGAGCGGAATAAATACCGGGAGCCCCACCAAGAGCGTCAACTTCCAAACCCGAATCGTCCGCAATAGATACTAATCGAGAAAGCCTCGCCGCAGCAGTCGCCTTAATTATCGCGTTTTTCTCATAACTGTCTCCATTTTCCTCTACATCGAGAATCAAACCGACCTCTTTAAGCGTAAGCAAGCGAACGTCCAAAGAGTTAAGGATAACCAAAAACTCTTTAATTTTACCTTGGTTGTTTGTTGCTATGAGTATGTCTTTCATCGCTTAAATGTTTACCTCTTCGTTTAGATTTATCTTGTTAATCGTATCCATGCCTTGAAAATGTAACCCCATCAAGTTAATAAAAATATCACTTCGTTCAAAATTCATTAGCGAGGGGGTTAAATGCGACTGTAGTGACAACTTTCATTTCCGAGGCCAAGTTTATTTAAACAGTGGACATAATAATATTAAACGTTTACTTAGTTATATTGCCTAAAATTTATTTTTATACAATGAAATGAACCAGGCAATAGCCAAAGGTTCTTAGCAAGTACGAAAATGAGTAGAAGGAAGATACCTTCGGGCGTTGAGAATAGTTTTCAGCGAGCGAAGGTAGCTAGAAAGGTTAAGAAAGGAGGTTGTTGGTAATGATTTTAGAGGAAAGAATATCACTAATATTAGCAAAGAAGGATTTGAGGTTAGTTACTGATTTTTCGGGAACGATTGTTTTTGGCGGCGGACCGCATTTAGGAAAGCCTGTGAACCATGTTATTTCTTTACTTAAAGAAATGGCTGATGTTTATGGGCCTTTTGGCCTTTTGGAACGCTTCAAGGAAGCGAGTGAACGTTTGAATCGTGATCTTGTTGAGATTATCTATGAATTGAATTTGCAAGATGTTTTACCTCCGGAATTGTGGATAGACGACGGACGATTGTATCCGGGCAATCATCGGGGTTATAGAAAAATGGTGACCAAGTTAGATGTCCATCCTAGTAAAGTAGTAGTGTTTACTGACTTCTGGCTGCATGCAGCAGGGGCAATTTATAATGGTATCGGATCTGTGATTTTGACTAGGCCACTGACAACTGAAGGGAAAAAAAAGATTCAGGAAGCATTCGATTGTTATCGGCAGGAAATACTGCGAGGGGTTTCAGAAGAATCTTATCTTTTTGACATTGATCAGCGTTTCTTTGTCGTCAGCGGATTAAATCGGGTTAAAATTAAAAAGGGCGACTGAGTCCCCTGAGTCTTATCACAAGTTCATCAAATGTCTTACTTTAGAGCAGCATGCGTTAGCGCCATCGGTGTACAAAATATTGCTGCCGTTGTCGAGCGCGTGCCTTTGTGGCGCCAGCGAGCCAGTTGTTCGCTGGCGCTCACAACATGGGTCGCGTTCCACAAGCGTCTGTAAAATTATCTAGCACTGTGGTAGCAACGCTGAGAGTGATGCAAAAATTATCACAAAGGTATTGTTTTACGACTAGTGTAAAAGACTCGGTGAGCAGTCGCTCCTTAAGGGGTTTTCTAGCTATCTTTCTTGTTTCAATCAGCTAAATTTATGCCAAAGTCTTTTTGCCTTTCGATATATGGGGTATTGGGAATACCGCGTATCTTTGTCCGCCCAGGCAAGGTCTTTTGCTAATTCTCGATATAAGTGATGAGAGCTAATGTCGGCGTCGTCTTTATCCCAATCAATATTAGAATAGCCATTCGCGCAGTTGCCGACTTGTTTTACTTCTTCTCTGCATGACGACCAATTGCGAGGAGCAGCATGAATCCCACCAAGCCAAAAGACATGGCTGACAGCCCCGAAAAGCATTTTAATATGAGCTGAGTTAAAAGGATCAATCGCAGATGCTAACAGTTTTTTGATGGCGTTTGCATCCAGTCGTCGATCAAATAAATCCAGATGGCGATAAATAAAACGAAGAAAAGCGTTTCGATATTTGCTGTAGGTATCAAATTGCCAAGGGAAATTACTGCAGGCTTCGGATTTGACCGGATCTAATAGACACTGATATTGCTTTGCTGTCTCGCCAGTACGTCCTGTCCACTGACAATTGCTAAACGGCACTTGTAATATTTCCGGGCAGGCAGTTTGCATAATATAAAAGTGAATATCTTCACCTATATCATCAGAGGAAAAGGCGTAGCGAGCCAAGTTGATATCATTTAGCGCGGCGATGCTTCCGCTTTGATTGTTTTGATAATGAGCAGATCCCCAGTTTGATAAACGATGATCAATATAAAATTTAGCTTGATGATTACAAATTCCTTCATCGAGTAATCGTGAGCAATGCATTTCTAGCTCGTTCATTTGCCAGTCTTTGGCTTCGGCGGAGAGGATATTTAGGCAGTTGTATGGATAAGACCAGTTTGTAAATTGCTTTATGATTTGAGCTAAATCGCTAAAGCTGCGATAATGCTTTTGTCTGTAGATTTCGCCGCCTCCACCCATAAAAGAAATAAGCTCGCTTTTCCCCTGTGCCGCGCAACGTGTTCCGTCGTATGGTGTTAAATAGGCATCATAATAAGGGGACGAAAATTGTAAGCGGCGGATTAAACTGTCGTGATCGGGAATTTCGACAATCTTCATGCCCACCTTTACTTCATGTTTATCTTCTAGTCCCAAATACTTCATTACCATACGAGCTACAATTACATCGCCATTAACGTCGTCGCCGTAAGTGCTGATTTTTTGTAGCTTATCGATGGCTCCGCTAGCTAATAACAATGCTAGTAATGCTCGCGAATCTTTGCCGCCGGTAAGATGTGCCTGTAGTGGCAAATTTCTTCCAAAGCACCAGGAAACTTTTTTCATTAATCCTTTAACTGCATTTCTTAGGTATTCTTCTTTTTCCTGCTCGGAGGTAAACGTGATTGGAGTATAAAAATTTTTTTGGTAACTGTTGATCGTTAAGCCCTTATCTCTTTCATATAACAGATAATTGCCGGGAGATAGTTTATAGACCTCCTGATAAGGGGTTTCATGTCCTAAAATCATAGTCGTGGAATAGATCCAGCTTAATGCCTGATGATTAAAGGAGGCTGCTTTTTGAGCGGAATAAAATTGACTGGCAATGGCCGGCCTGTTGCTAAGAACAAAATAGTTGTCATTATTTAAATAGTAGAGACTAAAATAGCCGGAAAAGCTATAGAGAGCAGTAATTTGTTCTTGATCACAATATGCCCCCTGCCAGTCGCCGCCGATTGAAGTAAACATTGTTTGAGGAGATTGCTTTAAAAACGCTTGCTGCATGTAGGATACAATGTCTCCGTCAGCGGAATAATTGCTTTGTTCGAATGTCGGTAGGCCGGAAATAATGGTGGCATCGTTATCATTTAGTAAGACCGGTGATTGATACTTAAAAAGAGAACAATTCCCTGATGCGCTAAACAAAAACGCCCAAGAGCTGATCTCGTGTGTGATTAGTAGCTCAGGTTTTATAGTTAAGCGCGATATGACCCGATCGCGGATAATCGTCGACAAAGCTTCTTTGCTCTGCTTAGTTTTGGGAACTACTATGCACCATTGATGAATCATCTGACACTCTCAATTCCTCTTTTACTAAATCGAATTACCGACATCTAGCTGATTTTGGCGTAAAAGCCAACCGAGCAATTTGGCAGTAGTGGTATCATCCTAAAAAAATCAGTCGAGGCAATAGAAAGCCTCGGACGGTGTCGCGTCAGCGCCATCGGCGTAAGAAAATGCCGCGAACGCTGTGGAGCGCGTGCCATGATCTGGAGGCTGAAGGCCGGAAGATCTGGCGCGCAGGCGACCCAGTTGTTCGCTGGCGCTCACAACATGTCTCGCGCTCCACAAGCGCCGAAAAAGTTATTTACCGCCGTAGCGGTACGGCCGAGAGCGTTGCAAAAATTCATCTCGAAGGTACGTTTTTACGAGTTGTGTATAAGACTCAGTGCCGGTCGCCCGCATGGTTCCGTTGGCTGGGTTTGGTAAATATATACCATTTGCAAAAAGTAAATTAACTTTTGAACTGAAAAGCCTTCGGCTTTCTATCTTTATTCTAAGCAAATGGCATATTTTTATTTTGCCCATAAATAAGCATCCTTGCTTCTCTTTATACCGTACGCAAAACTTAATTACTTAGCGATATACCGTTCAAGGTCTTTATTTCAACTTACTTCTTGCTTACGGTATAAAATCACTCTGACAAAAAAAGCAAATGGTCACAAAAAAGGGGTTTTGCTAAACCCCTTTTTTGCGTGAAAGCTCAAGTTAATTCTAAGCTTTATTTCTTGGCAACTTTATAAGCCTTCCAAGTGTAGTGCTTAACTTCTTTTGTTCCATCCTTACTATCGAAGTCAACTTCGTTAGTAGCACCGTGCATGACATTTCCGTCGGGACTAAGAGTGAATACGGTCTTAGCAATAGCCGTGTCGCCGCGCTTGGCTTCAAAGTGGCCGGTGACACTGCCGTTAATGCCGATTGATTTTTTGATATCGCTGAGTGCTTGCATCTGCAGCATAGATTTTACGTTATTGTACTTGGATTCCACTGCTGTTTCTACAAGCACCTTCCCCAAGGTGCCACCATCAGGCTGAGTGGAGAAAAGAAATGTGCCTTTGACATTTCCGCTGGCGTTACCGGCGAATTCGGCATCCATCGTCCATTTCCAAGCGCCGATTATTGCGGATAATTTTTTGCTATCTTTAGCCGGCACGGGTTCCGCATAAGCAGGCGAGATGAAAGCAAAGCGCTTTTCGCTATCCATCCTGGCAATCGCATATTCAGCTTCTTCTTTAGAAGCGTATGTTTTACTAAACCAGTCCACTATGTCGCCGGTTACTTTCTTGCCGTTCTCCAGGCGTTCAAACCCGGAACGAGCATAGATATCGCCGGTGTTGGTATCTATGATATCGCTGGTCACTTTAAGGCTAACTATGCCCAGATCCTGCATGCGTTTAACCTCGCCTTGATCGGAGATCCCGTTTTTATTTTTATCAAACCAAAGAGAAAGGGGCGCAATTTCAGCGTTCTCAATTTTGCCGTTTTTATCAAGATCCAAGCTGGCTAGGGCATCGAAGCCATCGGCAAAGTATTTACCAAAAGTATGTTGGCCGAAAAATTGTTCATGACCTTTGATTTCGCCTTTGTTTTCGGGATCATAAACTATCAGCGGTAAAGACTCAGAGCCGCGCCAAATATGCCAACCCTCTTTTTCCGGTGTCAGATCGACTTTGGCAGCTACCGGGCTTTGCTCGTTGTCATCCCAAACCAAGCTAAGCGGTGTCCAGTTATGAGCAAATGCGAAGCGGCAGCTATTACCAATGGCTGCTGGTTGTGGCACTACGTTACATATACTATCCAGGTAAATTGAAAAATCAGTAACTTTATTCACGCGCGGATCGATATTGGCTGTAACAGTTCCGGCATTATTGGTAAAAGAAACAAGTCCGAGATTTTCAAACATTTTACTGACTAGGCACTCATCGCTAAAAATAGAATCGTAAGCATTCATTGCTTTCAGCTGGTCATATATTTGCTGATTAGTGAGACCTGCATAAGCAGGAATATAGGTATTAACGCCTTTCTGCATGACATCATTAGCATTACTGTAATCAACGAAGCGGCCTTCGTTATTGTAAAATTTCTTCAGTAAAGTGCCCGAGCCTGACCAGTAGATCAGGTCAACTCCTGTTCCCGAGGAGTTATTAGTAAAACAAGTGTCAAAAGCAGCGTCTGTTTTTTTATCAAGACAAGAAAGCCACTGCATGTCTCCACCGCTTATTACAGCTGCGTTTCCCGCCGAATTATCTGCTCGTACTTCCGAATAAGGGCATTGTCTGATTCCTTCGTCAAAATCAACTGCACCCGAAGCAAGTGAAATAGAAGCGGCAACTAAAGATATAGTTATAGAGAGTGTTATAAAGAAGATAGTTTTTTGCATGGATTTGTCCTTAAAAGGGGTTATTCCAAGGGGAAGCAAACATGCCCGCTGTCTTAAGCGGTCGGCAATATTAGGCACTTACTTTAGATTTCGGTTCAGCTATGACAAATTGCGGGAAGAGAAGAATAGTTATCATTTTAAGCAGTTAATTTTTAAAAGTAAAACTTTTGTCAAAAAAGTGACAAAATTGTCTGTAAATATGTGTTGATGTAACCTAGTCTGTGGCCAAAGTCATCATCACTTTTCTTGCTATTGTTGAAAACGCATTGATTGAATCCTGTGGAGTATTAACGATAAAATAGCGACCATTGCTATTATTGGTATCTCTTAAATCATCACCCCAATTGTCTAAATTGGCCTGCCCGTTGATAATAGCGGCCGTAGGGAAGTCAATGTTACGCCGAGATTGCACACACGAAGCCTCGGCCTTTTTTGTACAAAAGCCGCCCGCTGCTGGTGCACACTGAGCGCAAGTCTTTTCTGATATTTCACTGGCTATACCTAATCCTTGACCGACTAAGCGTGATAAGAAATAAGGCTTCTGCGAATATTCGTCATAGCTGTCTTGATATGGATAATAATAATCTCCGCTAGCATTGTTACGGCAGCTAACTACGCCGGCATTGTTGATGCAAACCGAGGAGCATAGAGGTTGGTTATGCGTGAAGTCATTATTAACCGGATCGCGGTTTACTTCTAAATCCTGGCATTGTGGATAGCCGGCATTGGTCATGCTGTATCCATCGTTTTTACTGCGCCCATAACCAATGGCATAAATGCGAGAGCTTCTAAGATTTTGCGTAGCATTTACATTAAACTCAAGTCTATTTAGCGGTAACATCCTGACAAAATCAGCCCAGGCTATAGTTAATAGAGAATATGTTTTTAAACCTAAATTTCTATTGCCTCCATAAAAAGAACTGACCGCCGAATTTAATAAGCTATCCGAATACTGCAAACGAAAATTTCTTTGACAATCAGGAACACAAAAAGCGAGATCGGCGCCGACGCCGGCCGTCACCGGTAAGCACGCAGGGGAAGCTCCTGCTGCACCATATAACGTTGCTTCCGGAGCGACAAAATCAGCAGCAACTCTTTCTTGAATGTAGCGGCCGCAGTTTAGTAACGCACTGGCCGGAGGAAAATCATCCTGGGTAATTCCTGGAATGGTTGCGTATTTTGAATTATTTATTAGTCTCGACGAGCTGGCGAAATCGCTACCGTCCGGGGCTCTATTAATGACCCTTATGCTTAAGCAGCCATTGGTCCCATCGTCTGTAACACCAGGACCACATACGTTAGCTAGCGGGGCGAGGCCATTTTCAAAGAAGAATGTTCCGGCAGTTGGGGAACCATCGGTAAACAGAACCCAAGATAAATCAATAAGCTCATTAGCTGAAATATTTGGCCAAGTATCTCTCAAATGTTTATAGCCTTGCCGAAAAGCATCCGCAATATTGGTTTGTCCACTAGGATTGATATTATTAATGTTAAAGCCTCCAATTGACTTATTTGCTTGATCCCAAACAAATCCACCTGTGGCATTCATCGGCACATTGACTTTAGCTGTGTTGTTGAATGTTACAACAGCTATTCTATCCCTGGTAGGATTAAATCTAGAAAGAAAGTTCCCAACAGCGGTGGATAGATCGGGTGTTTTAGCTCCCCAATTCATGGACCCCGAGACGTCCAGCATTAATATTACATTGGCCCGGCGCATAGTGGCCTTGCTACTTACGTTTACGACGAGGTTATTAAACCCGGGAATAACTTTTAAAAAAGTTGATCTATATTCGAGTGTGAGGTTGCCGCTGGCGGTTTCGGCATTGGCATTGTCTCCTGGAGAGACGGTGAAGTTATTGCCCGATCGAAAGCAAGCAATTCCTCCCGGGCCTCCGCAAGCAACTACCGTGATGTGACTGCCGGCCATATTTTGTATAAAAACGCTACTCATCGTGGCGGAAACAGCCGTTTTATTTGCGTAAAAAGTCGAATAACCATCATTAGCTCGTTTAATTAATGCCGAAAGCGTCGCCGCATTAGCTGCTTTTTGTGCGCTAAATTTAATACGCGCCAAGGTCGCAAAGTCAATGGCCATACCAATGAAAAATATAAGCGGGACTATGAGAATACTAAACAGAATCATAATAACGCCGGATTGTTTATTCTTCATTGTTTTAAATATTCCTCTGTTATCTTTAAATCGTAGTATCGTCGGTATAAACCTGAGTGCCGAGCTTATAAACGCCGAACATGGGTAAGGTGAAATTCATATTCACAGTGACCCTAGCGGTGATACCTGTTGCTCCTGCAGCGCAAGCCCCGGAGGTAATGTTGCAACCATTGGCCGTTAAAGTGATAGCAGGTGCGGCTGCTAAGCCCGCTGATTCTTTGATTGCGTCAAACTGTGATTGTAAAGTTTCCATCTGAGCCTGCAAGCATCTTACCGTATAATTTGGTCTTTGTGGGTATTGAGATTCGGGCGTTGTCTCCAGGCCACAAGCTCGAAGTGCCATGGCAGCAGCAGTATAAGAAATTCCGGAAGCTATCTGAGCTGCCCGCAGCAAACGTGTAAACTCGGCAGTGATAAATATGGGACAAAGGAGTATGACGATTATTAAAGCCAGTTCCAGAAAAATAGCCCCTTGTTGATTAGTGAGAAATTTATTCATAAATATAACTTATTTAGTTTCTTGCATTGAATAGTTCGTTTCGACCAATGGCATAGCCTTCGACTGTAATATTTGTTAAGCCGGGCACAACATTTAGTAAAAGAGATACAGGTTGCTGAACTTTAATGCTTACCCAGTCACCGCTATTTCCCGGATTATATTCATCTAAGCGAAAATTGCTGTTAGCATTTACCCTGGAGATCGTAATCGTCGGAGCAATGGTTCCTTTTATGCCAAACTCACTCAAGCGCTTCTTTGTAGACTCTTGAAGAAGATAAGTTATGTAGGTTGGGGAGACAGAATACCCCGGAGATTGAGTGGTCCCGATCCCTGTATTTCCCGCATTAACACTATAAACAGTCTCGCTTGTTACGGCTTGCACAATGGCCCAGCTATAGCACAGCCAATAAACATTAATTGCTCCAAATATAGCGATTATAAAAAAAGGCATAGCCATCGCCGCTTCCAACATACCTACGCCTCTATTGGAACAAATGAATTTTCTTAAAAAATTTTTCATGTTCTTAGTTATATCCGTTTTGTGCACATCTCATAGTAGGTTGAGTTATTTCCTAGATATTAAATAGTTTAATGTTAATTGCAGCTTCGGGCAAGATTTTTATTTTTTTTACTGAATATTTCTCAAGGCTCACAAGTCAAATGCCTGCGAGCTAGAGATAGAATTAAATCGGACTATCGTTTGAGGGCTTATCATGAAAATATACTCATTACTGATGTTGTTAGCTTTTTTATTTGTAAGCCTGGGGCTTATGCCTCAGCTTAGTTTGGCAGAAGGGGAAAAGGGCATAGTGCAAAGCTACGATACTCCCGAAGCGAAAGCGGGCGATAGTGTGGTTTGCCCGGTAATGGGGGGCACTTTTACAGTAACTAAGGATAGCCCGTCTGTGACTATTCAAAATAAAAAATATTACGTTTGCTGCGGTGGTTGCGTAGAAAGTTTGAATAAAAACCCTGACAAATATTTAAAAGGCAAGACTGAACCGGAAGCAGCCCATCATTGATCTCATCACTCCTATAAGATTGTGCGTTAAAATTGGTGGGGGAGAAAGGGCATTCTAAGCTGCTTCTTTCTCTCCCTTTTCTCTGTTAGCGAAATTTATTAAACTGGTCAGCAGAAGTAAGTTCAACGGTATCTTAAAAACGGGTGGTCTCAAAAGCTCCAAACTAAAAGTTAAATTACTTTTTGATAATAGAATAGAATTCGTTCACGAATTATTAATATGTGAGAAAGTAGCTACTTAAAAACATCAAAAATAAAAATCTATTACTTTAGATAACCTGTAACCGTCGCGATTTTGAGCCAAATACGAGGCGCGGTGCGACATTAGAAGCACATCTAGCGCCTAACAATAATAAAGAATAAACTGCAAGCCAGCGAGCAGTTTATTCCTCATTATAGACGAGTGGCGAGCACCAATCGAGGGTCCTTATGCGACCCTCGTCAAAGGCTCTAGAAGAAAAGAACTCGCTATCCTCTCACCAAGAACCGAAATAACTCGGTAGTATAGTGAGCTACTCGCGGAGTAATTCGAGGGCCCAAAAGCGGCTCTCGACCCACGATGTCTGACAAAGTAGTTGGCCAAAAGCGTGAACGGTTACGGCTTACATAGAATAAGGATCTTTTGCTCAGGCTCTGTAGGCCCTTTAAGCATTTAAGCCCACTGAGAATTATGCCGATAAAACAGATTGCGTAAGATCTATTAACATAAGTCAAAAAAGAAGGGGTAAGCATGTAATGGAGTTTCTCGGCACAGCACAAAATCCGCAACGCTATCGCATTGAGCGAACACTCGGCAGAGGCGCCAGCGGTGAAGTGTTGCTGGGCTATGATACAGAGAAAGATATACAACTAGCCATTAAAGTCTTAAGCCGCAGCGCTTTTGGCAACTCAAGCCTAGGTAAAGCTAAGATCATCCGCTTTTTTAACGAGTTTAATGCCCTGAAGCATTGCACGCACAAATCTGTCATCCAAGTTTATGATTTTTATGAGCTTCCTGACAGCGTGTACTTCACCATGGAGTATTGCGAAGGCAGCTCTCTGGCTGACCTTGTTGCTGCCACCGCTGAACCCATCGATACGATGCGCTGCATAAAAATACTCTACCAAATAGTCGAAGCCATGAGTGCTGCGCATGATTGCGGCATAACGCACAGAGACCTAAAACCTGCCAATGTCTTTATTGCCGCCGATGACAGCGTTAAACTCCTTGACTTTGGCATCGCCAAACTCGAAAGCAGCGAATTAAAACTTACCGAATCAGAATCCAGCGTTGGCACCCTACATTATATGCCGCCGGAGAGCTTTAATAATGGGCCGGTCGATAAAGTCTCAGATATTTATTCCTTTGGGGTTCTGGCCTTTGAGCTGCTAACAAAAGAACTACCCTTCAACACGAGCTCCATATTTTCTCTGCCCTATCACCACATGCTGGAACAGATTCCCTCAGCTAAAGCTAAAAACCCGCGAGTCCCCGACTGGTTAGACGGCTTGATCATCACATGTCTTCAAAAAGAGAAAGATTCCCGCTATCAGTCCATGCTGGAGTTAGTCGCCGTTTTCTCAACACACTGCCCGGAGCTGCATGTGGACGCCGCACTTGCTCGGCAATTAGAGAGCATTGATTTCCAGGGGGTATTATCTAGGTATGAAGACAACCTACGCACAGCTCGCCATAGCGATATTAAAGCCTCGCTAAAGCGCGTTGCCTTTGTCTTTCTCGTTTGCCTGATAGCTGTCGTCGTCTGGTGGTCGCCGCTAGGCACATACAGCAACATCACCCTTTTGCGCTCATTGTTCTTCCTACGTGGCCCCATCCACCCACCCGCAGACATAGTCATCGTCGCCTTGGATAACCTCACATACGAACACCTAGGCTTAAGCACTCGCCAACCCTTTCCGCGCACCTACTGGGCGCAAGCACTAGAAAAAATTCACGCCACCCAACCAAAAGTTGTCATCGTCGATGGCTACATACAACCCGACAACGCCGATCCTGCCGCTAATACCGCACTGGAGAAAACCATCAAAAAAGGCAAAACCGTTTTATTTACCTGGGAAGAAGACAACCTCACCATAGCCGCCACAAAACGCTCCGGCGACAACGCCGTCAAATTTCATAATGATCCGCGCTTTAGTAAAGCCGCCTTTATGGAAATTACGCCATGGTTTGAGCTGGACAATAAATCCATAGTCGCACGCATCGCTAGCCGCAAAGCTGCCACCGACCCCGGCACTAACGTGCCGCTCTGGAAATTACTCACCCAAATCACAAACAGCACTCTGGCCATCCCCACGCCTCGCGACTACATCAACTTCTACGGCGACGCGAGCTCTATAAAAACCATCTCCATGTATGACGTCATCTCCAATAACTATGATTTCAAAGACAAGATTGTTTTGATGGGCCTAATGAGCACAGCCCGTAATGACATCCCAGGCTCCTTTGATCTATTCAGCACCACAGGCGAGTTTTTTAACCGCTACTTCGGCGTCGAAATTCACGCCACCATAGCCGCGAATATTCTCGACAACACATTCATTCGCCGACTCCCCCCCGTCGTCGAATTAGGCCTAATACTCATCCCCACCGGCCTACTTATGCTATTTTTAATCCGCAAAACACCTAGATACGCAGTCAGCTGCATGAGCGCAGTAATAACTCTCTGGCTAATAGCCACAATCATCGCCTTTAATTACTACCTATTATTTATTCCGGGCGTATTGTTCATGTTTTTCTTCTCCATCATACTCTGCGCCTTCATTTGGTATGCCTACGGAAATGAAAAAAACAATAATATAAAGCAAATCCAACACATAACCGGCATAGAACTCGACTAAGTTTAACCCCTTGAAAAATTTTAATCCCGCCCCGTACTAACTAAACCAAACGTTCATTCGCACTCGTTACTCAGGTAAGCCTTCACGGATTATTACTAATAGCGTTCCGGAGGTATTACAAATATGAACATTTACAATTATTTATTGACGTTTCCTAATCGGAAATGACTAATCTTGTGAAGGCTTAGTCTTCGTTCCCCCATAGTTTTGCTTCGCAAAACTTGCCCCCTCTGGGGGCTTTTGAATAGAAACTCAGTAAAGGTCGTGAACGGTTACCTAATCAGTTTCCCCAAACACGAAATCCTGTAATTCTCATCTCTTACATCACGCAAAAATAATCTAACTTTCTTTCATGAAAACATGAGATAATCTCTTAAGTCCCAAATAAAACCGGACGATAGAGTTCTAGTGAAGAACTATTACAAATGATTTTTCAAAAGCTACAAGAGTATGAAAACAATAACCACTAACCCAAATACGCATCGCCTCGAAAAGGGCGCAGCCATGCTCGAGTATGCCCTACTAATAACACTAATCGGCATAGCCCTAATCGGATCAGTTACCTTGCTGGGGCAACAAGTGGAAAAGACGTTTGAGAAGGTGAGCAACGATATGGGGGCGGGGGGTATTATTATTGATTCAGATAAAGGTGCTCCGTAAAAAAGCAGATAGTCCCTTAATAATCCATTATACAAAACATGCAAACACGCGGCGAGGGGCTAATAATAGTTTACCCCTCGCCACAGCGTCTCACTTCATTGATACATCTCCCATCTCTCGACGGAGGATGGTATTTCGCTACCGGCATCGATTGTGCTTTGCACCCAGCCATAAAAGCTGGGGTCAAATAATAGCGACTCGAAAGCTGTTCCCGATTCTTCACCGCCATTAGAGACCATGACCAGAATTCCAGTAATGAGTATCTGGCCATCCTTTTCAACGGCAGCAAATCCACCACTGTCTCCTAAACTCACTATGCCCGGCAGAGTTACAGTTCGGTCGAACTTAAGCCATACTAGGTTGGGGGTAATAATGTTGGTCACATAATCAATTACTCCCCGTGCGCATCGCTTAAAGCCATCTCGATAACCTGTTCCATCGGGACCGCCCTGAGCAGGAATACCTGTTTCTCCAGTTCCTCCCATTAGAATGGTTTGCCCCTCTGCGAGCGTGCCGTGATAGAAGGCAACTGGGGTGATTAGCTCCCCGGTTAAATCGAACACAACGCCATGCAGTTTGAGTAGCGCAATATCCTGCGATGGATGATAGACCACATCATCAACAGCTATCGTTTTCACGGGGTCATAATTAGTTTGCCCTCTGGGGAAGCCGTCAAAGTAGGAGGTGAAACAGTAACGAAGATAGCGCATTGTTTCTCCTGCATCTGTCCATCTAGTAGCGTGCGCGGCTGTTATGACCCACGCGCCATCTTGAGGGTTATTGCATATCAAATTCCCTGTGCCCGCACGATATCTAACTCCTCCTTCCTCCCTCCATGCCGCACCGCAGCCAAGAAAAAGATTAGACGCACCCATTGCTAAACTTGCCTTGTCATCGACAGCATCAACGAGAATCGCGGATGCCGGGAAAGCTACCGCAAGCATCGCCACCAGAATTACCGACACACAAAAGTTCTTCATTGTTGTTTTCCTCCTCCGCGCGCACGGATTGTTTTGTTTTTTCGCAATTGCGAGTTGAAGACTAGTCCTCAACTCGCAATTGCTAAGAAAAACAAAAAGGAAAATCAAAACCATATAGACTATCTTGCCTTTGTTTCTTGTCTTTCAAGAAATAAAGGCAATGACTAAACATCTACCCATACACAGCACGTAACTAAAGGCTATGATAGCCTCATAAGCACAAAGTGTGACTTTGTAAATTTCACGCCCTAGGCCTAGTAAAATATCTAACCTTCCTAATGACTTCGTAGAAGCACCGGCCCAATGCCTCATCGCCATGGACCACATGGTATTATTTTTGTACCAGGCGCCCCGCCATTACTGTTCCACAATTCATCTAAGAAAGTCAGTTGGTTAGCCGAAGCTAGTATGTTGCGACTATGCGTAGGAAAGCTAAGTAGCTGAAATAACGGCTCCGTGTTAAAGAGTGAAATGCACAAGATATG
>JADZAE010000063.1 GCA_020852715.1 Deltaproteobacteria bacterium
ACTATCTGGTGGGCACGGCATATTTCTCTCACTGATCTTTGTCCACGTAGCCCTTCTAGCACTACTGCCACTTTCTGTTCCGTTGTCCATTTCCGTATTTTTATTACTGCCCTCAAAAAAGTTCAATCGTCGCAAAATTTACCACCCCACCACCAGCAGTTACCAACAGGCTGCTACTGGCACTATAAGGCCAGCAGCCTATTGATAACTACCACACACCCACCACTTTTCTACCTCATAAGGTGGCCTCACTCAAACTGGTGGCAGTATGCTGATGCCTACTTCCATCTTGGCTCGCTCTATTTCCAAAAAAGTGCGCTTGCCAAGGCTTTGACAATGTTTGATCAGGATCTGAAGTATAACGATTCTAACTCTGAGGCTTGGTATAAGCGAGCAATCGTGCTGCTTGCCTCCAACCAGGAGAAAAAAGCCGTTGCTTCAGTGTAAAAAGCGTTGGCTTTAGCGCCCAGTGATGCAAAACTTTTGCTGCTCTATGGAGAACTTCTTATGATCTTCAATGACAGCAGCAAGGCATTGGAAGTCCTGTCGCAAGCAGCTGAGTTAGATCCTAAAGCCGCTCCTATGTGGTTCAAGAAAGGGATGGCAGCTACGTTGCTCAAAAACTGGACTACCGCCGAAGCCAGCTTACGCCATGCTCTAAGCCTAGATAGTAAGTCCCCTGATGTTTGGAATCAGCTTGGCGTCACCTTGGTAGGAAAAGGTAACTTAGAGGAAGCTTTAACATGCTTTCGACGAGGAACTTCTCTAAACAGAAAGTGGGCACAAGGTTGGGTTAATGAGGGCGTTACTTTGGGCTGCATCGGTCGCTTCCCTGAAGCAATTGACAGACTTGATCACGCCATCAAGTTAGACCCCAGAGAACATACTTGCTGGCATTGGCGGGCTAAAATCATGTGAGAACTAGGTAATACTGGTAAAGCTTTCACCATTTGGTGGCACTGGCTTTATTTGCTTGCAAAAAATACGCTGCCGACGCCACGCTCGTCTAGCTAAAGGTTTTGGGGGCTGTATCAGAAATTTCTGGCACAGCCCCCACTTTATAAAGCTACGACCAATCTCTTCTATACATTCCATTGAAATCTTGTTATGAGGCGCCTCACCACAGTCTAGCAAATATTAGTAACCCCTGATGGATAACTTATGCTTAGCGTAACTAAAAGAATCGCTCTGGAGAAAACTACTATTAAAAAAATGGTCGCGCTATACTGTCGCCACCTCCATCGACAATCAGTTTGTCCTGCCTGTCAGGATTTGCTTGATTACGCGTATCTGCGTATTGAACAGTGTCCTCATCACCCGGCTAAGCCCCAGTGTTCGCAATGTTTAACCCACTGCTATAAAAAAGATAAACGTGAAGCAATGAAAATCATTATGCGTTATAGTGGCCCACGCATATTGTTTTATCACCCGCTCCTCGCTATAAGACACTTTTGTCAGTTTTAATGATTTACAGTCTAAGCATCGCTTTAAATGAAATTTAAAAATACCTGGCATCTTCCCTCCTTGGTTATTGCGGCTAGCACTTTTATTTTAATTTTTCTCCAGAACTTTTTTATGCCCCTCGCTTATGATGACTATGGCTTTGGTTCGTTATCCTATGTAATTAGCATAGCCGATATCAAAGGTTTTACTCCGAATGGACATGAGCATAGCCTCAAAGAAATCCTTGCTTTTAACTACTATATCTATACTCATCACAGTGGTCGTCTCCTCTGCACTTTATTAACTACCGTCGCTCTGGGAGCAGGCTTACCTTTTCTCATCATCAAGCTAGCTCAATCGATGTTAATCTTTAGTTTTTGTTTATTCGTAGCGAGGTTAAAAAAAGAAGCCCCTGCCCTTTTTAATGTAGAAGTCTTTATTCTATGCTTAGCTGGTTATTTTATGCTGCCGCTAAAGATCGCTAACGATTCATCCATGTGGATGACCGGTTCTATTACTTACCTTTGGCTAACTATTTTTGCAGTTGTCCTGATCATATTATTTGCTCGTAACCAGCCAGCTTCGGTTTCACAGCTTCTTGGTATGAGTTTTCTTTACCTCATTGTCGCCACCGGTCATGAGCTGATTAGCTTATCTTTTTGTTGTGCGCTGACGATGTTATTTGCTTTTGACTATTACATCAACCACAGCTGGGATAAGCAAAAGCTTTTATTTCTGCTTAGCTCTCTCGTCGGATATGCACTGAATATTACCGCACCCGGGAATATTATCCGTATGGGCAGAACGCAACGCTATGCCAGCTATTCTCTTATGGAAACCGCTTTAAAACGCGTCGAAGAAGTCTCGAAAAGTTTTGTTCGGCCGGAGTTATTTGCCATGGTTTTAGGCTTGTTGGGCGCACTTTATTTACTCGCTTGCTTTCAAAAAAATTATCAGCAAATTTCCCATCGGCTCAACCGGGTATTTCCAACTATTATTATAGTCCTAGGCATTATTTACCTGGCAATTATTTCGCATTTACTTCATCGTTACCCATTCATTAACATGCTTAAATATACCTTTTTAATTTTGCTTTTTAGTTCTACCGGCTATTTAGCTCTGATCGATGCCTTAAAATTCCGTGAGGGAAGTATACTAGCTTGGGCCATAGCGTTATTATCTTATAATCTAGCGCGGCTAATAGCTCCTTCTGATGTTCACCGCATTTTGCTGCCTGGCTATTTAATAACGCTAATCTTTGTTATTTGTATCCTCAATCGTCAAGTCAGCAATATTCGATTTCAGGCTTTACTTCCTCTAACCATTTTGGCTTTAGCTAATTGGAGCTATATTACCTATGGCTATGCGGCCAATTATTCTGTCCATCAGGAGAACACGAAAATTCTTCTCGCTGCCGCTAGTCAAATTCAATCTGGTGAAAATATTAAAAAAATTACTTTGCATAAATTTAATACAACTTATTATCCAAGCACTCCCTGGAAAAAGAAGCGTCATGAGGAAGTTTGGCTTAAGTTTTATTATCTGATTCCTCAAGCTGTCGTTATCGATTATGTAGGAGATGACGTGGGTAGATTTGAAAAGATTTAATTGACTATCAATAAACTAAATGCGCGCTGTTAATTTAAAATCGGTAGCACTAACCACTAAATTTAATACTGTGGTTATAGTAATTGTCTTTATTTTAATTTTTGTACAGAATTGTTTTATTTCCCTTTCTTTCGATGATTATGGCTATGCTACTTTATCTTACGCTGTCTCTGCGGAGCATCCAATTGACCTAATCAATGAAGGACATGATCATGGCATTAGCGATATACTTAGATACACCTACTTCAATTATCTCTATTGGAGTGGACGGGTTGTCTGCACTTTTCTTGTCGTTATATTTTTAGCTACCCCGCTACCTATTTTCTGTTTTAAACTCGTGCAAACTGTTCTTGTTTTTTACTTTTTGCTCTTTCTTTCGCGAAGTGAAAAGTCAGGTAAACATTCATACGATTTTAAAATACTACTTCTGGTCACAGCTTTGTATTTTCTCGTGCCCTTAAAAGTTATTAACGATTCTTCAATGTGGATCACCGCTTCTTTTGGCTATTTATGGTTAAGCTTGACCTCAATCGTGTTAATTTTTTATTTTGCTAAAGCCCAGGCATTATCTCTTATAAAGTCGCTGCTCATAACTTTACTATATTTCGTTGTGGGCTGCTCAAATGAGTTATTAGGCCTAGGCTTTTGTAGTGCCCTTCTTTGTTCATTACTGGGCGAGTATTTTCTCCAGCGAAAGATAAATAGGCAAAAAGCCTTCTGGCTACTTAGTGCAAGCTGCGGTTTTTTGCTACTATTAACTGCTCCGGGTAACTTTGCGCGATTAGACACAGTTAAACGATTTGCCGGTTCTTCTTTATCTCAGATCATAGAAAGGCGATGGCCGGAGCTAATCAAATCCTCTATTAGGATCGAATACTTTCCGTTAATAATTTTAGCAATTTTGATTTTATTTCTTTTGGCTTACCAACTTCGAGCTAGGCAAACACTTTCTGTTCGACTGAATAAATTTCTACCAACAATACTATTTGGGTTATTGGTATTTTATGCACTTATACCGACGGGGATTTTACATTATTTTGGGCATTGGCCAGCGCTTAAATACTTTGTACTGTTCGGTGGTTTATTGACTATCGCTGTTTATTTAGCCTCTGTGCATTTTTTTAAAAATAAAGATCCTCTGTTACTTGCCTTGGTAGTAGCCATCTTAACTTATAATCTTGGTCGATTGTTGGTTCCTAGCGATGTGCATCGCATTGCCTTACCTCTTTATTTAATTTTAATTAGCTCGGCAGCATATATTGTTAAATTCTATAGGGTAAATTTGCGTCCGGGTTATTTAACCGCCTTGTGTTTTATCGCTCTTGTCTATTGGTGTTATGTCACAACGGGCTACGTGATTAATTACACAATTCATCAGGCTAATAGTCGGCTGCTTCAAAGGGCAGCTGAAAAAATTAAGAATGGCGAAAGTGTTAAGGAAATTATTTTGCAAAAATTTGATCTTAGCTTTAATTCCAGTTCGCCCTGGAAGAAACATCAATATGAATTAATTTGGATGAAAAGATATTACCTCATTCCAGACGATATAACTGTGCGCTATGAGGGAGAAGATGTTAGCGTTTTTAAAAGGCTTTTCGGCCATTAGCGATGGGTTAAAAGTCCTTTTATATTTAGCCCGCGACCGTCTTACTTTCGATACGGCTCCTTGAAGCAAAATAAATCGGTCTCAACAAACCTATATTTAAGGACTTGATATTTAATTAAATTAACAATAAAAGGCTATAGGGTTTCACTATAATGTTAAGTTTCATGCTGGTGTATTTATGATGACTGATAACTATTCAATACTTGTGGTCGATGATGATGAAGATACGCGGGTATTGGTGAAAACTATTTTAACTTCAAACGGCTTTTCCGTACGCGACGCAAAAGATGGAACAGAGGCTTTAGAGTTACTTAAGGGGGATAAGCCTTCTTTAGTCATACTTGATGTCATGATGCCCGGCCTAAGCGGCTACGATGTAGTAGTCAGAATGAAGCAGAAACCAGATACTCAAAATATTCCAATCATGATGCTTACCGCCAAAGCCAATCCTGATGACGTTTTATCCGGCTATAAAGATTATGGTGTTGAGTATTATATTACAAAACCATTTACTACGAGACAGTTACTAGCCGGTATAAAACTCGTTCTCGATATTCCGTGATGAGTTTATGTTTATTACTCTTGAGGGTATTGAAGGTGCGGGTAAATCTTCTGTCCAAAAGGAGTTAGCTAGCCGTTTGGGAAATTTGAATCGCGAAGTGGTCGTTACTCGCGAACCCGGGGCTACCGCTATTGGCGCGAAGATTCGCTCTATTTTGCTTGATCCACAAAACACGCAAATTGTTCCATTAGCAGAACTATTGTTGTTTGCTGCTGATCGTGCCCAGCATGTTGCGGAAGTAATAAAACCGGCGCTGGAACGTAAGGCTATCGTAATATGCGATCGCTTTATTCATTCTACGCTAGTTTATCAGGGTTATGGCCGGAGCATGAACATCAATCTGCTCAATACCTTAAATTCTCTAGCTACTAATGGGCTCAAACCGGACTTGGTTTTACTTTTGGATTTAGACCCGGAAATGGGCCTGAGACGGGCAAAAAGCCGACAGGCTATGGAAAAACAAAGCAATGCCCAATCTAGTAGCTGGTCACGCTTTGAAGAGGAAAAACTGCCTTTTCATCTACGTTTGCGCCACGGCTTTTTGGAACTTGCTAAAGACCAGAATAATAATTTTGCGATTATTGATGCTTCTCGCCCGCTAGTAGAAGTGATTGAGCAAGCTTATGGCAAAATTAGTGAAAATTTATGATGGCGCAAAATCAAACATATTATAGTAACCATTATTTTAGTAAGGTCGTAGGACATGAATTCGAAGTTAAACAACTTAGCAATTGGGTAAACAATAACAACGCACCCCATGCTTTGCTCCTTACCGGCCCTGATAGTGTTGGTAAAAAATTTTCTTCTTTAATGTTTGCAGCGACATTTTTAGTAAACGACGTAGATCCCGAAAATTCTCATAAGCTACTGCTTGCGGGGTCACATCCGGATCTTTATTTGCTTAACCTCGAAGATGGAAAAAAAGAAATTTCCGTTGAAGCTGTGCGCATACTAATTGATCAACTTCAGCAGTGCCCATATTATGGCCGTGGTCGCCTAGCAATTATTGATCATGCAGAACGTATGAGCATTTCCGCAGCTAATGCCTTGCTAAAAACTTTAGAGGAACCAGCTCCCAATACGCACTTGATTCTTGTTTCAGCATTTCCACATCGTTTGCCGCAAACAGTAGTTTCGCGTAGTCAACAGGTATGCTTCGGTCATTTAAGTGCTGCCGATAAAATGAAAATCTTTAGTAATTTAATAGCAGCTGATGACTTTATCAACGAGTACCGGATAGAGCTAAATTTGCTTACAGTAGAAGGTTTCGGCTTGATGAGATTAGAAAATTTTGTTGAACCATTAACCGGGCAAGTTAAAGACAAAGAAACCCTTAGTAAACATTTACTTTCTCTGTTTTCTCTTACCAAAGACACGAGGGGCATTATTGCACAGCTGCTTGCTCATGCCAAAACCAACAATATCCCTGCTGCTCTAAGTTATGTCGCAAAAATCACCGCAGATAAAGAGAGCCTTGTTGATATTGATATATTTTGGTATTTACTCAAGCTCGAATTAGAAACAAAGTTAAAAGATTCTATGAACGCTGAAATCTGGGCAAAACTTTTCGAGCAGGCAATTGAGACAGAGCAACTTTGTAAAGAAAGAAATGCAAATATAACACTGCAAGTATCAGGTTTAATGACTGATATTATGAGTGCCTTCCAAAACAACTAGGAGAAGACAATGAGCAGTAAAGAAAATAAATCCTATTATGTAACAACACCCATTTATTACGTAAATGGCCTACCCCATGTCGGGAACACATACACAACAACTGTCGCTGATACACTGGCGCGTTTTCATAAATTTTGTGGTTATGATTCTTTTTTTCTGACGGGCACCGATGAGCATGGTGATAAAATTCAGCAAGCAGCCGAAGCCGCGGGCAAACCGGTTATGGATTTTGTCACAGAGATCGCCAATACTTTTAAAGACACTTGGGTTGAGTTTGGCTTTGAATTTTCCCGCTTTATCCGCACTACGGACAAAGAGCATAAAGCGACAGTCAACCACATTTTGAATAAAATTCACGATAAAGGAGATATTTATTTCGGCGAGTACGGTGGCAATTATTGTTTTGGCTGTGAGCGCTTTTTGACTGATAAAGAATTAGTTGATGGCAAATGCCCTGACCATCAAAAACCCACGACATTCATTAAAGAGAAGAATTATTTCTTCCGCATGTCTAAATATCAAGCCCAACTGTTGGAGCACATCGAGAAGAATCCCGATTTTATCCGCCCCGAGCGTTACCGAAATGAAATAATAGCTATGCTCAAAGGCCCTTTAGAAGATCTTTGCATATCTCGCCCCAAATCCCGTTTGCAATGGGGAATAGAGCTACCTTTCGATAAAGACTATGTCACCTATGTCTGGTTTGATGCCTTAATCAATTATCTTTCCGGCATTGGTTATCCGGATGAAAACAATTTTAAGAAATATTGGTCGTCTTGTGAGCATTTAATTGCCAAAGATATATTAAAGCCGCACGGGGTATTCTGGTCAACCATGCTTATGGCTGCGGAAATTCCTTTGTATAAACATCTTAATGTCCATGGTTATTGGGTAACACCAACGGGAAAAATGTCCAAAAGCCTTGGCAATGTCATCGACCCAAAAGCAATTAGAGCTATTAAAACTCAATATGGCATGGACGTCTTTCGTTACTTCGTATTACGCGAAATGGTTTACGGCTTAGATGGAACATTTAACTATGATACTTTAGAAACCCGTTACAATGCGGACTTGGCTAACAACCTGGGTAATCTTGTTAGCCGCAGTCTGGCCATGGTCGAAAAGTATCGCTCCGCTCTTACGCCGAAAGCCGTTAAGTATAGCGAGCAGGACGTGGCACTGAAAGACTCAGCTCTAGCCACGCTGGCGGCAGTAAAAACTGATGTGCATAACATGGAACTGCATCGGGCATTAGAAAAAATCTGGCAGCTGATTGATGCCGCCAATGTTTATATCGACAGAACCAAGCCCTGGACGCTGGCCAAAGAAGAAAAGACGAATGCTGATAAAACCGAAGAACTTAATACTGTTTTATACTGTCAGCTGGAGGTAATCCGCTTTGTGGCCTCCTTGATCTCACCGTTTATGCCGGAGTCAGCTCGCAAAATACTGCTAGCGTTAGGCTATAACGAGGCGCAGTTAGCTGATTTACTGAAAGCCGAGCAGTTAGCTAGCTGGGGAATGTTACCCACCGGACAAAAAACGACCAAGCAAGAGTCCTTATTTCCTAGAATTGATGTTGCCAGTGCCGATACAAAACAAGCAAAAGAAGGAAGCAAGATGGAAGAGGTTAAAACTCAAGCAGATGTAATAGCCAATGATGAATTTGCCAAAGTGGACTTGCGTATCGCGCAAATTCTCGCCGCAGAAAAAGTTGAAAAATCCGAAAAGCTGATCAAACTCCAAGTTACATTAGGCGAGCTGGGTGAGAGACAAATCGTTGCCGGCATCGGTAAGCGTTATCAAGCTGAAGAATTAGTTGGTAGAAAAATAGTTGTCGTAGCTAATTTAAAACCGGCAAAGTTAATGGGATTGGAAAGTCAGGGTATGCTGCTCGCAGCAGACGACGGCCAGGGATTGTTGGAATTAGTAGGAATTGATCCTTTAATGCCTGCGGGTTCAAAAGTTAGGTAGCAGGCTATCATCGTTTAAAATCATTCATGTATTTAATCGATACGCACTCACATTTGGATACTTTTATCGAGGATGTGCCTGCTGTTCTAAAAAGAGCAGTCGATAATCATGTTAAAAAATTAATAAGCATCGGAGCCGGTGATGGCTTGGGATCTAATGATTTATCTGCGCAGTTAGCAGAAAAATATGATAATATCTGGTTTTCATTGGGCATACACCCACATGATAGTGAAAAGTACCCCGATCTACTAGCACTTGAGAAATACTTTTCCTCCCCAAAACTGGTGGCCATGGGTGAAACCGGACTTGATTATTTTCGCGATTGGGCTCCCCAAGAGGCTCAGCGTTCTTTATTTAGACAAACTATTCGCATAGCCAAAGAACTAAAAAAACCATTAATTATTCACTGCCGCGATGCTGCTGAGGAAACTATGAGAATACTTATCGAAGAGCAGGCTCAGGATGTTGGCGGAGTCTTTCACTGTTACGCCGAAGACGCTACATTTGCCGAGAAGCTCATAGACTTGAACTTTTTTGTTTCCTTTACCGGTATAATTACTTTTAAAAAGGCTTTAGACAGACAGGAAGCAGCGCGCTTGATTCCATTGGATCAGATTTTTCTAGAAACCGATTCCCCCTACATGGCCCCTGAGCCTTATCGAGGTCAAGCCAGCGAGCCCGGTCATGTTTATTATATCGCGAAAAAATTGGCCGAAATAAAAGGAATTTCTTTGGAGGAAGTTGCGGACCAGACTTCCAGAAACGCAGAGAAACTTTTCCCCTTAATCTCACTGTAAAACACCTAGCTAAGTTACTTATCCACAGTTCCATTTATCTACTCGAATTTTTGACCTTAATTAGGATTTATGGTTCTCAGATCTACAGAGCAAGATTAGCCACAAAGTTGGCACTCGCATAGTTTCACTAATAATACGTAACGCACACAAAAAGTAAGTTTTTGAATTTGGTGAGGGGCTTTCGGCAAGTTCAATATGAGAGCAGGTGGCATTATGGAAGTAATCAAAAGGCTGTATTTAGGAATTGTTATTTTAACTTTGTGCAGTGCCATCTTACTTATTTCTGATTGGCATTCCCGCCAAGTGGTTAAAAAACTTCCTGACAGAAAAAGCATAGCTCTTTTGAAATTTAGCTCTAATTTACTACTAGATGAAGCAGAAGAAGGTTATATCAAAAGGCTTGCCCAGCATGGCTATCGCGATGGCGAAAATATTATTATTAAGCGTTTCTGCCCGGAAGGAGATACCGCTGCCCATAACATCATAGCTAAGCAAATCACCGATGGCAGCTTTGATCTTGTTTCAAGTATTAGCACTCTAAGTTTGCAGGCTGTTGCCAATGCCAACAAAAATGGCAAGGCGATACATATTTTTAACACTGTTACTGACCCAGCCGGCGCCGGAGGAGGTATCAAGAGCTTAAATTCACTGAATAAACCTCCCTACATGACTGGCATTGGCACATTTCAGCCGGTGTAAGAAATTTTTACAGCGATAAAAAGAATTAATCCGTATCTAAAAAGCGTTGGCGTTATCTGGAATGCTGCTGAAACTAATTCTGAGGCCTGCGTTAAAAAGGCAAGGATTCTTAGTAAGAATTTGGGTATCGACTTATTAGAGGCTTCCATCGAAACAAGTCACGACTTAGCTGAAGCCGCTCATTCTCTGATTAGCAGAGGAATTGACGCCTTTTGGGTCGGTTGTGACAATATTGTGAACACTTCAATCCCGATAGTTGCCGGGATTGCTCAGAGCGCCAAGATTCCTGTCTTTTCTAATATTGCCGGCCACATGCGACAAGGAAGTTTTTTTGATCTCGGTGCTAACTATTATGAAGTTGGAATTAAAGCCGCTGATATATCAGCTGATGTTCTTGCCGGTAAAAGTCCGAAAGATATCCCTGTTGTTAATTACATGCCGCAAAAAATCGCTATTAATAAATATGAGCAGGCCAATCTTAAGGGATCTTGGAACATACCGGAAGATTTTCAAAACTCGGCTTTTCTCACGATCGATCAAGATAACGAGATCATTTTCAATGAACCTTCCCTACTCCCGGAAAAACAATGGAATATAGAGCTCATCCAATATTTAGAAAACCCTATGTCTGAGCAATCGGTAGAGGGTATCAAAAATGAATTAACAAAGGCCGGACTAAAAAAAGGAAAGAATTACAAATTGAAAATCAGATCAGCACAAGGAGATATCTCTGCTCTGCCCGCTCTTTTTGATGCAGCAGAAATAGATGGTACTGATTTCTATTTTGTTCTTTCCACCCCCACCTTACAGACGGCAGTTAATAAAATCAAATACAAGCCCGTAGTATTTACTATGGTTGCTGACCCTTTTGCCGCCCATGCGGGAGAGAGTAATGACAAGCACTTGCCTAATGTCACTGGTGTTTACACAGTCGGACCTTATAAAGAAGGTTTGGCATTACTAGTGAAACATTTTACTTCGATAAAAAAATTGGTACATTATTTTCGCCTAATGAGACCAATTCGGTGATTAATAAAAATCTTTTGGTGGCTGAGGCAGAGAAGTTGGGTTTAAAGATTATTGCCATTCCTATAAATTCAACGGCAGAGCTTTCTGATGCCAGCTTAGCGTTGCTTAGTAAAAATATTGATATGGTTACCCAGGTTGTCGATAATGCTGTTGCCTCGGGTTTTACCGCGCTAGCAGAAGCGAGCAGAAGGCAGGAAATCCCTCTAATAAGTTTTGACAGCTCCTTACTAAAGGAAGGGGCCAACATTGTTATCGGACGCGACTATGTAAAAGCAGGAGAAGAAGCAGCTTGCAAAGCAATAAAGATAATGCGTCATATAAGCCCCGATCGTATCCCATTTTCTCCACCTAAGACTATCAGCATAGGCATTAATGAGGAGAGCGCTGCTGCGCATCGCTTTATTCTTCCCGACGCTTTGCGTCAAGAGGTAGATAATATCAACAAAGGCACCAAACCCATTGTCGTTCCGGCGAAAATTTTGCCAAAACGTATTCAGTTAATTGAATTAGTGGAAGCCCCAGCTATTGAAGAATCAAGAAAAGGTGTTTTAGCCGGATTAGAAAGATCTGGATTGCGGGCCAATACCGACTATATTTTGAACATCCAAAATGCCCAGGGTGATTTCGCCACGTTAGCCAATCTAATTGATGGTGCTGTAACAAATAAAGTCGATGAATAGCGTAAAAGGATATGCCAAGGACGTTGATCAATCAGATGATATCACAATTATGGTTCTGGTCTTTAAGAGCATAAGTCCAAAAGGATAAGATTAAAAGAATAACGAAGATAAGTGGGAGATTATATCTATCTACGTAAAAAAAATCGCTCCGGAAAAGTAGCAGAGATTAATATTGGTGGACATATAGCGTTTTTCAAAAAAGTTGATCGAAAAAAGGTATTGTACTTTTGTTTGATGTGTGATTTTAAGTATGTGTGGGAAGAGATGCGATAATACCAAATTTGGAGAACTGTAATTTAACGGAGCT
>JADZAE010000064.1 GCA_020852715.1 Deltaproteobacteria bacterium
TATCGAAGAATTTTATAATTCTAAACGCTTGCACTCGACGTTGAATTATAAAACACCTACCATGGTACATGTACTATCGTTGGCAGCTTGAATATTGAGTGTTAGGGTGCATGAGAGGAGTTATCCATAGGGTAGCGCGCAGCTGGCTTTTGACAGCCTGAGCGCAGCGCTACCCTGTAGGTAACTCCACCTCTGTTTTTACTGTAAGTTTTTTCGGGGGAAGATCATTTTATATTTTCGATAGGCATCATGGTTATAAATAGAAATACAAAACTCATATTCGGCTCGCAGCGCGAAAGTGGTATGCTTGAATATGTATTACTTACCGCGGTAATCGCTTGCGCCTTAATTGGAACAATTGGAGCTATTGGACATCAGATTGAGAAGACGTTTTTGGGAGTGAGTGAAGTCATGGGCGCTTCGGGGCACGGACCGCCCAGGTAAATAAATTATCAAAGCAGACAGTCCATAACCGATATTAAACCTAAGCGAAAAGAGAGCGTGAAGGATGTTTTCTTCACGCTCCCTTTTTAGTAGCTACCCCTGTTTTTTTACTGATACAGTTCCCATTCTACGACAGCAGATTCATGCTCCGTAGATGTAGGCGGAGGTGAAGCAGTAACTGTTGCAGTTGGGGTTTCGGTTATAGTCTCAGTCAGAGTAGCTGTCGTAGTGGCAGTGCTCGTTAGAGTAGGTGTCGGATTCTCCCCATTTGATTGAATGATATTATTCATCCAATCAAATATCCCCCCATTGGCATCCAAGAATTCAAATCCGGAGAGCTTATTTTCGCTCGATCCTGAACCTGTAACAAGGACACCGGCCATGAGAATTTCCCCATTCTGTTCGATAGTAGCTATTCCGCCGCTATCGCCGGCTCCGATTATTCCCGGAAGTGAGACTGTGCGGGAAAACTTCATGACAGATCTACTCGGCACGGCAAGGCGATAAAAATAAAACAGCTCCCTGCAACAGCGACGATAGCCGTCAAATACCGCGTGACCATGCAGCGCCGGCGACCCAGTTGTTCGCTGCCGCTCACAACATGGGTCAGCGTTCCCCAAGCGCCGGTGAAATTGTTTACCTCCGTGGCGAAACCGCCGAGAGTGTCGCGAAAATTTATCACCAAGACATGCTACTTGTGTATAAGACTCAGGCTGCCGGCCTGCACTACACAGGCACGGCTGATTTTTGCAGGAGGGTGCGGAAAATCTGTTCATACATCTGTAAGGTAGAAGCCTTATCTTCCTGAGAGGTTGAGAAGAAAGGGGCATTTAAAGGATTTAGTTTTTCGTTTAATTCCTCTACTGTCAGTGCTTCTCCGTGATCGCGTTTGTTAAATTGATAAAAGATAGGGAAATTCTCCGGAGCGATTTGTAATTTTCGAAGCTCGCTGATTAACTGTATCAAATAGCGGATATTTGCTTCCAGACAGTTAGCTTGGCTGTCTACAACAAATACAATACCATCGGTATTCTTAAGTAAGTTTTGCCCACGCTGTGTTGATAATTGCTGACAGCAAAAAATTGAAAATTGACAATTTCCCCCATTTGCTTGAGGCAGAGAGATAACTAGCGAGTGCGTTGATTGATAGTTCTCCCCGGTACCGAAATCGACAATTTCTGTGCGATAATTTTTGTTAATTTGCTCGGCTAGCGCTTGCAAAGAAGTTAGTTTGCCCGCTGAGGCGATACCGCTAAGCAGTAATCGATAACAGTATTGTTTAAGCTCGGGGCTGTAATACATAAATCCTTTGCCAATTTAAAAATGATTTAGCTTGAAAGAAAAGTTAGTTTATAGAAAACTAGGGGAAACGTGCAATAAAAAAGTGAGGGTTGCATATTATGCCTGAATTGCCGGAAGTCCAAACCGTTGTTAGTCAATTAAAGAAGCGTCTTTGGGGTGCGCAAATCGTGAAATTTACGATTTATGACAAGCAAAAAATTAATCTTCCCCGGCAAATTAAGCATAGAACGATAGCTGATATAGTGCGCTGTGCGAAATACGTGGTTATCGTGCTAAGTGCCCCCAACAAAAAAGACGTTTATTTAGCTATTCATTTACGCATGACCGGACAGTTGCTTATTAGTCGTGACCACAAGGCGGCCTGCTTAAATAAATCTCGTGTTGATTTTTATACAGAGAGGGGGATACTGCAATTTTGTGATGTCCGACGTTTTGGCACAATTAGCTATGCAAAGATTAACTCTTTTGCCCGTAGCGAGTTGGAGCCGCTAGAGAAAGGTTTTACAGTAGAAAGACTACACGCTCTACTTATCGCTTCGCGCTGTAATCTTAAAAGTTTCTTGCTGAATCAAAATAAATTAGTAGGAGTGGGGAATATTTATGCCGCTGAGATTTTACATCGAGCGCAATTATCCCCCAAAAAGCTCTGCTTAACACTGAGCAAAAAACAGATAATTGTTTTGCAACAATCTATTCAACGTGTCCTAAAAGAGGCAATAAAGAACCGGGGAACAACAATCTCGGATTATCGTGATACTGATAAATCAAGGGGCAAATTTCAGAATAGGCTGCGGGTTTATGGAAGGGAAGGGAAAGCATGTGCGCGCTGTTCAAGTATCATTAAGCGAATTAAACAGGGTGGGCGAAGCACTTATTATTGTCCGGATTGTCAATATAAATGAACTAGATATTATACCGTATACAAGAATCAAGTTGAAACAAAGGCCTTGAACGGTGTTTTACTAGGTAATATTATTTTTGTGTAAGCTATAGTAGTTTCGCGATAACCTCACAAAAACACAAACTTCCCAGGCTCTTTAGGGAGAGCCGCTGAGATCAAAAACGGCCAAGGCTCAGTCAAGTTACGGGTATGAGGACTTTCGCTGTAGGTCCTAATAAATTTTGGTATCTTAAAATTACTAGCTGTAAAAAAGGAAGTAAGGGATTGGACAAGAACATGCAACCGAGTAGAAAACCTAAAATTTATATAGGGTGAGAATGCCAACGTGAAAGCATGCTTTACGCGGCACTCCCACCCTATTTTAAGCGAAGCTATTTCTGCTGGAGATTGCTCTCCGCAGATCGGTGATGCTTCGCGGAACGACATAGGGAGGGGGCTGAAGACGCGTCTTCCTGGATTTTACCATGGATACATTGCGCTCAGTCCCCCTACGAACAACTTCTGGAGCCACTGCCCGTGCAGTACGGATGTGTCTTATAGCCCGCTATATGGCTCCTTCAGTAGTCTCCCCTAAAACCTTATAGTTCTTGTCCAAGTCAATTTATTGGCTTCGGCAAGAGAAATTATCATCTACTCAGTGGAGTGCCCTATCTACTGCCGGCCGGGTTTAAAGTCAAGAGTATTTAGGAAAAAAATAAAAATTTAGATGAAGAACTTGGAGTAAAATCCTCTTGCCATAAGATAAATAGATAGTATTTTAGGGAGAAAAGAGGCAAGTCTCTAATCATTAAACACTAAAGGGAGTTAGGATACTTATACCGTGGCTTTATTCTACTATAATTAACCCAACGACGCGCAAATTCATGCCCTTGGACTAACGCATCTTCTGCAGAAGTAAGCAGTCGATGATTTGTGTTTTGTCTTCGGAATTTTTCACAAAGCAAGCTTCTGAAAGACATTACAAACTGGCCTCCCATATAAGCACTTAGCAAGCCTTCACGGGATATTTTTAGGGGTATTAGAAGCATGAATATTTTTAAATTTATTGACGTTTCCTCATCGGAAACGACTAATCTTGTGAAGTCTTAGTCTCTGCCCCCCCCCATAGTTTTGCTTCGCAAAACTTGCCCCCTTTGGGGGTTTTTATATAGAAACTCAGTAAAAGTCGTGAACGGATACAGCACTTAGCACTAGGCAAGCTCACAAATGCGCTTAATAACTTTTTCGATTAAATAATCCGGACAGCTGGCGCCGGCAGAAATGGCGATGGTTACGTTACCTTCTTCTAACCAGTCGGCAGTGTCTTTTATTGTTTTAGCGTGGCAGTCATAGTGCTTGATCAGAGTTCGAGAAATAATGGACTTAGGAGAGTCAATAAAATAGCAAGGCATGTGCCAGGATAGAATATCGACTAAGTGCGAAGTATTGGAACTATTATAGCCGCCGATAACAATGGCTAATTGCGCACCGGAATTTGCCAAGGCTAGGCATGCTTGCTGATTCTTATTGGTGGCATAACAAAGGGTATCCTTTGTGTTAGCAAAATGATCGCTTAATTGCTCAGCTCCATAACGTTCCCTAAACGCATCAGAGATAATTTGTGTCAGTTCCTGTGTCTCCGAAGCGAGCATAGTTGTTTGGTTTATGATACCGACTTTATCTAAATGCTTCTCCGGGTTGAACCCGGGCGAGATAAGTGTGAGAAAATGTTTATCAAACTCTTCTCTGGAACTATGCCCCTTGATAAATGCCGCCATGGCTAAAGCGTCAGATTTATCGCGAATAATTACGCTTGCTGAGGCGCAGTGCGATAAGGTGGCCATCGTTTCTTCATGATTTGGTTTAGCGTGAATGATTAACGAATAACCCGCAGCGCTCAAGCTTTCTCCGCGGCGCCAAACCTTTTGCACAAAGGGGCAGGTAGTATCATAAACGATCAGTTGTTGTTTGTTATTCTTCTCTAATAAATCATAAATATGTTTTGGCGCGCCGAAAGCGGGTATGATAACAATCGATGGATCCGGATTAGTGCCCAGTGAAGTGATTAGCTGCTCGGCAGCGTTGATTGAGAAAATCTCAATACCATTTTCCTTAAGGTCATTATTGACCAGTGGGTTATGGATGATTTCTCCAAGTAAATAAATTTTTTTGCCCGGATTTTCACTTAATGCCAGATAAGCCTTTTCCAGTGCCTGTTTCACACCGAAACAAAAACCAAAAGAACTGGCGAGTTTAAAAGTGAAAGGAGGATGTAAATATGTGATCGGCTCAGTGGAGTTACTTTGCGGGCGATTATGTATAAGCTGATCAACCAGCGATGACTGTAAATACACGGGTAAAGTGTTCTTTTTTTTATTCATTAACATTAACGCAGCAAGATACTAGGATATTATCGAGATACCGGGTCTTACTTTTAACATAGTACTAATAAAAAAAGAACATGATGTCGAAACACCAATGATAATGTATCAAGGTAGCGATAAGGTTGCTTTAAAACTAAAAGATTTATGGCTCAGCTGAACTTAAGAAGAAAAGAATTGCCTTTAGTAAGCATAGATTACGCCCGTAGTCTGGGAATAACAGATGATGAGTGGAAGTCGATTCTTGTCGCCATGGGGCGGGCCCCCAATGAATATGAAGTTTTGATGTTTGCTATGCTTTGGGCAGAAAACACATCTCAGAAAAGTTCAGATTTGTTGCTCAAGGGGTTACGTGATTCTCAAGCCCAATGTTTTGCTGAACATATACTTTATTCTACGCGCTCACCTTTTCGCATGGTGGAGTTGGATGAGGAATATGCTGTGCTTCAATATGCTGGTCACAGCAATGCGGAAACCGCCAAGAGCCCGGCATTCGGTGGCGCCTTAGCCCTGAATTATGTGCTCGACGAGTTTATTACCCTAGGAGCAAAGCCGCTGACTTTTTGCAGCTTGCTGCGTATCGGTGATCATGAACGTCCGAAGACGCAAAAAGACATACAGCACTTGATGAATGGTATTAGCCGCTATGCAAATATTTTTGGTCTTTCCGTAATCAACGGGGACTTATATTTTCATCCCTCGTTTAATTACACAGTATGCTCAAACTTTGGTGCGCTGGGTATAGTTAAAAAGAATTATTTAAATGCGCTCACCGAAAAGCCGCCTGTGGATAGTCCTTTGATGGCTGTCGGTTATCGCACGCCACCGGCAATACGTGGGGAAGATGGAAAGTCCAAAGCGGTGCGCATTGCTGATCCTTTTATGCAACACAGGATGCTAGAAATTTGCCGCGAGGGGATAGAATGTGGTTATATCAGTGATATTTGTCCCCTGTCGCGGGGAGGTATCATCAAGGCCACTTTCACGCTAGCAGGTCGTTTAGAAAGCGGCATTCAACTTTATGTGGATAAAATTCCCATGGAAGTGCGCGGGATGGAATTAAATGATCTTTTAATTGATGAAACATCCGGCCGCTTTTTAATCGTGGTCCGACCGGAGCATCACCGTTCTGTTTCTGATTTATTCAGCCCCCATGGCATTGACTGCGTAACGGTGGGTTTGCTCTCGGGCAGTGACGATGTTGAGCTGGTTTCCAACCACATGATTTTGGGCAACGCTCCCTATCGTTTTGCTAATAACGGATATGTGCGGCGTGACCTGATAATGAATAAATGCGCGCCGATGCTTCATCGTGAGGAGTTAGAGATAGATGATTCTTTTATGGAGCCGCTTGCCGAAAGTATTAAGCTCGAAGATGTTTGGGTTGATATTTTGGCTAATCCAAATTTATGTTCGCGCCATCCGGCAACTGCTTACTTTGATCGTATTAGCTCCGCTTCGGAGATAATCAGAAATGGCGGTGATGCCGCGGTATTCTTATTGCCGCGAAACGCTAAGAGCACTAGTCAGAAAGGTTTAGCGCTAAGTATTGATGCTAATTCTTTGTTTACCAGCGTCGACACTTATATGGGAACTGTGCATAGCATAGCTGAAGCTTTACAGAATTTAGCCTGTGTTGGTGCTCGGCCTTGCGGGCTTAGTTTTTGTTTAAATGTAGGTGATCCCGATGATCCGTTGGTTAGAGCACAGCTATCGGAGGCCGTACGGGCCTTTGACGATACATCGAGCGAACTTAATATTCCAATTTTATCCGAGGCGGTAAGCTCTGATATTGGTGGTCGCTACATAACCGGTCTGCCCACTCCGGGGGTCATGGTTTGTGGCATAGTTAGTGATGTTTCGTATTGTGTTAACCATTGGTTTCAGGATGTCGGCGATAAGGTATTTCTGTTGGGCGTGACCAATAATGATTTGGCCTGCTCAGAATATGCCTATCAGACTTACAAGCAAGTGGCCAAAGTGTTACCGGACTTAAATCTCCATTACCATGAAGGCGTCTGTACCTTGGTTGCTTCCTTGGTCAGAGAAGGGTTCTTGCAGTCTGCTCATGATTTATCTTCCGGTGGGTTATGTTTGGCCTTAAGCGAATGTTGTATTACACGACCTAAAAAACCAATCGGTGCAACTTTAGATCTAAAGCCTCATCACAAAGGTAAGACCTTACGCCGCGAAGAATGGTTATTCTCGGAAACTCCCGGACGTTTCCTCGTTTCTTGCCAACCGCAGAACGAAGAAGCTCTGCGCGCCATGTGCGCTGAATATGGTGTGCAAATTAGCGCAGAAGGCGAGGTTACAGGCCGCGATATTTCAATCAGCGGGATAATCTCTTGTTCTATTCCTGCCTTTACTGCTCGCCGCATTTGGATAAATGGGCTTAATCATTTATTTGATTTAGAAGAAAAAGATGAGGATTTTGGCTTAGATTTTGATTTTGACATGTAGCTCTCTCACTTCAAAGTCCTATCTCTTAAGCAAATGATACGACCAATGTTGGCTCAAGCAATAAAGGGGATGCTTTTCCAATTTTCTGCCGCTAAAAATAGTCACAGGCTATGATTTTTTATGCCAATCTGTTAGAGACAGTTCCGGGTGTAAGTAAAAGGTTTTGGAAAGGAGAGCGGACCATGGTTAATTGGTACGTTAACTTCCGCAGTAACCTGATGGTTACGTTTATCGTCTTTACGATGTGGATTGGAGGCTACGAAGAATCAGAGGAAGAAGAGGAGGAGGAAGTTTAGGCGTGGTTTGGAAAGCCGGAATGAGATGGGTTCTTTCTCTCATTCCGGCTAAGAGGATAGCACAGAACAATGGTTAATGCTTACACCTGCAAATTTGGGTTTATTGACAAATTTTCAGTAAAGCCGCTTTCAGTTCTTCTATGCGCCGAACCACGCGTTCATAAGCTTGCTCGGCCGGGCCTTCCGCTATGCAGGCCGATAAATAGAACTTGATTTTTGGTTCGGTGCCGCTGGGACGAACATAGATGTGCGTATCGTTTTCTAAATTCAGCTCAAGCACTTCTGAACGGGGTAAATTTAAATCAACAGCTAACGATGTTTGGGTGTTGCCAATCTTTTCATGCACTACATGGTTAGCGTAATCAACAATATGTTGAATCTTCAGGCCGGCAATTGACTGTGGAGAGTTATTTCTCAGTAGCTCCATTAATTCTCTGACCTTATTGAGCCCCGGCTGCCCGCTGGGTAAATCGATAGTCATTAAATCCTCTTGCCAAGCTCCATAGCTATCGAATATCTCAATCAAACGTTGACAGGCGGTTTTGCCTTGACGGTGTAGTGTATCAATCATTTCTGCGCATTGGCACATAGCGCCGACTCCGTCTTTGTCTCGGACATAAGTGCCATTCAGGTAGCCAAAGCTTTCTTCTGAACCGAATATGAACGTCGGGGAGTTGCTTTCCTGTTCCCATTTAGTAATCAGATTACCAATATATTTAAATCCGGTTAAGGTATTAAACACGCGCACCTCGTTATCCTCGGCAATTTTATCCAAGAGATAAGAAGTAACTATTGTTTTAACGATTGCCGGATTGGCAGGCATAGAGTCGTTTTCCTTGCGGGCAATTAAGATGTAGTCGAGCAGCAAGACGCCGATTTGATTGCCGTTAAGGATAACATAATCACCTTTGGCTTGGGCGGCGAAAAGGCCCTGGGCGTAGCTGGGGTTATAGACGGCAATGGCTAGTCTATCGGCGTCAGGATCGGTGGCCATAACTAAATGGGCACGATATTCTGCCGCTTTCTTCAGAGCTAAATCAAATGCTGATCTATCTTCAGGATTAGGTTTGGCGATTGTTGGAAAATTACCGTCCGGAATTGCCTGCTCGGAGACCACTTCGACATTATTAAAACCCCAAGTTGATAAAATGTTCTCGGCGTGAATACCTCCCGTGCCGTGCAGCGGCGTGTACACTATTCGTAATGGTGAAGCTGTTTTTGGATAAAGCTTACACTGGCGCACTGCTGTATAGTAATCATTGATTAATGAATCCGGAACAAAACGAATGGAACGTAATTTCTGCCCCTCGACCAGAGAATGAAAACGGACCTGAGAAAACGCAGTAACCTTATCTACTTCGGCTAAGATAGCTTTGTCATGTGGTGCAACAATCTGACCCCCATCTTCCCAATACACCTTACAGCCATTATATTCAGGTGGATTGTGACTAGCCGTAATGCAGATGCCGGCAATGCAATGCAAATTACGCACAGCAAATGATAAACAAGGCGTGGTGTTAAGGGTCGGAAAAATGTAGGCGCAGATGCCATTAGCGCTTAATACGCAGGCCGCCTCCCTAGCGAACTGTTCAGACGTATGCCGGGAATCGTATGCTATCGCAATCCCACGGGAACAAGCACTGCTACCTTGCTTTAGAATGTAATTAGCTAACCCCTGAGTGGCACGACGAATTACATATTTATTGATTCGGTTGAAACCTTGACCGACGATACCGCGTAAGCCGCCAGTCCCAAATTCCAGTTGCCGATAAAAAGAATCATACAACAATTCAAAGTTCCGACTCTCAATAAGTTCAATAACTGCTTTTTTATCGTTAGTGCAAATAGTCGGATCATTAAGCCATAACGTGATACGTTCAATGCAATCATGAATCGAAGAAAACTCGGCACTCGTTAACAGGTTAATAATTTCTTGATCAATATGTGCCAGCTCCGGATCAGGTAATAAATCGCGCACAGCCGCTATAATTTGGGAAAGGCTGTCGGTTTTAGGGATTACCCGATCGGCTCCTAAATGTTTGGCGGCTAATAAAAAAGGATCATCTGCGGAGGATTTGAGTAGGCTACCGGAAATTGCAATTATTTTAATATCAGACGATTTTTTTCGTAATAAAGTTATCGTCTCTAAGCCTTCTTTCTCCGGCATTAGCAAATCGCAAATGACTAAATTATATTTATTTTGTTCAGCTAAATTTAAAGCGACATTACCGTTGTCGGCCGTGTGCACCGAATAGTTATTGTCCATAAGAACATCGCGGAGCAAACTACGAATTTGTTCCTCATCATCAACAACCAATATTTGATACATAAAAATTAACGTCCAATTTTATATCATACACAGTAATACGGTCTTAACCACAGGCACAGTAAATGTGCTATCAAATAATATTGGGAAATGTGGCGGCCATCGGAAAATCTGAGGCTTTAACTAAGGATTCTTCCCCTTGAAAATTTCCTGTTTACTCGCCCAGAGGGCTGGAATAAGCTGCTTGTTCTCATGCAATCTAGCATGAGGCTATGTTCGATCACCAAAGTTTAAGCAACTGTCTGCAATTAGTATTTGAGGACTTTATGGAAATTGAAACAATTAAATTTTCTCCTTTTAAGGATCAGCGTCCAGGAACTTCCGGATTACGGAAAAAGACGAAGTATTTTATGCAAGAGCATTATCTCGAAAGTTTTATCCAGGCGGCGATCAATGCTGTTCGGCTCTTTAATCAGGGCGATTATTTGCAGGCACCGTTGGTCATTGGCGGAGACGGACGCTACTACAACGATCAGGCAATTCAAAAGATTATTAAAGTCGCTCTGGCTAATGGCTATCAGCATATTATGGTAGCTTGCACTGGGGTATTAAGCACTCCCGGAACATCGGCTGTCATTCGCACGCAGAAAGCATCCGGCGGATTTTTGCTCACCGCCAGTCATAATCCCGGCGGCATGGAGCATGACTTTGGAATCAAATACAATATTGCCAATGGTGGCCCCGCCCCGGAAAAGGTGACAGAGGCTATTTATGCCCAAAGTAAAGAGTTGACCGAATACAAAGTTGCCACGGTAGCTGATGTCGATATTAATAAAATCGGTGAGACGATGTTCGGCTCGGCGCGAGTAGAGGTGTTTGATGCTTTGGTCGACTATACTAAAGTATTAGAGAGCCTATTCGATTTTGAGATGTTAGCCGCATTTTTTAAGAATGGTTTTACTATGCGTTTTGACGCCATGCATGCGGCTACCGGCCCGATAGCTAAACACATAATTGAAAGAATTTTAGGTGCTGCGCCGGGAACCGTTGTTCGTGCCAATCCGTTGCCGGACTTTGGCGGGTTACATCCTGATCCTAATCAGGTGCATGCCAAAGAGTTAATGGACTTAATGTGGTCAGGTTCGGCCCCTATGTTTGGTGCGGCCAGTGATGGTGACGGTGATCGTAATATGATTTTGGGGCAGAAGTTTTTTGTTAGCCCCGGTGACTCCTTAGCCGTGATTGCCGATCAGGCGGCTAGCTGTATTCGCGGTTATAGCAAAGGGTTAAGTGGAGTTGCCCGCTCTATGCCCACCAGTCGTGCTGTGGATCTGGTAGCTAAAGCGCAAGGCCTTTCTTGTTATGAAACTCCCACCGGTTGGAAGTATTTTGGCAATTTGATGGATGCCGGGCGCTGCACTGTGTGTGGAGAGGAGAGCTTTGGTACGGGGTCTGATCATGTACGGGAAAAAGATGGACTTTGGGCAGTGCTTTGTTGGCTCTCGATTTTAGCTAAAACTAAGCTTAGTGTTGCGGAAATCGTCCAGCGGCATTGGCGGAAATACGGACGCTATTATTATCAGCGCCATGATCATGAAGGACTAGCGTTGGAGCCGGCCAACGAGGTGATTGCTAAGTTAAGAGCGTCTTTACCGAGCTTAGTCGGGCAAAAGCTCGGTGCTTTTACAATTAGCGCAGCTGATGATTTTTCTTATACCGATCCGATAGATAGCTCAGTCAGCTCTAAACAGGGTATTAGACTTATTTGCGGAGAGGATGAGCGCGTAGTGATTCGTCTTTCCGGCACGGGCACCGAAGGTGCTACAATGCGCATATACTACGAACGCTTTTGTGCTCGCTATGAGGGAGCCAAAGTTGAGGATATGCTTGGCGACACAGTGCGTGCGACTAAAGAGTTACTTAAGATGAAAGAGATGTTTGGCCACGATGAGCCGGATGTTATTACATGAGCTGTTGTTTAGTGCCGGCAAAGGGAAAATCGGAAGTTGCGGTTATTTGGTTTCGTAATGATTTAAGACTAGAGGATAATCTGGCACTGACGGCTGCCCTAAAGGAAGCCAAGCATATTATATCTATAGTCAGGATAACCGCCGCTGGCCAATAGGAGCGGCAAGCCGCTGTTATCTCGAACACAGTTTACGGGCGCTAAGTCAGTCGTTAAAGCAAATAGGTATCAACTTGGTGCTGCGTGCTGGTAACGCGGCTACGGAATTAAGCGAGGTCTGCCAGCAAGCAAATGCTCAAAGTGTTTATTGTGCGCGAAGCTTTGACACCGACGGTATTGTTGAGGAGCTGGAAGTTAGCCGCTCTTTAGTTAAGCTTGGAGTTGAGCTGAAAAGATTCAATAGTACTTTGCTTTTCGATCCGGAGGAGATCAGCAACAAATCTCATAAGCCTTATAAAGTATTTGGGGCGTTTTATCGCGAAATAAATAAGCATACCCCCCCGAGCTATATGTGCTGCCCCTAAGCGCGCTTCAGCATTGGCGCGCAGCATTAAATCACTCAAACTTACGGAGTTTAGGCTGAGCCCAAATAAAAAGTGGGTCAAAACGATACTTACTAACTGGGCATTTGGGGAGATCAATGCACAAAAGCAGGCAAAAAAGTTTATAAAAAACTGACTCAGGGCCTATGTGGTTAATCGCGACTTCCCCGCAGCCGGAGAGACATCTCGGTTGTCTGTGGCGCTTGCCTTTGGGGAGCTAAGTGTGAACTGGTTTTGGCGCGAACTAAAAAAATGCCAGTGCCCGGATAAGGAGATGTTTATGCGCCAGCTTATTTGGCGAGAGTTCTCTTATCATTTGCTTTTCCACTTTCCCCTGACCAGCGATTTTCCGCTAGGTCCTAAATTCCTCAATTTCCCCTGGCAAAAAACAAAGCTCATTTGCGAGCTTGGCAAAAAGGGCAAACCGGTTATCCCTTGGTGGATGCCGGTATGCGCGAACTATGGGCTAGCGGCTACATGCACAATCGCGTGCGCATGATAGTCGCTTCTTTTTTAACTAAAGATTTACTGATTCCCTGGCAGGAAGGAGCACAATGGTTTTGGGACACCTTACTGGATGCCGATATCGCCAATAATACTATGGGTTGGCAGTGGACAAGCGGCTGCGGTGCCGATGCTGCTCCTTATATTCGTGTTTTTAATACTGTATTACAAAGTGAGAAGTTCGACAAAGAGGGACATTATATCCGTTTGTGGGTGCCGGAGCTGGCAGCAATGCCGGCGAAATGGATTCACCAGCCCTGGCTGGCACCATCCGCTTTGCTAAAAGAGAATAGTGTTTACCTAGGGAAAATCTATCCTCGGCCAATAGTTGACCACAATAGCTGCAAAACTCGGGCGCTGCTAGCCTACGATAAAATAAAAAAGATGAACCTAAAAAAAAACAGATTTTTTTAGGTTAATAAAACGGCTACCTCCGGTCCTGAGTCTTATACACAAGTTCATCAAATGCGTTACTTTATAGCAGCACGCGTAAGCGCCATCGGCTTATGAAGATGCCGCGTGCGCTATGAAACGCGTGGCATGATCTGGAGGCTGCAGGCCGGAAGATCTGACGCGCCGAGGCTGAAAATGCCAGCTTCGGTATGCGGCAAAGCCGCCAAATGCCGCGTGCCTGTTCAGCGCAGGCGACTCACTTTGTCCGCTTCACTTCCAAAGATGGGTCGCGTTCCACAGGCGCTGGTAAAATTATATACCGCCGTGGCGGCACCGCCGAGAGTGTTGCCGAAATGTATCACCAAGCCACCCTTTGACGGACTAGTGTATTAGTTACAGGCGGACAGAAGCAGCCTTGAGTCTTGCCTCCTATAATACTGAATCCTATGCTTAGAGAAGGCAAAACCAGCCGCCTTACCCCATGGAGAGATAGAAAAGTGATGCACAAATCTTGTCTTTGTGGCAGTCATTAACCCGTTCTTTTAATTACACGTCTTATTTGGCTTAGGGAGTGCTATGCATATGAAAGGTAAAGTGAGATATCTGCTAGTTTTTGCTTTTTGCATGTTTTTTACATTATTCGGTTGTAGCTCCAGTGATTTGGAGAGACTGACGGCCAGTTTTTCCGATCCCGATCCTAAGTCGATCAATAAAGCGCAGACTGGGGTGAATAACTTTTTTGTCTATAATGAATTTGGTTCCATGGATGCGCAGTATGCCGATATTAAAAATACCCTTGGCTTAAAATATGTTCGCGTCTTGTTTGCCTGGACTGATGATGTTCAGCGTAATCCCAACGATCAGGCATTTGTCGGTTTTTATGATGAGATAGTGAGCAAGGTGCCCGCCGGAGTCGATATTTTGATAGTCGTTGCTCATACCCCAAGTTGGATGACTAATTCGGCTAACTGGATAAGCGGAAACCCGCGGCGCACTTTCGTTGATCGTTGGCTCAAGCCTCTGCTTAAACGCTATGCCGGCAATCCGCGCATTGTTGGCTGGGAAATATGGAATGAACCGGATTTAACTGTTGTTCCTTCTGATAGTGCTTTGGGCTTAGAGCAGGCCGAGAACTATTATGAGCTGTTACAAATGGGCGCCTCGGCGGTGCGAACCTATGATCCGGGTAAAAAAGTTGTTATTGCCGCTACGGAGTCAATTAACCAAAAATATCCTAATAATTTAAACTACAATAAACGCTTAGATCAGCTAGGGGCGACGGCCATAACAGATGTATGGAATATTCACTATTATTCTAAAAACTACGATACTGTGGTTGTTTCCGGTGGTATTTCGGATTTCTTAAATGGCTTAGGTCTTCCTATTTGGATTACAGAGTCTGGTCGGAAAGAGCCCGTTGGTCAGCTTGATTATGTACAGCGCGCTTGGCCGTTTTTGCAGCAGGAGGTATCGAGTATAGAACGATTTTACTACTATGAGTATGCTTCCCCGTCGCCACTTGCTGAAAATTTTGGCTTAAGAACTACGGATGCGGCTAATCCTATTTCTGATCTTTATGTTTGGCTGAGGTCTAATTAGTCAGACATTAGCCACGGGGCCACATCAATGCTGTTTAGAATGCGGGCTCCGTGTTGTTCGATGTTGTTTTAGATGATTACACTTAAGCGCTGATTGTTGGCTTGGTTCTGGGCTGCCTGATCTTCTTCATCGGCAAGTGAGTTTTGTTTCTGCTGTTCAATCTCCTGGGCGCGCCTTGATGCTTCTAGTAGCTGTGCCTTCTCCAGTTGAACTAAAGCTTCGCTTGATAACTCAATTTGATCAACCAGCGGCGTGTAGCTGTCTTCGCTGCTCGCATCAGCCTGTAGATCAGCATTACTGGAAACTGTTACTTCCAGAGTCGTATTCTGAGTTACTTCTGTAGGCTGATCAATTACTGGTGAAATTTTATCTATGGCCATAATTTCCTTTCTCCAACGCTGTATTGAGCTTTACCTCCAGCGCCCTCCGCTAGAGCGACGCTGGGGAGCAAAATAACTTTCAAGTCCTTGATGCGGCTCCCATTCTAACTTAGGTTTGCCAGCAAGGCTATAAGGATATGGAGTATGTAGCTAGATTGTTGCCTTTAGGTAGAGATTATTCAGATAAACCTAAAAAATCAGTTGCGGCGATAGAAAGCCGCAAAAAATAAAAAATCGCGCCTACTTACCTTAGAATTTGAAAATCACCAACGGGTGGCACGATTTTTTATTTTTTTGAGGGCTACCTAAAGAGAATGACTGAGTTTTTTAGGTTTAGTAAAACGGCGAGTAACCGTTCACGACTTTTGCTTGCCTCCCCAGGCACTTACTGAGCACGAAATTCTTCAGCTAAGTAATCACGTAGCTTACAAATTTCAGTTAAATGCTCCAAAGCTCGGGGGCGAGAGGACTGATATAGGCCGCCGACCTCCTCTTGCTCAAGAAAGAGAGGGAATGCCGGGAAGGCCTGTCCGGCATACGATAACGCCGTCAAGACATGGGGGCTAGTCTCTTCCTTATTCTCGATTTGTTTTGTTAATTCCACTGCAAATGTTCGCAGCTGTCTAAGCTCATTTAGTCCCAACTGATATAAACCTGTAAGTCCAACCCGATAATAAAATTGATCAAGGTCTAACTTAGCTATACCCATAGCTTTTTCCAGACCGATATTAATAGCCCCCTTTATTTGGGTAGCCATTTCGCCAACTGCTACAAAGTCATAAAAAGAAACGTTATAAAAGATTAGTGACGCATTTAAGATTGCTGTGAGCTTCTGTTCTGCGCCGGTAAGAGCATCGCTCGGTAATAGCTTACATAGTGACTGCCACGGCTCTAAATAATTTATTCCCTGAGGCACTATATAGGGGGAAGTTATGAGGGCGGGAGTTTCCTTAACTGTGCCGATGAGCTCCAAGAAACGTTCTTTGCTCAGCGGCGCATTAATTTGACAAGCTGCGCGCAAGTCGGGGATGCCGACGGATTGCAAACGCTGTTGATGTTCGACAAAGGCTTCTTCTTCGAAAACAGTGGCTGTGCTTACTTGCGGCATATAGAGCAGGCGGTAAAAATAGTCAGGATCTGTTTCAAAAAAATAAGCAAGAATTCTGCCCAGCTCTCTATCTTTTTCCGGCTCTCCGGTGTCGATAGTGACCCAGGTAAAACCTTTATCGGGAGTATAGGAATTGGGGTCAATAGGCATGTCGGTTGGTTCTTCATTGATTTGAGAGCGAACAAAACGACAGATTAAATTAGCTATCAGTTTTTTATCAATCAGTTTAACAAAACGAGCGAGCCCACTGAGCGCTGTTTTCTCATCAACTATGCTTAGCCAGTGCCAGAGATTCTCGTCGCTAAAGTTGTCTTTGTCCCATAATTCTAAATCGAGCATTAATTGATACTGCTCGTCAGTAGCTGCTGCGATTAGTTCTTTAGCCGAATCAGCGCTTTCGTTTTTGACCAGCGCATATAAAGTTTGTGCAGGTAAAGAGCCAATGATTTGCTCCGGCGATTGGGCTTGTAAAATGGCATTAGCTAAATCACGTAAACTAAGGCCGGTGAGAAATTCATTGATTTCGGCCAGTGAAAAGGAAGGTTTATTTTCAGTATTATTCATAAATATAATGTATTGATCAGCGCTCAGCCCAATATGCTTTCTTTGATTGCCGGTCAAGGTAAGGCTAAGCAAAAAGCCTTTTCTTGTTGGACTTAGAAAAGTAGTTGTATGAGACGTTCATGCGATATAGAAGTGTCTTATGTTGCGCAAATGCCTTGTATTACTATTATTATTCTTTTCTACAGCAGCCTGTGAAGAGCTAAGGCTGGGAGGGGGTAATATGGTTGTGCGTAATGATATTATGGACAAAGAGTATAATTCTTTTGTTATTGATCAATTACAAAATTCAATGGGGCAAATATCCTTTCGACAAACGATCAAACCCGGAGAGGAAGTAGTGCTTAAGCAGTCGGGTATAACTTCGCTTAGGTTGACCAGAAAATATGCGGATCATTCTAAGGTTTATGTAGTTAACTGTCCGGCAAAGTTATCTAGCCGCGTCCGGCTTAAGTTAATCGATGTGCACTTAAATAAACTTTCCGGAGGGTGTGTCTTAGCTAAGCGTGGCTATATGAACGAAGGCGGCTATATAAAATGGGAGCAGGGCGAGTGATGAAGCAACTAATTATTGTTGTGGAGGATGCGCTAAGTATTTTGGAACTCATCAAATATAACCTGAAACGAAATGGATTTGCCGTAATCGGCTGCGCCAATGGCGAGGAAGCGCTGGAAATAATCAAATCCCGGGCGCCGGATTTGTAGCTGCTTGATTTGATGTTACCCGGTATTGATGGCTTGAAAGTCTGTCAACGTATTAAGTCTCAACCTTCTAGTGCCGCTATTCCGATAGTAAAGGTTTCGGCTAAAGATGAAGAACAGGATATCGTGTGCGGATTGGAGTTAGGAGCAGATGATTATATCACCAAGCCTTTTAGCCCAAGGACCCTGATTGCTCGTAATTAATGCCGTTCTTAAGCGCCGCCAAAGAAATGGTGACGATACGCCGTCGCTACTGGAAATTCATAAATTATTTATGGATTCCGGGAGGCGCGAAGCGCGTTTAGATGGTAACCCGCTAAATTTAACTGCCGGTGAATTTAATATTCTTTATCACTTGGCCAGTCATGCCGGTTGGGTATTTACCCGCTATCAAATCGTCGAGGCCGTGAAGGGCGAAGATTACCCGGTTACTGAACGTTCGATAGATGTGCAAATTGTTGGTATCCAAAAACAGCTTGCCCAGTTTGCTGCATATCTGGAGACAGTAAGAGGGGGTGGGGTATCGTTTTAGGGAGAGATTGGATAATGGGATTGAATACAGTGAAGCGCATACGGCGGTAACAATTAATGCTTTCCCATATGAGAAGAATTTGCATATAGAAGTTAGCAATCAAGGACATGGGATAGCCGAAGAACATTTGGGGCGTATTTTTTGAGCACTTTTATCGGATAGATAAAGCGCGGAGTCGAAAGCTTGGCGGTACCGGGCTGGGTTTAGCCATCGTCAAGTATGTGGTTGATGTTCATGGTGGGAGTGTCGCTGTTTCCAGCAAACAGGGACAAGGCAGTAAGTTTGTCATAAAGTGTCCAATAGAATCGGTGTGAGTTTTGAAATGGAGAATGAGATTTTGTTAGCGGAAGAAAGTAAGGAAAATGAAGAGGTCTTGCTGAGGAAAGAGATTGCTCAGGCTGAGCGCATTGTCATTAAAATCGGTAGCCGCGTGCTTATTGATACCCATGGTAAAAAAGAAATTGAGCGCATTTCCCGGCTTGTGAGCGACATTGTTCAAATTCAGAAGCGCGGCGTCGAAGTAGTAATTGTTAGTTCCGGAGCCGTTGGTGCCGGTATTGGCGAGCTAGGCTTCAAGAGTCGACCGAAAAATATTCCTGAACTTCAGATGACAGCTGCTGTCGGACAAAGCTCTTTGCTCTCTTTGTACGATCGGCTGTTCAAAGAGCAGGGCGTAATTATCGGCCAAGTGCTTTTGACTCATGACGACTTAAAAGACAGAGAGCGGCATCTTCACACGCGCAACGCTCTTTTTACGATGCTCGAGCAGAAAGTCGTGCCGATTATTAACGAAAATGACACAGTAGCTGTAAATGAAATACGCTTTGGTGATAACGATATGCTTGCGTCTCTTGTGGCCATGCTCATTGAGGCCGACGTTTTAATCATCCTCTCCAGTACGGATGGAGTGAAACAGGAAAATAATGGTGGCGAGGTAAAGGTTCCTTTTATTTCGGCCATTGATGAGAGAGTTTTAGGATTAGCACATGGCAAGAATGGCGAGCTATCTACTGGCGGAATGCGCAGTAAATTAGAAGCCATAAAAATGGTAATTGATTCTAATATTCCGGCGATGATTGTCAAAGGTCAGGATCAGGGAGTGCTTTTACAAGTAATTGCCGGTGAAGCGGTGGGAACCGTTTTAGGTAAACCGAGCGAAGAAAAGAGCAAGCTTAATTCAAAAAAACGCTGGCTGGCCTATTATCAACGCAATGATGGAGCTGTGGTCGTGAATAAAAATGCTGCGCGCGCCCTGCGAGAGTGTTGGAGCAGCTTATTGCCTATCGGCGTTGTTGAGGTGCGCGGCTATTTTAATCGTGGCTCAGTAATAAATATTGTAACCGAAGAAGGTGTATTGATCGGCCGTGGTATTAGCACCTATAGCAGCGAGCAAGCCAATCGGATAAAAGGTCGCCGCTCCGGTGAAATTAAGCAGGTGCTGGGGCATGAAGCTTATGAAGAGCTGGTGCATAGAGATAATTTAGTAATTCTTTAAACGCTTTATTTATGGAACTAATTGCCAAGATTCAAACTATCGCCCAGCAGGCTAAGGAATCCACTGCTCAGCTTGTGCGTTTAATTACGCCACAGAAGAATAATATTATATCTGCTTGGGCGGTAGCGCTTGCTGAGCATAGAAATACGATCAAGGAAGTTAATGCCGGGGATGTGCGACGGGCTGGCGAATTAGGTTACGCAAAGGCGTTAATTGATCGCCTCACTTTATCGGATAAAGTCATCGATGGCATGATTAAAGGGTTGCAAGAGGTTGTCGCTCTGAATGATCCTATCGGGGAAGTGATAGAGAGTGCTGTTCGTCCCAATGGATTGATAATTGAGAAACTTCGTGTGGCGATCGGAGTAGTAGCTATTATTTACGAGTCAAGGCCTAATGTAACCGTTGATGCTGCCAGCCTTTGTTTTAAAACCTCCAACGCTGTTATTCTACGCGGAGGTAAAGAATCACTGGCGACTAATATCTGTTTGGTTGATATCCTGCAAAAGAGCGGAGCGGCTCATGGTTTACCGGCGAACGCCGTGCAGCTCATTGCTACTCCTGAGCATGAGGCTGTTAATATTTTGATAAAGCAAAGCGATTATCTAGATTTGGTTATACCGCGGGGTGGAGAAAAGCTAATCCGGGCGGTGACAGAAAATTCCTACGTTCCGGTGATCAAACATTACAAGGGTAATTGTCATATTTATGTAGAAGGCAGTGCCGCTTATGAGGAAGTAGAACGCATTATTGTTAATGCCAAATGCCAGCGGCCCGGAGTATGTAATGCGGTAGAAAAGATAATATTTAATCAAAATGCAGCTCAGTATTTGCCGCGCATCGCTCAGGCACTTGCTGCAAAAGGTGTGCGCGTTAAGGCTGACCAATATGGGCAAGATTTATATCCGCAGGCCGAATTGGCCAGCGAAAATGATTGGTATGAGGAATATCTGGACTTAATTATCGCCTTTAAAATGGTCAACTCTGTTGCTGAGGCTATTGCTCATATTAATAAATATGGATCGCATCACTCAGATGCTATTTTAACAAAAGATGAAAATTCTATCGGAAAATTTTTTCAGGAAGTTGACTCGGCCGTGGTTTATGCCAATGCTTCCACGCGCTTTACCGATGGTAATGAGTTTGGTCTTGGTGCTGAGATTGGAATCAGCACAGACAAAATACAGGCACGCGGGCCCATGGGATTGAAGGAATTGACTACCTATAAATACCAGGTAAGAGGCGAAGGACAAGTCCGTTCCTGAGTCTTATACACAAGTAGTGAAAACGTGCCTTCGTGATAAAATTTGCGACACTCTCGGCGGTGCCGCCACAGTGGTATATAATTTTACCAGCGCCTATGGAACGCGACCCATCTTTGGAAGTGAAGCGGACAAAGTGGGTCGCCTGCGCTGAACAGGCACGTGGCATTTGGCGGCATAGCCGCACACCGCAGCTGGCATTCCCAGCGTCGGCGTGTCAGATCTTCCGGCCTTCGGCCTCCAGATCATGCCGCGCGCTCCAAGGCGTCCGTAGCATTTTGCACGCCGATGGCGCTTACGCGAGCTGTTCCAAAGTAACGCATTTGATCGACTTGTGTATAAGACTTAGTGTGCGTTCATAACGGTTTATGCTTAGTAATTAGCGTGATGTTTTATTCTGAGCAATATCCTGCAGGTCTTAACTATTAGAAGAGATTGTCAAAATATCTCCGGTAACAAACTCTACCCCATATTGTTTATCTTGAGCAATTGGACAAGAAAACACCGGTTGCCCTTTAAGCTATTGTTCGTTAGATGTCTCGGCGTTTGTTTTAATAAATTTTTATTTGGGAGGAGATATGGCTTTTAGAATTAACGCTGATGAATGTACTGCGTGTGGGGCTTGTGAGCCAATATGTCCTGTTTCCTGTATATCGGAGCAGGCAGATGGAAAGCGTAAGATTAATGAAGATGAGTGCACATCTTGTGGAGCCTGCGCAACAGAGTGTCCCGTTCAGTGTATCGCTGAGGTAGCCTAAGTTTTTACATGAGGGATAAGATGAAGACAAAAGATAATTTACAAGCGGCTTTCGCCGGGGAAAGTCAAGCCAACCGCAAATACCTGGTCTTTGCTAAAAAAGCTGATCAAGAGAAATTTCCGCAGATTGCTCGTTTATTTCGCGCTGCGGCTGAGGCGGAGACAATTCATGCCCATGCGCATTTACGCAACATGGCTGGAATTGGCTCAACTTTAGAGAATCTAAAGACAGCTGTTAGTGGCGAAGGTTATGAGTATCAGACGATGTATCCTGAGTTTTTAGCTGTGGCAGAAGAGGAAGGACAAAAGGCTGCTGCTAAGTATTTTAATTATGCTTTGGAAGCCGAGAAAATACATTTCGACCTTTATTCTGCCGCTTTAAAAGCATTGGAAAATGGCTCCGATTTACCCGAGCGTTCTGTTTATGTCTGCCCTGTATGCGGACATACAGTTTATGATGTTGCTCCTGATAAGTGTCCTATCTGCGGTGTAGGCAAAGACCAATATTTTGCCGTCGCTTGATAGCTAGCAAGGTTGTAGCGGACAGATGTTCTGCTACGGCCTAAGCGTAGTCTGATAACCCTAAAAAAACACAGTCTCTCTACAGGTAGCCCGCAAAAAATAAAAAAGGCGCCTCGACTGATTTTTTAGGATAAAGTAGTCGGAAATTCCTTACTAGTGCGGGCGTAGGAACTTAGCCGTTAGCAACCGTACCGATCCCGAAACAAAGAAAGCGATAAATAATGGTGTACTAAACTGCCACCAATTATTACCCACCAGCCCAACAAGGGAGGAATACTTTATTATCATTCCTCCTAACGAAGATCCTAGGAAAATGAAAATAGCATTTAAAAGCAGTTGATAGGCGCTCATTCTTGCGCGCACTTCAGTTGATAAATTTTTAAATAAATAGTTCTGTGCGGCAAGATTAAAGCCACCCCAGAAAAAACCGGAAAAAGTTTGCACAACCATTAAATAGGAATAATCAGCACTAAGAATCCAGAGAAACGGTAGCGTGCTGACAGTGAAACCACTTAGCTCTAACAGCTTTGTGGTGTTCATGTCTTTACCTAACCATGCCCAAAAACGCATGGAAAGGAATTGAGAAAACACCTGAATGCCCACCAAGGTCGTAAATTCCATGTAACTAAGGCGCAGCTCACGAAGCATATAAATGGAAAAATAAGGCCCGGCGATATTAGCCCCGAAATGAATGAGGCAAAAGAAAAGAATAAACCGCCCATAGCTGGAATGAAAAATGGTTTGCCACAAAAAAGTAGGGGAGAAGATATGTTTATTCTCTGCCGTGTAAAGAGGATTATCATGTCGCGTTAATGCGGAATAAGAAAGAAAGCGGCCAAATGAGGCAAAAGCAAAAAGCATGGCGTAGCCACATGAGATGCGTGACCAGTGCTCGAATTGATCTAAGATCAACCCGCCAATGATATAGGCAATAAAAGTGTAAATAGCTACTCGTGAATTACGTAGTGCTAAAAAGTGAATACGAATAGAACTCGGGATTAGCTCCCCGAGTAAACTGTGCCAAGCAGGTCCACCGATATTGCCGGAAATGTGATAAATACAGATCAGGGCAAATAAGAGGGCAAACGGCGTGTCCAGAAAGGGCAGTAAGAGCGGCAAGAAAGCTAGTAGAGAAAGAGCAAAGGCTTGAAACCAGACAGCGGTGCAAATAATTTGCCGCCGATTACGGTAGTTTTCAGTAAGAAAAAGACCCAGCAGCTGGCAAGATGCGCCGATCAGCGGCGGTAGCGTGCTGAGCATACCAATTTGTTGTGGAGTAGAGTTTAGGTAGATAGCAAAGGGGGAGATATACATTTCAGCAAAACCGAACATGAAAGCCCAGGCGATAGCGTCGTAAACAGAGTAACGCAGATTATGATCGGCTCGAATTTTCTGGTGCAGTGTGCTCATTGCTGCTCTAAGATTTGGACCCGATCTGTATTTGCAGCGGCACATCTGTTTTTAACAATGTTTCTCGTTGCGGGAATGGAATAGCGATAGTGTGTTTTCTAAACAGCTGATCAATTGCACACCGAACATCACTTTTGGCCATAGCGGTATTATTAGTAGTGCTCATTGTTAGCCAAAAATAGACAGAGAAAAGCAGAGCATTATCCCCAAAATCTGTCAGAGTGGCAAAAGGTTCGGGGTTATGCCGAACATGCGAACAAGATTTAGCTGCTTGCACCAATAAGCGCTTAACAATTTCAGGATCGCTTTCATAAGCAACCCCCACCTGCACTTCCATCCGGACCGTCTCATCGCTCAGAGTCCAGTTAGTCACAGACTTCTCAAGAAAGACACTGTTGGGAACAACGAGATCGACATTGGTTCCGGTAAGAATCTTAGTGCTGCGTGCGCCAATTTGCTGAACACGTCCCATTTGTCCTTCGACTTCAACCAGATCCCCGACGCGAATAGGGCGCTCGATTAGTAGAATGATGCCACTAATAAAATTGTTCATGATGTTTTGACTGCCAAAGCCGATACCGATAGCGACAGCACCACCGAGTAAAGTAAAAATTGTAAGCGGCACATGAACTAATTCTAGCGCAAAGAGCGTAAAAAATACGACAAGAACATAGAAGGTTAATGATTGGACAGCGGCAGTTTCTCCGGTTTTAAGACCCAAGCGCGGCAAGATTTTTGTTGCCAGGTGGCGGCTAAAACGTCGAGCAAACCATACAGCGCAGCAGAGTAAGACGATGACGATAATTATTTTCTTAATGGTGATCGGTTTATCATCAACATTAAATAACTCATAGTGCCAGAAGGCCAAAAGTCCCTCATTGATCATAATGGTTAGATCAGACCAGGAAGTCGACTGTGCGATAACGGCAATATCTTCGCGGCAATATTCAGACAGACGCTTAAGGCCTTCCAGCTCGTCAATGTGATCGATATGGGAGCTAAAGCTTTTTTGTAAATAATTCTGCTGCTCTTTAAGCCAGCGTGCGAGCCCAAGCGTTTGATCAGATAGATTGTCTATTTTGGTATTTACTTTAGCTAGAGCGGCACGCAGCTGATTAAGCTTGCTATTTTGTGTACGAAAACGCGCTTCCAGTTCAGGTTCGAGAATCAGAAGTGACTGATACCAAGAACGTATCTCTGCGAGTTTAAGTTCATGGCGATAGAATTTATAGCGTTTTTGCCAAAGTTCTTTTTGTGTTTGGTTAAGGTAAATGCGTTCGCTAAGAATATTGATGTCATTTTGCACGATTTCACGGCAGAGACGGTGAGATTCTGTCTCTTCAGCAACCACTTGTTCGCTAGCTTGCGCATTGGCCGCACGCTTTTGAATATCCTGGTAGTTCTTTTCGCAAGTTGCCAGCTTGGGTTTATTATATACGATTTGCTTGCGTAATAATTTTTCTTTATCCTCCAGTTGATTTAACTGTTGGCTGAGATCATCTTCAGTAATTTTTACGCGTTTGCTCAAATAATTAAGGCGATAAGTAAGAATATCTTGTTTAAGTTGGGCTACTTCTTGTCCTAATTTGTTGTTCTCGTTTTCTATACCTTTAACTATTAACGTTTTTTTAGCGATTTCGCTGTCTAGTTCCGCAAATTTATACTGCTCTTCATTATTCTGTCGATCAGTAATGTTTGCTGCTCTTTCTATGGCTTCGCGCAAACGGCGCCGATTTGCTTCTTTGTCGTCCAAGAGTTTGCTCTGTTCTGCCAGCGCGGAGCTGATACCTGAAGTTGCCCATCGTAGGCGTGCCATTTCTTCGCGCTCTGAGGAAAGGTCATGGCGAGTGCTTTCTAACACTGCAAAAGTAAGCTGTTCAGGAGGTAAACTAAAGGAGCGATTTAATGTCTGCTTTTCTTCTGTCAGGCGTATTTTGCCGGCCTGTAAATCGGATTTTTGCTTAAGCAAAGAGATCTGCTGCAGAGTAAGCAAGTCTAAAGTATTTATTGCATTTAATTCTTGGTGAGTATTCTCTTCGAGTTTTGGATCATTGGGAATAGTAGGGCTTAAGATCTGTGCTGTTAGAGAGTCGCGTGTTTTTTGTATATTCTGTCGATCGAGATTTAAGTCAGCTAGTTGCTCAACAATCGTTTTTTCTTTTTCTGCTGCTGCTCCCTCTGTCGATGAAGACGAGCTGGAACTAAGTGGCGGTTGGGCATAAACGAAATCCCAAAAAGAGCTATAAACAGCAACCGCAAATAGCAAAACTGACAAAAATAATATTTTTAATTTCATAGCAAATCCTTAGCTAATTATTCGTAAGATATCGTATGTATCGCTTTACAAAATAATGCCACTAAAATCGGCAGAAGCTTCATAGAGTGTAAAATAAACTATTCCCTAATCAGTTGTTTCTGATCAAGAAACGCCAATCTATCGTATTTAGTGAAGGTATTCTTGTCAACAATCTTGCGTAGCTACCAGCTTAGGGAGTAAGAAAGCAAAGCCGTCTCGAAGCGGCGAAGATATACTAAGAGAAAGGCATAAAGGAGATTTATAATGGATTCTCAAAACGAAAATAGCAAAAATGCAAGTTGTTGTTCAACTTCTTCCGCCTGTTGTTCATTTGTCGGAATAGATTGGGCGGGGATGCTTACTAACTCTATCGAGATTTTGAAGGATCCGAATGGGTTTTGGGAGAAGAAGAAAGATTGTTTGTTAAGCACCACAGATATCTATAAAAAGTATTTGCTCGGTGCGGCATTGATTTCAGCTTTGGTGAATTTTATAAATAGCAGCATCATTGGCTCCTCCGCATTTGGAATGAAGGTGCGGAATCCATTTTTTGGTGGACTTGTTCATAGTATTGCTCTTTATGCCTTGAGTTTACTAGGTATCTACATCGGTGCTTGTGTTGTGGAGTGGTTAGCGCCAAAGTTTAATGCGCGCACCACTAGAGTACAAGCGTTAAATATCATTGCTTTTACGTTTCTGCCAGGGGCCTTGGCCAGCGTATTAACGATGCTACCATTTCTTTCTCTGGTCTCACTGGCTGTCGGTATCTATGGATTATACATTGCCTATCTTGGTTTTGGCATTGTTGGCGGAGTCAGCGAGGAGAAAAAACTTGTTTTTACAGCCTCGTCGTTTGTTGTTACCGCTATTGCTAATATGCTTATCCATATGGCCGTGTTCACTATCGTTCCTTCAGGATCAGGAGTAATGGTTGGAGATGCTTCAAAGGTAAGTGTAGATATGGATAAGATGCCTAAACAAATTCAAAGTCTGGGAAAGGCGCTGGAGAATAGCGAGTTACCTGGTGCTATTGAAAAGTTTAGTAAAGAGTTGGAAAAGTCCAAGTAAAGGCCTTATCCTCTAAAAAGGGTGCGGTTGTTTAACTCACCCTTTATTGTCACTGTCCACTCTATATAGATATAGTGGTATGCTGGGCTGAGTCTTATATACAACTCCAAAGAATACATTACTTGAGAGGATGCCGCGGCCGCCTTGGCGCGTCAGCGTTGGCAATGCCAGCTGAGGTATGCGGCTAAGCCGCCAAACGCCGCGAGCCGCAGGCGCCGGTGAAGTTATCTTCCTCCGTGGCGGCACCGCCGAGAGTGTTGCAAAAATATATCACCAAGGCACGATTTAACTGACTTGTGAATAAGGCTCAGTCCAGTTGTTCGCCCGATTCTTATAATAGACTATAATACCAGTAAGTTACGAAGGTGAAAGCCTGATCGAGTATGTCTAAAAATTCGCTCTCAAATTGATATTCCGTTTTAAGATTTGCCTAAATTCTGCCGACCTTAGTGGGGGAAGATCTCAATCAATAAGGGATATTTGTTTATGAAAAATTTATCAGTAAAGCCACGTAAGGTGCATATTCATGCCAGTCCGGTGACAATTCTGGGGCTACTTATTGGTGTCGTGATGATCCTGAGCGGAATCGCTGCTCCGAATATCAGATTAATTGGAGCTGTAATGGAGGAGAATGGTCAAACCATGGCGATTATCGAAAATGTAAAAACGAAGGAACAGGATGTTTTTGACCTTGGTCAAAACGCATTTGGTACCGGGGAAATAATTGAGATTCAAGACAATATGGTGGTGTTTGAGGATGAGAATGGTCAGCTTGTGCCGGTTGAGCAAAATCAAATTATGGCTAAAGGCGACGAAGTCGGCAACGGGCAAACCGGAACAGAGATAAATCCGCCAAATGAAGTTTTTGGGTTCCCCGTTTTTCCGACCGTGGATGATGGAACAAACCAGCCATTTGATCCGCTACGGGAAATCCCGGAAAATATAGAAAACGAAGATAATGCCGGTATGGACGTCATGGATGAGGAAAGCGCCGAGAGTGAGTAGCTGGTGGAGTGATTGAAACATGGGCGATAATCAGGAAAACACACCAAGAGCACTAACGACAGAGGATCTGCTCAAAAAACAGGCGCATGAGCTAAAGCGCCTAGCGTTGATCGCTGCGCGAACACATAATGTTATTGTCATTACTGACCTTAAAGGCCAGATTGAATGGGTCAATGAAGGTTTTATTCGTCTTACCGGTTACAGCGAGTCGGAAGTAATTGGTAAACGTCCATCAGAGTTTCTTCATGGTGAGGATACGAGCCTGGAAGTTCGCCGTGAAATGTCACAAGCGCTTAAAAGAAAAGAAGCATTTGATGCAGAAATCGTCAATTATTCAAAGACGGGTTGGCGTTATTGGATAAAACTAGAAGCTTAGCCCATGACCGACGAGTTTGGCAATATCACCCATTATATGGGTTTGCGGCACGACATAACCGAGATCTAAGAGGCGCAAGAACGCTTAAAAATACGCAATGACGAGCTTACTAAATCAGAAATGCGACTAGCTTCCCAGGCTACCGCTCTAGCCGAAGCTCGCGATCTTGCTCAGGCAGCAACCAGAGCTAAAAGCGAATTCTTGACTAACATGAGTCATGAAATACGCAGCCCCTTAACAACAATTCTCGGTTATATAGAGACCATGCTTGATCAAGGATTGCCGGCGATGGAGCTGGTAAAAGCATTAAGCGTTATACAGCAGAGCGGACGTCGTCTACTGCGTTTAATCAATGATTTAATGGGTTTCTCTAAGATTGAAGCCGGTCGCATGGATATTGAAAAATACCTTGTTTTCTTGGCGATATCATGACCGACGTCGAAGGTGTTGTTCGCCTCAGAGCCTAGGAAAAGGCGATTGAGGTTAAAATCAACTACCATAAGCCGCAACCGCGTGTCATTTATGCAGACCCTCTGCGGCTAAAGCAAATACTCATTAATCTTGCCAGTAACGCGGTAAATTTTACTGAAAAAGAAGAAGTCGTTATCGACGTATTTTATCAACAAGAGGTCAATTAATTAAAATTTATTGTTACCGATAGCGGTAAAGGAATTAGCCGAGAGCAAGCGAACAAATTATTTAACTCGTTTTCTCAAGGAGATGCTTCAACTAGTCGTCGCCATGGTGGAACGGGCTTAGGGCTCAAAATATCACGAGAACTTGCTCGACTCATGGGTGGAGATGTCGTGCTTTTAGAGAAAAGCACGATCGGTAGTAAATTTGGCCTATCACTTGATGCTAAGGAAGTAGAGGCGATAGAGAAAAGCAATAAGATGCATGAGCAAGCAACTGCTCATGACAGGGCAGAACTTCAAGGCCATGTGCTTGTTGTTGACGACAGCGTCTCTAATCATGATTTTATTAAGTTATTGCTCAAACGGACTAAATTAACAGTTGATTATGCCGAAAATGGCTAGCAGGCCGCGGATATGGTTTTAGCCGGTCGCTATCAGCTGATATTTATGGATATGCAAATGCCCATAATGGATGGGTACGAGGCGACAAGAGTGCTAGGAGAGTGTGGTTATAAAACGCTGATTATTGCCCGTAGTGCCAGTGCGATGAAACAACATGTACAAGAGAGTTTATCCGCCGGGTGCACTGAGCATTTAGCCAAGCCTTTTGAAAGGCATCATTTTTATAAAATTATCGATAAATATTTGAATAAAGTTGAAAATCCGCAGGAAAGTAAAATGATGGAACAAGATAGAGAAATTGAGGAAAGCGAAGAGTATCAGGCAATTGTGAATAGATTTGTCAGCGAGCTCAACGAAAAGCTTATAAACTTAGAAAGTGCCTTGACTAACCAAGCATGGGAGTTGCTGTGCTCCATTAGTCACAATTTATACAGCGCCGGATTGTATAGATTTGAAGAATTCGGACAGCTTAATCAGGCCTTACAGAGAGCCGCCGAGGAGCGAAACCAGCCGCAAGCCGAAGCCTACGTGAAAAGCGTTTTGCAGCCGGGAGCAGCACTTAAGCAAGCCCACTAATATTGGAAATCTAAAAGCTGAAAGCCGGGATTTTGCTCAAGCACATATTTCCTTTCCCATTCCTGCGTGTAAAGCAAGATTACGCGACCGCTGGCATCTTGAGCGAGCATCGAACTGGATGTCGGTTTGAAATTCTGTGCATCGCCGACCAGCCAAGCACCATAGCGATAGGGCAATACTTCTAATTTTGTGCGCACACGATATTCTGACTCTAAGCGAAACTGCAACACATCGAATTGCAATTTGCCTACAGCTGCCACTAAGTTTTCATTAGAACCCGAGCGCAGGGAATTTAGCACCAGCACTGTGCCTTCATCACTGAGCTGCTGTAGACCTTTGTCAAATGATTTGCGGTTAAGCACATCCAGCGGCCGAATACCGGCTACGATTTCCGGTGGAAATTTAGGTATGGATTTGTAGTTAAAACCGCCGCCCATCGAGACAGTATCGCCAATGGCAAAAAACCCAGGATTAATAACTCCGACGATGTCACCGGCATAAGCAAGATCCACTGTATTGCGATCTCCCCCAAACATGGCATGAGAGCGGGATAATCTTACCTCTTTGCCGCTGCGGTGATGTTTGACAGTTAAATCACGCTCAAACAGCCCTGAGCAAATACGCATAAAGGCCATACTGTCTCTATGCTTGGGGTCCATATTTGCCTGGATTTTAAAGACATAGGCACTAAAGGGATCAGCGATGGCATCTATCTGCACTTCTTCATTACTAGAATCATAAGCGACTTTATTTCCCGGCGCTGGGGCGAGACGGCAGAAATTATCGAAAAATGTTTCTACGCCAAAGTTCGTCAGTGCCGAACCAAAAAATACCGGGGTTACTTCACCGGCAAGAAAACTTTCCAGCGAAAAAGGATTGCCTGCATGATCCAATAATTCCAGCTCATATAGCAGCTGCTCACGGATACGCTCGGGGATGCGATTGTGCTGGAGTAATTCGGCTAATGGTACATTTTCAACCAACGCCTTTTGCGAACCGCCGACACCGGCTTTTTCGAATAGCAAAACTTGTTGTGTCTGGCGATCAACAACACCGATAAAATCTTTTCCCGATCCTACCGGCCAGTTTAGTGGAGAAGTCTTAATGCCCAACACATCTTCAAGTTCGGCTAACAAATCAAAAAAATCTTGGCTCGGCAAATCCAGCTTATTAATAAAAGTCATAATAGGGATACCGCGCAAGCGACAGATGGAAAACAATTTTCGTGTTTGTGCTTCCACGCCCTTGGCGGCATCAATGACCATCACCGCGCTGTCCGCTGCGGTCAGTGTGCGATATGTATCTTCAGAAAAGTCTTGGTGTCCGGGCGTGTCGAGAACATTAATGACGCAGTCATGATAATTAAACTGCATGGCGGAAGCAGTAATCGAAATGCCGCGCTCTTGCTCTATTTGCATCCAATCAGAGCTAACCGTTTTGGCCGCCTTGCGTCCGCGAACCATACCGGCTGTACGAATCATGTTAGCGTAAAGAAGAAGCTTTTCGGTGAGCGTAGTTTTTCCTGCATCGGGGTGACTGATAATGGCAAAAGTGCGGCGTCTGGCTATTTCTGTTGTTAACTGCGTGTCCACATTATTTCCGGTGTCTCTAAGTTACTATAATCTTTAACCCATAAAGGGGCGAGGCCTTCTAGCATAATAGGCGCTTCGCTGTATATAGCCACAGATGTTTAAGACTTAGTATTTATCTCTGTAGCGGAATGTGGCATAAACGGTTGTCTAAAATAGTAGTTAAATTAGCCGGAGAATAGTGATGCAAACAGCTTGTGCTACGCAGAATCCTCTTATCGAACCGGATTGTGTTCGGTGCTTACAAAAGAAGCTCAGAGCAATTGGCGCTGTGACCTTTTTTCAAGATGGCGGAGATCGTTGGCGTCTAGGTTGTTTTCAAGGAGATACTCCTTCCTCGGAGACTGAGGTAATTATTTATGCTCTGATGCATGCTAAGATTCCGGAAATTGTTTGGAATAAGGGCAGCGGCTTTTATGTAAACAATGTTGATATGCTTAAGCGCATATTTCCCCCCATCAGAGAACTATTTCAAGATCATGTAATGATTTGCGCACCGGTGCAGTATAAACATTTAACGGGTGTGCGTATCGCTTGGCGTGATAAAGCCGATGAATTTACCTTAGAAGAGCTGAATATTATTGAGTGTCAAGGCAATTGTCCCACCGGTTGCATTTAAGTGTAAGCGATCACTCATTTATCCAACTATGTCGTCAGACGACTTCCACTTTCCTTGTAACTAGATTGAGCGACGGACAGTTTTGGGATTGGCTTTTTTGTTTATACGCAATAGATACAGGCGATCTTTGCCATTGGCGGCATTGGTTTTACTAGAAACAACAATTGCCGCGTTTTTTAATTCACTTGCGGCATCATCCAAATCACCCTCGGCTACTAAAATAAAACATTCCTGATTGGGGAGATCTGACGGTTGCCCATAATAATGCACCTTTCTGCCTAAATAATAAGTTACAGCATAAAAGTTCTTTTTAAATTCAAAAATGTCTTGATCCTCATCAACTACCTGTATGACTTCCTGAACAAATCCTTTCGGAGAGTTGATGGCAAAAATCGGCGGAAGCACGGCCGTGTTAACAAACAGCAGCAAAATGAGAAAAGAATAGGCTAAAGCCCGGGCAGCGGCAGAAAACCGATTAAGCAACGTATGTGACATCGCTATGCCCATACCGATGGTAGCAAAAAATAGTAATAACCACGGCCAATAAGTTAGCTGCATATAAAAGATGACGCTGGCTATCTGCATCTGATCAGCGATTTTTAATTGCGCGAGAAGCGGGATGAGGGGACGGGAAAAACAAATAAAGCCAAGCATACAGACCAGCAACCAAAAGAAAAATAGAAATAAGCTTTGAAACGTCACGGTTATTTTTTTAAGTCGCTGAACGGCTTGCCAGGAAACCATTGAGCTTCCAATATTCGATAGGGCATAAGCAGTAACCAAGGAAAGCGGCAAATAAGCCGGTAACAAATAGACCTCGCGTTTACTGCGACTGAGCGTAACTACAACCAAAAAAGTTAAAATCCAGCCGAGACAGAACAAAATGAACTGAAAATGTTCGTCTTTAAGCTGCTTTCGGTATTGCCACAGCCAAACAATCAATATTGGTAAGAAAAACGTCCAAGGCATGTAGCCCAGTAAAAGTTGTAACAATCCCGTATAAAAGTGCCCACGATGTCCGACATCAGGAGCATCAATATCAACGATGCGCGAAACATTTTCTTTTAAAAGCTGCACTGCAATAAAATCGAAGCCGCCAATTTTATAGGCCAGATAATACCAAATGCCCGCGATAAAGATGCTGCCTAAAACAGCAGCGATGATCTGGCGATAAGGCAGCGTTCGTAGGAGCGCCCAGAGATGCGGCCAATACAATATCAGAAGGTAAACTCCCGCGATAATCCAGGGCAGTAGTAACCCGGCCGGCCCTTTACTTAAAATTGCTCCGGCAGTGAATAGTCCAAGGAACGCATACCCTAGCCGCGGAGCGGGAAATTTACGATAGAAAGCTTTGGCACAAAAAAAAGCGCAGAGCGTAGCAGCTGTTAGCCAGAAGTTAAAACAGGCATCCACCCGAGCATGGGTAGTGTTTCTAAACCATTCCAGCGAAGTTGCCGCAATTAGCACGCCCAGAAAGCTTATATTGCTTCCATAGAAAAGGGCAGCGACAAAAAAGAAAGAGGCCAGTGTTAGAGCAGAACAAAGCGGAGAGGGTAGGCGGATGGCAAACTCGCTTAAATCATTCATTGCCGTAGCGGTTAGGGCTCCCAACCAGTGAAACATTGGGGGCTTCGATGGAATAGTAGTTTCACCGCGTAGCGGTAGAATGAAATTATTTTGATTAAACATGCCTTGGACAACTAGGGCCTCTCTTCCTTCGCCACGCGTGTAAAATGGGCGGTGCGCTAAGGGCAAAGCGTAGAATAGCAAAGAAAAGATAAAAATAAGCAACGCGTAGAGGTATATTCGTTCTTTGCTTTCTTTGGGATCACTCGGCATGGAAATAGTTTTATTTAAGATTGCTATTGACCCAGTCTTTTATATCGATCTGAGTCTTCTCATAGTCCTTTTGATATTGCCAGAGCAAATTATCAATGGTCGGATAACCTTGGAACTTGGATTTAAGCCATCTTTCTGCGTAAAAGAAGCCATAACGAGGGGATAATTGTTTAGCCGCCTCTTGCGGAGGGCTGTTCGCCTTATAAATTAACCACAGAGCACTGGCCACTCCGCTGCGGTGCGTGCCACTGGAGCAGTGAATCAAGATTGGCTCGGGAGCGGAATCATAGACAGCTAATAAATCTAAAATGGTTTGCTTAGGCGGTATCTTGCTTCCTAAGACGGGAATGTGAAAATACTGAGCCCCACTGGATTTAATAGTTGACTGTTCACTTATTCCATTATCGTCCGGTTCATCTCGACCAAAGCGTAAATCAATCACAGATTTTATTTGCTGGGTTTTAATCAGTTCCGCCAAGTCGGAATTAGACATCTCAGAAGATCGATACAGGCGTCCTTGGGATACGGCAGTAAAATTATGTTTATTTACGAGCTGCGCCAGAAAGCTTGTGCCTTCAGTGGTTTCGTCTAGTAATTGGGTAACGACAACAGCGGCGAGGAGCAAAAATAGCCCAAGCAAAATTTTCAAAAATATCTTCATTGTATCGATTAAAACATTGTCAAAGTTGCGATCCTTTCCATATAAGAGAATGTCAGCATAAGCAAGGTAGCTAACACTCATAGTTTATATGTTTAAGAAAAGAAAACCGCCACAAGGTGCAACCCCGGGAGAGTTGGCGTCAGTCGAGCGCTTTCCCGAGCCTAAAATTCATGTCATCGAATATTGCGCAGAAAAATTATCCGAATATGATGTGCATGATTTAGCCGACCTTTCGCAGCCGGTGAGCAATAGCAATGTGCGCTGGATCGATATCCAGGGTTTAGGCAATCAAGAAATATTAAAACAGGTCGGGCATATTTTTAATTTACATCCGCTAACTTTAGCCGATATTGTCAATGTGCCTTCGCAAGCCAAAGTCGAACCTTATGACGATTATTTATTTATTATATTGCCGATGATTGATGTGGCTAAGTCGCCAAACCTTAGCATTGAGCAAATTAGCTTAATTTTAGGCAAAGGTTTTGTCCTGACTTTTCAAGAAAACTACGGTGACGTGCTTGATCCAATCAGAAAAAGATTACGCGAGAATATTGGAGCAATTCGCAAATCCGGATCTGATTATTTAACGTACGCGCTTATTGATGCTATCGTCGATGCTTATTATCCACCCCTGGAGATGCTTGGTGATTGTCTGGAGGATGTTGAAGATAGATTATTTGAAAGTACACAATTCCAGCTTAAAGATGTTTATGTCGTCAAGCGCGAGCTCTATAACTTTCGCCGAGCGCTATGGCCTTTAAGAGAAGTGCTCTATTCGCTGACTTATCATCAAGGAACTCATTTTAAAAAAACGCTTCAACCTTTCTGGCGGGATGTTCACGATCACTGTTTTCAAGTATTAGATGTCATTGAGACCTATCGCGAGTTGGCTGCTGGGCTTACAGATCTTTATTTATCTGTGCAGAGCAATCGCTTAAATGACGTGATGAAGGTGCTGACCGTGATTTCGACTATTTTTATTCCATTAACTTTCTTGACTAGCGTTTATGGAATGAATTTTCAGTATATGCCCGAACTTGCTTGGCCTTATAGTTATCCTATTTTGTGGGGCATATTAATCACGCTTGGTGTGGGAATGGTGCTGGCGTTTAAGCGCCGCTCCTGGCTATAGGAGGCTTCTTCATTTAGAGGGACACCGTGCTGAGTCTTATACATAAGTTGCTCACTAAGGATGTCGTGTTTTGATTTTGGTACAAAATGGCTAGACGCAGCAAAAGTCATGTCCCCCATGGAGCGCGACCCATGTTGCGAAGCGACTGGGTCGCTTGAGGATCGCGTGAACCAGCATTTCTCGGCATTAGCCGCCACTTTTAAGGGTATTGGGAAACCGACACGCCGGCGACCCAGTTGTTCGCTGACGCTCACAACATGGGTCAATAGAATGGACCCGCCTTCTTTTTTACGGCTTTTTTGAAGCACTGAAAAAGTGTTTCATGAGCCAAATATGAATAACGGACTATTATGTCCAAGCATAATTAGAA
>JADZAE010000065.1 GCA_020852715.1 Deltaproteobacteria bacterium
AACCCTTATTCACCACTCTGATCGAGGGGTTCAATATTGTTCGACGGATTATACGGCGCTATTGATTGCCAATGGAATAAGCATTAGTATGGCTGAGCAAGGTAACCCGTATGAGAACGCGCATGCAGAGCGGGTTAATGGCATTTTAAAAGATGAATTTCATTTGGATGCCACATTTGAGTTGCCGAAGTTCGCACTCAAGGCTACTGCGCAGACTATTGGCGTTTACAACGACATTCGTCCACACTGGAGCTTGAAGATGAGGACACCGACGGCAGTTTATTTTGAAAAGAATAAACAAGATTTTAGTCGAGATTTTTGCCCCCTGCAGGGGGCAAACCTTGGCAGCTGCCAAGTTAAGTACATGTACCGATTTGGCGATTTATTAACGTTTGTTTACCTGTCAACATTTTTCAGGACGATGCAGACAAAATAAGCTATTACTTTATTCATAAGGCATGACAGTCTAAAACCCTAAATATAACCAATAGACCAAGGGAAGCGTGAAGCTTGTTTTCTTCACGCTTCCCTATTGGCCATGCATTGGTTGTTGACTAGAGCCAGAAGAGAAATTATTCTCTCTCCATTTTCACTAATACAGGCCCCATTCTGTAACCGCCGATTCCTGTTCCGTCGAGCTGGGAGTCGGAGAAGCAGTAATGGTCGCTGTCTGAGTAGCCGTCGCGGTAGCTGTATTCGTGGGAGTCGGTGTCGAATTATCTCCGTTTGATTGGATGATAGTATTCATCCAATCAAAGAAGCCGGAATTATATCCGAGATATTCGAACCCGGTTAATAAGCTTTCGCCTGAACCTGTCCCACGCACAATGATCCCAACCATGAGCACTTTGCCATTTTCCTCGATAGCGGTAAAACCTCCACTATCGCCAGGTGCAGCTATACCCGGAAGAGGAACACTTCGAGTAAACTTCATGACAGCTCGACTGGGAACGGCAGCACTGAAAAAATAAAACACCCCTCTCACACAACGATCATAGCCGTCGTCATACCCAGTCCCTGACTCGCTAGCTTGACTAGGTATGCCAGTCTGACCGCTACCACCAAACAGGATAACCTGATTATCCTGCAGTTGGCCGTGATAAAACTCAATAGGAGTTATCAACTCTCCCGTTGAGTCATACACTAGGTGCTCTAACTTAACCAACGCTATGTCTTGCGTTGGGTGGTAGAACACTTTGCCGTTAGCCGCGGCTATGCTTTTTATCGGATCGTATACGGTAGTACCGCGAGGATAGGCGTCAAAGTATGGATCAAATGTGTAGCGAATATAGTGGAATGTCTCCCCTGTTTGGGGCCATCGAATTGCATGCGCGGCTGTCATAATCCACGCACCATCTTGAGGGTTGTTGCAAATTAAATTGCAAGAACCGGCTCCGTAACGAAGACCACCCTCCTCCATCCAAGCGGCTCCCGTGCCCATAAAGCCAAGAGACGCACCCATGGCTAAACTCTCAGCATCATTCTCCGCATCCACCAAAATGGCAGAGGCAGGAATTGACATCATCACTACCAGCACAACCAGGATTATTTTCATCATGTTTTCCTTCCTTCGCATTAGTGGATACTTCTTTTTTTCGCAGCTGCGAGTTGAAGAGTATCCCTCAACTCGCAACTGCAACAAAAAGCTAAAAGGAAAACCAAAACCTTATAGACTATCTTGCCTTTGTTTCTTGGTATTCAAGAAATAAAGGCAATGATTTAACTTCTACCCATGCAGCCTTTTAACTAACGGCTATTATAGCCTCTTAGACAAAATGTGTGACTTTGTAAATTCCGGGGTTTGGGACGTGGTAAAATATCTAACTTTCTTAGTAGATTCGAGGCGGATGAGCCGGGGCGCGAAGCGCCATAGGCGTCGAGATAGCGCGGGGCGTTATGTTCTAATGGAGATGCTATTATTACAACCAGGCCAGTGCTATCCGTGCGTTCCCAGTGGCGTCGGTGGAGTTATCTTCCGCTGTGGCGGCATAGCCGAGAAGATCGCTTGTGCAATGCTTACTTCCCTACACAAAGCAGCATTAACGGCGCTAGGAGTTTGGATTACGAACTTCTATCCCTGTTATTTTCTCAATTTGAACGAGGTTGGCTTCCCTTTTATTTCCATAAACATACCAAGACAGAGCGCAAACGATAAAACTCACAAAGAGCATAAAATACACTCCCGGTATGAGAATTTGCATATAAATAAAAGCCAATAGAGTTGCGCCAAACCATATAGCAAAAATAACAAAAAGAGAGCGCAATACCAGCGCCGGCTTTTTACCTAATAGGGAGATTATAATAAATGCTAAAGACAGTGAGATGATTACTCCTTCTACTCTAAAAAGAAGGCTGCGAATATAGCTATTATCAATTAAGTTCTCCGCTATAGTCGCATGAATTTCAATGCCAAAGTATTTCTCAGAAAAGCTCCCTGTTGTTTCAAAAAGATCATAGAGGATTGTCGAATTTGAGCGGGTTAAACTTTTTGAGCCAATAATAACTATTTTATTATTAAAATCATAACTCCCGGAGATTACATCGAACATGGAAACAGTGGAAAGAATATTCGCTTTCCCGTAAAAGCTTATATAATCCCGTGCCTCGGGCTTGGCTAGAGCCTGCAATCCTACTCGCTCCATTACCGCGCGAAGGGGAATCAATTGGCTCGGCGATACTAGCTCCTTGTGGGGGTTTCCAAACCTAGCCACTACATTTTTGCCCTCATAAGAAAAGAATGGCGCTATCTCCATCAGTGCAGATTTACTAAAACGCGGATCGTTATGATGCTGTATCTTGTTGCTATCATTTCTATTTTCCTTGGGTAGAGCTTTATTCTCCTCCTCCCACTTCATCAACACAGTTGGCCCACTCCCTATAGCCCTCTCTAAAGCAGCGTTTCCCTCTTCGTCATCATCTTCTTTTTGTATGTAGCCATCAATGATGACGACTTTGGGTTTTGTGGCGTGAATTTTTTCTAACGCTTGCGCCCAGTATTTACGGGGGAAAGGTTTACGGGTGGATACGCCAAAGTGCTGATAGGTTAGGTCATCTAAGGCAACTATGACTACGTCTTTGGGTGGGTCGATGGGGCCTCTGATAGCAAAGAGCGTGCGCAGTAGAAAAATATTACTGTATGCCCCAACGGGGGTTAGCCAGAGCAAGGTAAAAAACATGCTTAAGCAAAATACTGTTAGGATACGCTTAAGCGAGTTCCCTGCTTCGGTATGCTTTTGGCGTTTAATATTTTCACTATGCCTATTTAAGGCTTTATCTGTTTCGGCCTTACTGAGTTTGTTTATGAGGTTTTGATCAGGTGTTAGGTGTGGCGAGTTTTTGGAGATAACAACTATAATCTCGAGCATGGACTGATAGCGGTGCTTTTTATCTTTCTCCATGCAGGTTTTTATGAGTGCCTCTAGCCAGTCGGGGATTTGCGGGTTGATGGCTTTAGCCGAGGGGATTTTAGCTAGCGCATGCTTAAATGATAAGCGATGTTTGGTTTCGGCTTTATAAGGTAACTCGGATGTGAGTAGCTCAAAGGCCAGAACCCCAAAGGAGTAGATATCTGCGCAGTGATCCAGTCCATCACTACCTAATGTTTCTGGCGCCATATAATTTGGGGTGCCTAAGACATTATTGGCGGCAGTGAGCTTGAGGCTGGATTGCTCTAACTTAGCAAAGCCAAAATCTAAGAGCTTAACTCTATTGTCTTTGGTGATAAACACATTATCCGGCTTAAGGTCTCTGTGTATCATGCCTCGGTCGTGCACAACGGCTAAACCTTGTGCAATTTGAAAAAGGTAGTCTATTGCTTGCTCCACTGTGAGGGGTATTGGCTTCTCGGCGCTTGCTTGTGCTCCGCTAGCGGCTGATCGCATTACGTCAATGGGGCCATCTGAGGTAGCGATATCCTCCGCCGGGATCTCGGGTTTTTGCGGAATAAAACTACTCAGCGCACTTCCTTCTACATACTCCATCGTAAAAAACACTGTGCGCTTATATTCACAATAATCATAGACGCGGATAATGTTCGGATGCTGGCAGAGCTTTAGCGAGTTAAATTCATTATGAAAGCGATCCGCGGCACCGGCGTCATTGGAAAAGATAATAGCAGCGTTATTTAGTACCTTAATCGCTACTCGGCGCTTTGCCTCCATATCGGCAGCTAAGAACACATCACCCATAGCGCCGCTTCCGAGGCGCTTTTCTATCCGATAACGTGCGGGAAGCTGCGGAGTATCAGCAAGCGCAGACATAGGTTACTCTATTTTACGAAAACTTGTTTTTAGATACCCCTCGCTGATCTGATAAAGTAAACTTTGTCGGCGGCAATCAGCATCGGGAATAATTAAACTGCTGCTCATCCTTTGTATCCGGGCATCCAATAAGCTTAGCAGCTCTTGAGCGCTTGCGAAGCGATCTTTTTTGTTTTTGGCCGCGCACTTTTTTACGAACTTATAAAACCAGCCCGGATAGCGTTTAGCTTTTCCTACAAACTTCGGAAGTGGCCGGGTTTCGTGGTAGTTAATCAGCACCGTGGAGTTATGGGAGTCAAATGGAACATGCCCTGTGGCCATTTCGTAAGCAAGTATGCCAAAGCTATAAATATCGCTTCTATAGTCCAGCGCCTCGCCTTTATATATTTCCGGCGCAGCATATAGCATCGAGCAAACAAGTTCACCGGTAGAAGAAAGACCATTTGATTCTTCGCAGGCACGGGCTAAGCTAAAATCGCTTAAATACACTCCACCGCTGCGGGCAATTAATACATTGCTCGGCTTTATGTCGCGGTGAATTATCTGCGCCTTATGCGCATAGGCCATCGCGTAAGCTACTTCGCGCAGAATACAGATTATTTATTGAAAATTAAGTTCGGGGCATTTTTCGTCATGGAGGATACGCTCCAGGCTAAACCCATTGACAAACTCCATCTTATAATACCAAAGGCCGCTATCAGCTTTCGCGTGCTGGGAGATAGTTACTATGTTTTGGTGTTTTAGATTTCGACATAGATCAACTGAACGAAATATTCTTTCGCGCAATTTCTCATCGCTTGCTAGCTTTGGTGAGATTACTTTGATCGCCGAGCGGGCATGATCCTTAGAAGAATCTGTAACCATAAACACAAAGCCCCGCTGACCTTTGCCGATAATGGCTTGGATGCGATAGCGCTTGTCAAAAAACTTTTGCGAGTCAACGCCTACAGCGGTAAGCTCTTCCCGAATCGCTTGGTAATCCAGAGGAACTGTGCAGTATATGCCACCGTGCCCCATGTGTCATATTTCCTCTTAGAATGTGTTTATCGAGGCATAATAAAAGTGCTCCTCCTGCTGTAAAACTTAGCTATATAACTTATCGGAACTTTTCATAATAAAGTTAATTCCTTAATTGGCCGTAAGCCTTCATGGATTATTACTAATAGCGTTCCGGATGTATTACAAATATGAACATTTACAATAATTTATTGACGTTTCCTAATCGGAAACGACTAATCTTGTGAAGACTAACCCTTCACAAAATTAGCAATTTGCGTTTAGCAAATTCTCAATAATTGAAGAGTTACTTATATTCGTAAGCCTTAGAATTATTAAAACTATTAATCCCGTGAAGGGTTACCAACTGGGTCGCCTGCGTCGCGAGATCACGCGGTTGTTGGTGGCTTAGCCGCACACCGTCGCCGGCATTCTCCGCGCTGGCGACCCAGATTCGGCTACGCCGAAGTCATGGGTCAATAGAATGGACCCGCCTTCTTTTTTACGGCTTTTTTGAAGCACTGAAAAAGTGTTTCATGAGCCAAATATGAATAACGGACTATTATGTCCAAGCATAATTAGAAGGAG
>JADZAE010000066.1 GCA_020852715.1 Deltaproteobacteria bacterium
AGCTCCGTTAAATTACAGTTCTCCAAATTTGGTATTATCGCATCTCTTCCCACACATACTTAAAATCACACATCAAACAAAAGTACAATACCTTTTTTCGATCAACTTTTTTGAAAAACGCTATAGGCTCAGTTGAGTAGCGATAGACTAAATCTGATTTTAATAAATCGATATATGTATCGTTGGGATAACTTTGCTTTAATAATGAGCTCTTTCCTACTTGCCGAGCTCCCCACAAAAAAAGCTATGCTGCGGATTTGTGGGCAATATAAGTAGTCTTTTAATCATCACTTTAAATATTATGTGTTTTTTTAAACCGCCACTTTAAATATATCTAGCCTACCAATATTATTTATCAATAGTAGGCTAATTTTTGCAATGAAGGCGAAAGTTAGGGGGTTTCTACGCCATAATGGGGAAAATCTACTTATTTCAGACAAACTTTACATCATCGCTAAGTTCGTTTTTATCACCGGCAACATAAGGGAATGCTTGCGAAAGATGCCTGGTAATCACAGTTAGTGCTTGCAAGATACCTTCTTTAAAGTTTCTCTGGCGGAAGTTTTCTTCAAGATTGGTTTTTATTTGTTCCCAGCCGGCAGACTTTACAACTTGGTCTAATCCGCGGTCGGCAATGATTTCAAATTTTCTATCAGCAACCAGTAAATAAATCATCACGCCTTTATTTTGCGCTGTATCCCAAACACGCATCTGCGAAAATATTTCCAGCGCTCTTTCTCGGGAAGTTAAGTTTTGTCTAAGCTTGGACAAAGGTAAAGATTTTTCAACAAAAAACACCACTTCACCGTTATGTTGCTTTTCTGATGCAGTAATAGCTTGTTGTATTTCCTGCAAATCGGCTTCCGAAAATAAAGCGCTAACGTGCCCCTTAGTCGTTGTTAAATGTTTTAAGATTCTAGCTATGCACATAATTACCAACCTCCTGAGGATCCGCCCCCGCCAAAACTACCACCGCCACCGGAAAAGCCACCACCACCTCGACTACTACTACCACCCCAACTTGAACGACGATGATAATCATTCCTAGAGCCGGAATAATATTGCCCAGAATGATCACCAAAAAAATAACTCAGCGCCACAAACGCACCGAAGAGAATAAAGATAAGGACAAAGGTAATCAGATTCTTGGCGGGATCAGCATTAGGACCGTTCGGCAGTGGCTCATTGTTAATTACTTTAATTAAGTTCTCAACGCCGCTTTTTATTCCCTCAAAAAATTTACCCTGTTTAAAATACGGTGTAATCAGCTCATCGATAATGCGCTTGCAAGTTGCATCATTAAGTGCCCCTTCTAAACCATAGCCAACTTCGATACGCATCTTCCTGTCATTCTTCGCCACAACAAGAATCACTCCATCATCAACTCCTTTTCGCCCAATTTTCCAAGTATCAGCTAAACGAATAGCATACTGCTCTATCGCTTCGGGCTGTGTCGTCGGAACAATAAGCACAGCAATTTGCGACCCCTTTGTCTGGTCCAGGCGGCTGATGAGACCTTCTAGTTCGGACTTTTCAGAGGCACTAAGCGTTTTAGTATAATCGCTAACACGAGCACCCAGTGGTGGAATTGATTGCTGCGCTAGTGCTGAGCCAAGGCAAGTTAGCGCCAGCAATAAAAGTAGCAAATATCGATTCAATACGCCGAGCATTAAAACTTTACCTCAGGAGCTTTAGATATTTCCTTTTCGTTTTCCACTGTAAAATTAGCTTTTGTCGTATAGCTGAAATAGTTAGCTGTTAAGTTTGAAGGAAATGAACGAATTAAAGTATTATAGCTAGCCACGCTTTGAATGTAGCGATTGCGCGCTACAGTGATGCGATTTTCTGTGCCTTCAATCTGTGCCTGCAAGTCCCTAAATACGCCATCAGCTTTAAGTTGCGGATAATTTTCTGACACCACCAGTAAACGAGAAAGGGCTGAACTCATTTCAGACTGTGCTTTAGCGAAACTATTTAGCGCTTCTTGATTATTTAATTGATCGGCTGAAATATTTACAGAGCCGACCTTGGCGCGAGCATTAGTGACATTCTCTAATACTTCCTTTTCATGAGCGGCGTAGCCTTTAACAACATTGACTAAATTTGGCACCAAATCCGCACGGCGTTGATACTGGTTAACTACTTCTGCCCAGGCAGCCTTAACCTGCTCATCGCCTGATTGCATAGCATTATAACCACAGCCGCTAAGGGTAAGCGCGACAAAAACAACTAAAATATGGATAAGCATTTTCATTATTCAGCCCTCATGATTAGGTTTCTTAACGGGCTAGAAATAGAACAAAAAACTAAATAAACCAAGCCCCAAGTGCTTCATTGTTTGGGGCTTATTTTAGAGGCAGGATTTATTACTGCCTGCTCGGTAAACGCAGCTGCTCTAAGTTTCGATCTACTCGCGACGGGCCTTCATATTTATCTTCAATTTTTTCCAATACTTTTCGTAAAATATTATCTCCAATGCGCACATTGTTATTTTCTATTATTCCAGCTTTTTTAAGGCGGTTCATCGTAGTTTCGCCAACATATTTATAATCGCCCAATACAGTTTCCCCGACTTTAGGTGGAACTAATAAATCGACTAATTTATTTAAAACCTGGGCGCGCTTATTGTCCCAAGTATCGACTTTATTGTGATCGCCGTAGCCGGTTTGTAAGCCTATCCACTCTTTGGATGAGAGCATTTTTGTTAAAGTAATCATCTCGCTCTTATTAAGTGATGTTACGGTTTTTTTATAATCCCCTAGCAGCTCCGGCGCATAGGCAGATAGAGCAGCAATAGTTTTAGGGCCAAGCACTGGGTCTTTTCTCTGAAGAACTTCACCTTGAAATGTCTCTATGGCTTTACTCAGTTCCCCACCGGGCCGAAAATTTCCGTTTTCTTTAACAATACTCGGGCGCCAATTATTTAAAGCCTTTTGCACGAGGAAGACAAAGGCCTTTTCATTTTCCGCTGCTGAAAAGTTACGAACCCCCTCAGCCTGAAGAGCAACAGAAGGCACATCACCGCTCATAATTTTTCGCGATAGCTCTTGCGCTGCTTCCTTGCCTGCTTGCAACAGGGCATCATAACCGGCACTTTTTTTAACCTTTGTTTCTTGTGCTATCTCGGGCATAAATCCTCCATGTACAATAAGTTAATCCAACACCGTTATGAGCCTTGGGCAATAAAGAGTTATTTCGTTGTTTTCAGAGAACAGGTCGTTTATGTTTTGAGGACTTTTAAATCACTCTAACTACCTATATTGTTACGCTATTTGCCTGTTTATATAAAATATACCTTACAAGGGCAAAATATCTTGATATATTGCCCTATATGGATAATTATATAAAGCGCATCATACAACTACCTAAAACGATAAATAATTCTGTATTCGTTTGGGGAGCAAGAAAAGCAGGGAAGAGCTGTTGGATAAAACACGAGTTCCCAGACGCATGGGTTTTAGATCTTCTAGAAAGCGACAATTTTATCCAATATTCAGCTCAACCTTGGAAGCTACGAGAACAGATTGATGCTTTAGGAAAAAATCCCCCACTAATCGTAATAGACGAAATCCAAAAAGTTCCAATACTTTTGGATGAAGTTCATTGGCTAATCGAAAACAGAAAAGTACGATTTCTCCTAACTGGCTCTAGTGCGAGAAAATTAAGAGCTGTTCATGCAAATCTGCTCGCTGGCCGCGCTGTTCGTCGCGAGTTACGGCCATTTTGTTTTGCTGAACTTGGCGATTTTGATTTAGAGAAAGTTTTTGTTTCGGGATTGCTTCCACCTCATTATTTATCAAACAATCCGATTGAACTAATAAGGTCATATGTTGCCGACTACTTAAATGAAGAAATAGTTTCATTTAGCGCAAGCGAAAATCTGGCTGCCTTTAACGCCTTTCTAAAACACGCCGGAATAATGAATGGTGAACTTATAAATTATACCGCTTGGGGAAGCGATAGCGGCATTTCCGCAAAGGTAGTTAGAAGATATCTTGAAATATTGGAAAACACCCTACTAGGCCTAAGATTACAACCTTGGGCTAAAGCAAAACAAAGAAGACTATCCAGTTCGGAAAAGTTTTATTTATTCGATGTTGGCGTGGCAAATTACCTCTCAAGAAGGAAACCCGCTGCAGGAACATTTGAATTTGGAAAGAGTTTTGAACATCTTATTTTTATGGAACTAAAGGCTTATCAGGCATATCGCTCCCCTGATTTGGAATTGTTTTTTTGGCGCACAGCTAATGCTCAAGAAGTAGATTTTATTATAGAAGATAAAACTCTAGCGATTGAAGTAAAATCCTCTGCAAATATCACGGCAAAAGACATAAAAGGTCTTTCTGTTCTTGCCGATGATGGGCCCATCGGAAAACGTATTTTGGTGGCACGAGAGAAACTTTCCCGATTCGTTAAAGATCGGCATGGAACTATTGAAATTTTGCCGTGGAAGGAATTTCTAACAAAGCTTTGGGCTGGGGAGTATTCCGCCTTAATTGGGTAAAGGATAAACTTAACCTTCTTTTCATATCCTGTTTTGATATCATCAATGAACATGTTATGGGACGAATTAAGAAGAATAGTTTAATCAAACTTGTGCACTAAGTTGGCATCCAGATGAAAACAAAATCCCGCTGCCTAGGATTTTCTACAGGCAGCATTTACAAACTTCCAATCTCGCTGGAAGAAAAGCTTGTTCTTTGTGGGCAGATTAGCACAGCCGGCGTGGAAATTTGTTTTAACTCGACAGATCAAGTTCTTAATTACAAGCACTCAAGTGAAATCCAGAATTTGGCAAAAAGCTTTGATTATCTCTCTATTCATGCCCCAAGTGCGGATATTCGTTATAGTAAGAACGAAGTGTCAAAAACAATATTATCACGTTTAGAAGAAATTATTCAGGCAACAAGAGCTAAAAGTGTAGTATTTCATCCAGACATAATAGATGACGTTGGCCTGCTTTTAAAAAGTGTTTTACCCGTGGCTATAGAAAACATGGACAAACAAAAAAACGCTTTCAAAAGACCAAGCGAAATCGCCAAACTGTTTGCCAATACCAATTTTGGCTTTGTGCTAGATATACAGCACTCTTTCGAAAATGACCCCAGCATCTCACTAATAAAAGAATTTCTCGATATGGCCGGTAATCGACTTACGCATTGCCACATTAGCGGCTCATCGCTAACAGAGCTTCATCTCCCTATACACATGGCCGATAATCAAAAAACGATCACATCTTTCATTGAAACTTTACCCGACGTGCCTTTGTTAAACGAAGGAACTTTCCCGCTAAAAGAAAAGCATGAGGTCCTAGAAGACATGAAAACAGAATTGAGCTTTCTCCAATTTCATAATTTTCTTAAGCTATAATATATAATTATAACGCATGGTTAGCAATCACATGAGCACTTTTATTGGATTTTACATCTATATATGTTAAATTACATTGCAAATTAACAATTACATTATATATTTACAACTATTGCTAATATCTTATGTATAAACGGATACTTAACAATGTATTAAGTGAGCTAGATGGTGCCTCGTGTTTTATCTTCGGTCCGCGACAGACAGGCAAAAGTACAATTTTAAAAGACAGAAAAGCTGACCTTTACATAGATCTTCTCAGCCATGAAAATTTCTTAAAATACTCCAATGACCCTGATATTTTATGGCGCGAGATAAAACAGCTGCCCAAGCAAAAGCAAGAAGTCATTATTGATGGGGAGCAAAAAGTTCCCGCTATTCTTGATGTCGTGCATAGAGCCATAGAAGATTTTAAACATATTCATTTTTTGCTTTCCGGATCAAGCATGAGAAAAATTAGGCGCGGCGCGGCAAACCTGCTGGGTGGACGAGCTATAAATTTAAACCTTTTCTCCTTAACGCATGAAGAATTAGCGGATGACTTTAACCTAGAGGAAGTATTGGAATACGGCAGCTTACCGCAAATTTCATCATTACTAGCTGAAAACAACAAACTTTTGGCTGCCGAAATGCTAAACTCTTATGTGGCCACGTATTTGCTAGATGAAATAAAAGCAGAAGCAATTGTTCGAAGCCTAGCAAGCTTTCAAAGCTTTTTACGCGTTGCCGCTTCGCAATATGCTAAAGAAATAAACTTTTCAGCCATTGCTTCTAATAGTCGCTTGCCACAATCCAGCATTAATAATTACTATTCCATTCTCGAAGATACACTCATTGGATTCTTTCTTGAACCATACACGCGAAGTATCAGAACACGTTTATCCAAACGCAAAAAATTTTATTTTTACGATAATGGCGTGGCTAGAGCCATTCTAGGCCTAGAAGGTTCAATCGCTTCGCCAGAAGAGCGCGGAAACCTATTTGAGCAATGGCTAATAGCAGAAGCACAAAGAATAAATAGTTATTATCGGAAGAAATTAACCTTCAATTTCTGGCGCACTTCTTCCGGAGCCGAAGTAGATTTACTTATCAGCCGTGCTAATAAAATCTTGCTGGCAATAGAAATCAAATCAGACAAAAATATCGCTAAACGCGATTGTTCCGGACTGTTTTCCTTTCATCGAGAAAATCCCAAAGTTCCTTGTTACATTTGCGCTCCAGTAGATCAAGAGCAAAGCCTAGAAAAAAATATTGAACTTATTACACCGCAGACCCTAACCACGATGATTAAGCAAGCCTAACAGCGCAAATTAAGGCCAACATTAGTAGTGGCAGCTGCTCCCGCCATGTTTTTCAATATACTTTTGGTGATAGTCCTCTGCCGGATAGAAAGTCGCGCTCGGCACAATTTCTGTGACTATTGCTGAGCGAAACTTTCCGGATTTTTCGAGGCTCTTTTTAAACTCCGCAGCCTGCTGCTTTTGCTCATCATCAGCATAGAAAATAATCGAGCGATATTGGCTACCCACATCATGGCCTTGGCGATTTAAAGTAGTCGGATCGTGTAATGCAAAAAATTCCTTTAAAAGCTGCTCAAAGCTAATCTTGCTTGGATCATACTCAATGCGCACAGCCTCGGCATGTCCCGTTGTATCTGAACAAACATCTTCGTATGCCGGATTTGTTGTGCGCCCACCGGCATAGCCCACTGTCGTTTTGGCCACACCCGGCAGTTTGCTAAATTTATCTTCCACGCCCCAGAAGCAACCGGCAGCGAACATGGCTACCTTAGTATTGCTAAATAAGCTCAAATACTGCTCATAGCCTTGGGCTTTTAATTCTTCGAGCGGGATAAATTTTAAAGCTGCCGAATTAATACAATAGCGAAGCCCCGTCGGTGTGGGGCCATCGGTAAAAACATGCCCTAAGTGCGAATCGCTTCCCTGTGCCCTAACCTCAGTCCTATTCATACCATGCGAGCTATCTTCTTTATTTGTTAGCGAACTTTCCTTAATCGGGCGCGTAAAGCTAGGCCAACCGCTCCCTGAATCAAACTTATCCAAAGAACTAAATAAAGCCTGACCACTTATCGCATCCACATAAATTCCCGCTTTTTTATTATCCCAATAAGCATTTCTAAACGGCGCTTCCGTTGCCCCTTCACGCATCACCGCATATTGCGCGGGGGTAAGCCTTGCCTTTATTTCAGCATCGCTCAATTCTCCATCACATATATTGTTACTTTTGATGTTATCCATACCGCCATTTTCCCCTAAGACATTTTTTGAAAACGCCATCATAATTGTCATCACAAAAATTACTATCATTTTAATCTTCATGGCTTATTGACGAACAGACAGCGGAAAAAATACCAATAGCTCAATCAAGTTAACCAATTGAAATGATTTTTAATTAATAATTAGAACGATGGCTTATTTTAGGCATTCGGTCTAACTTAACCTCCACACTTCATCTTTTAGCTTTCGATAGGCTTTCTCAAATGGGGAGGAGAAAAGTAAACGTTGCTCTTTGTCATCAAAGATAAATAAAGGCTGGCTTAGATCTGTCGCTGCTTCATTTCTGGCGTATAAATAATCAATAGAGGGCGCGGCGCGGGTGCTGCTGGAAAAGCAAATGGTGTCATAAGTATAAGCTGAAGAGTCGGCCTGATAGTAAACCGTTTGATAGTGTAAAAACTCCTCCGGCATCATCCTGGCCTGCTTTGCCTTTTCCATAATGAGGGAAGCTGATTTGGTAATAATTTGAGCTGTCGTTTCAGGGCTTGCGGGGCTTTTGGCAATAAAATTTTCCCATTCTTTGATAGCAGTAAAATAATCCGCCAACGACATTTGCTTAAATTTTATCTTATTCCAGGTAGACTGTTTTTCAAGAATGCTAGGGAAAACCGGCAAAACAGTTCGAAAATAGTCTCCCAATAAATCACCATCAATTAGTAAATTTACTAATTTTACCGTTTCCGGTTTGGCGAACAACAAATCTTTATTGGCATTTATAATGCTAAGTGTGCGCGCATGTTGCAGCGACTTTTCCCGACCTTCTCGCCCTTGTCTGGGTAAGAATTTACCTAAATCATGAACAGCTAACATCGCTCGTAGATCAGCAAGCGAAAGAGCAGGAACTTTTTCACCTAGCGATGCCGGCAAAGAATGACCAAGAGGATACTTCGTGATTCGACCAAAGGTCATTTCGATATGTTCGCCAATCGAGTAATCCTCCCATCCCCCGGCCGAAGTATCATAAAGCGCTTTCATAGTCGGATCGGTTTTTAATAAATCCAGCAAGGCATCAGACTCGTTTCGATTGGCTGCGGCTTTTAAAACACTTTCTCTAGTAATAGCTGGGCCCTTTACGCGCAAGGCCACAATTGTCTGGGAATTAGAAGCTTCGGCGTCTAATTTCACTTTGGACAAGGCAAAATCTTCCGGGAAAAACGAAGATTCTTGTTCTCTAAACAGCTGGCAATAATCAGCCAGCTGTTTTTCGACGTAATCATTCACGTAGTGTAATCAGCATTAAAAGTTACGTATTCTTCAGATAAGTCGCTGCCCCAAGCGCGGGCGACATTGCGGCCTGAACCGTGAATGACTTCGATTAAAGTTAGCTTTGCCGCTATTAGTTCTTGGTTTAACTTTTTTTCATCAAAATCTACAGCCGAACCTTTAGTGAAAACAACTGTTCCTTGAATAGAGATGGTTAGCTGATTCATATCTATCAGCGGCTCTACGCTAACCGGATCTGGCTTTCCGAGCGCGGCGCCGATTCTACCCCAGTTGGGGTCTGCCCCGTGCACGGCGCTTTTAACCAAAGGAGAATTTACAATTTTCTTGGCAATCTTTGCTGTGTCTATCGGTGAGAAGTCTGTGCGCGCTACTACTTCTAGCCCCTTGAATACTCCCTCCCCTGTAGTAGAAATATCACGGGCTAATTTTAAGCACATCGCCCGAGCGGCATAAAAAAGAATATCTTCTTCGCTCGGCGTAAGCTCTTTTTCACCGGTGGCAAACATCATGACTGTATCGCTGGTGCTCGTATCAGTATCGATACTAATGCGATTAAAAGTACTATTTACCGCAGATACAACAAGTTGTTGCAATTTAACCGGGCTGATTTTAGCGTTAGTAAAAAGATAAGCCAGCATAGTAGCCATATGCGGCTCAATCATGCCCGCCCCTTTGCAAATGCCGCTGATTTTCAAGTCTTCGCATTGAAACGAGGCGAATTTCGGCCCTTTATCCGTGGTAATTATGCTTTCCGATGCAGCTTTTAAGTTATTTGCTTTTAGTTTACCCGCGCAACCTTTTAAGCCTTTTTCGACAGCGTCTATCGATAACTGCGCGCCAATTCTTCCAGTCGCGCTAATCATGATCTGCTCTTTAGGTAAATCGAGTTCAGCGGATAGAATATCAGCTATGCGTTCTAAATCTTTACTATCGTTTTTGGCAAAGGTCACAGCGTTACCGCTAATTACGGCAAGCGCCTGCGTTTCCCCACTTTTTAAACATTCTCGATTGCGTTTAACCGTAACGCTAGGGCAAAGGTTACGGGTGAACACTCCGCCCACTGTTCCTTTTTGTGGCAGCTTAATCAAAGTAAAGTCCGGCTTGCCGCTAGGCTTTACTCCCAGTGTATCGCCATAACAAAGCACACCATCAGGCTGATACTGAAGCGAATTTTCAATAACAAATTCCTCCTCCAAAGCAGGCACTTTAAATTTTAAAATATCTGTGGTGCTATCATCCCCCGCACCTAATTCCACAGTAATACCCATTTCGTCATAGGTAAGTTGTTTCATAGAATTGTTCCTTTAGTTCCTACTTATGCTTTATCCATCTCGATCCAAGAAGGCATAGTTTGTATCAGCAAAAACTGACTTCTAATACCTTTTTCGCCGAATAAATTAATAGAGAACCTATACATGATAAGATCGGGCGAAGATAGACAGTGCCAATCTATTTGTTGACGGCTACTGGTTTTGCCATCATTATGACCGTTATGAGCATTTTAGATAAAATATTGGAATTTAAGAAAAAGGAAGTGGCTGAGACTGAGAAGGCTTGTCCTTTGGCCAAGCTACAGAATATGGCTGAGCAGTTTAAGCCTAGGGGCTTTCGAGAGAAATTAGAATCATCAAGCTTTCCGGCCATTATTGCTGAGATAAAGAAAGCTTCTCCTTCTAAGGGAATGATACGGGCGGATCTTGATCCGCTAGAGGCGGCAAAAAGTTATGCGCAAAACGGTGCGGCTTGTTTGTCTGTGCTCACTGAAGAAAAGTTTTTTTCCGGAAGCTTAAGCTACTTGCGAGATATTAGACAAGCACTTCCCTATATCCCGCTTCTAAGAAAAGATTTTATTTTTTGTGAGTATCAACTTTGGGAAGGTTTGGCGTACGGTGCCGATGCTGTGCTTTTAATTGTGAAGGCACTAAGTCCGGGGGATTTAAAATCGCTCTATCTAAAAGCAACAGATCTGGGGCTGGATGTGCTTATTGAGATACATGATCGCGAGGAAGGCAAGATTCTTGCTGCTATAATCAACTCCGTAGGCAACTTATCTAACTTATTGGTTGGCATCAATAACAGAAACTTATCTACTTTTGATGTCAGCCTCGATGTCAGCGAAGATCTGATAGCATTTTTAGATTTAGAAATTGCTCCCGATAAACAAGTATTCTTTGTTTCGGAGTCGGGAATTTTTAATGCCGAGGACTTACTGCAACTTAAACAGGCTAAGGCCAATGCCTTTTTAATTGGTGAGTCGTTAGTTAAAACTGGCGAGTGCGGGGCTAATTTGCAGGCATTGATCAGCGAGGCTAAAAAAACCATTAAATAAGCCATCAAAGCATCACAACAAGCTAATTTTATTATGTTTATGCATTTTCTGCATCCTCTGTATATTTCTATTTTTAGTAATATTTTCAGTAAGCTTACTAGCACCAATGGTTCACTGTTTAAAAATACGCAACTCGCGATATTAATTGTAAACATGTCGCAGTAACTTAAATAAAGTAAAACTCGAAGGCCAACCTGAAATATTCGGCGGTCTTATTTAATAAAATATTGTCATTATTGGCTAGACGCGCAAATAAAAGCAGGTGCCCCAACTAGCAATAGCAGCGCAAGCAATGCATAAGATCGTAGCTAGGACTGATCAAAAATTCTCCCGGAAGCCAACATTAAGATCAAAGAGCCTAAGATTGTTTATGGATAATTACAAAACAAAATATGCCGTTAGGATAAACAGCGATAAGCCTTCGTTACATGACGGAATAATCTCGCTACCATTTTATTTGCTAAACCAACTCGAGCGCCTGTATAAGGACGCGAAAGCCAAAGGATAAAAATAAAAACTATGAAGAAAACAAATTATAATCCTAACGCTGCTGGTTATTATGGCCCTTACGGTGGGCAATATGCACCGGAGCTGCTTATTCCTGCTTTGGAAGAATTAACCGCCTGCTTTTTAAAAGCCAAATCAGACAAAAAGTTTTTAAAGGATCTAAGCCTCGCTTATCGTGATTTCGTTGGGCGCCCAACGCCACTAATGCTTTGTGAAAACTTAACTAAACATATTGGCGGTGCGAAGATTTTTATAAAAAACGAGGGCCTCGCTCATACCGGCGCGCACAAGATAAATCACTGCGTTGGCCAAGCGCTGTTAGCAAAGCGGTTGGGCAAAAAACGTATTATTGCCGAAACCGGCGCGGGACAGCACGGAGTAGCAACCGCAGCTGTGTGCGCCAGGTTCGGGTTTGAATGCGTCGTTTACATGGGCGCTATCGATATTGAGCGCCAGCGGCCAAATGTCTTTTGGATAGAGCAGCTTGGCGCTACAGTGAAGGCAGTAAATTTCGGCGGTAAGCGCCTAAAAGATGCGGTGAACGCGGCCATTAAAGACTGGGTCACCAATGTGCGCGATACGCATTATCTTCTCGGCTCTTGTGTGGGTCCTTATCCTTTTCCTGAGATAAATAGGTTTTTTCAAAAAGTTGTCGGCGAAGAAATTAAATCCCAGCTTAAGAATAATTATGGTTTAAAACCTGATTATGTTATCGCCTGCGTAGGCGGTGGCAGTAATGCCATGGGAGCATTTAATGCTTTTCTTGCCGATAAGAGCGTTAAACTAATCGGCGTAGAGGGCGGTGGCTTCGGTAATAAAACCGGAGAGCATGCGATGCGCTTTAAAGGTGGGAAAGTCGGCGTGGTTGAAGGTTACAAATCTTACTGGCTACAAGATAGCGATGGGCAAATATCAGATACGCACAGCGTTTCTGCGGGACTTGATTATGCCGGCGTTGGGCCCTTACATGCTTATCTTAAAGATACTGGGCGCGTTGAGTATGATTCAGCTAGAGATAAAGATGTGCTCGCGGCAGTAAAATTGCTAGCCAAGACAGAAGGTATTGTTCCAGCACTGGAATCAGCACATGCGCTAGCGAAAGCAATTCAGCTTGCCGCTCAGCTGCCAAAAACAAAAACCATTGTAGTTAATATTTCCGGTCGTGGTGATAAAGACCTGTTTATTTTGGCAAAGCAATTTGGCGATAAAGAATTTATTAAATTCACGGCAAATTTTAGTAAACATGAATAAGATACAAAACACACTAGTTCAGCTGAAAGCCGAAGCGCGAAAGTCTCCAGCGCTTATGACTCATGTTGTCATGGGCTATCCTTCGCTTAAAGAAAGTATGGCCATTGTTGCCGAACAAGCACGTGCGGGAGCACAATTTGTCGAGCTACAGATTCCTTTCTCTGACCCCATGGCCGACGGTCCAACTATCATGAAGGCCAATCAAGCAGCGCTAGATAAAGGTATTAAAGTTTTAGATTGTTTTAAAGCGGCTGAGAAACTAGCGGGAAAAGTTTCAACCCCGCTTCTTTTTATGACTTACTTTAATATAGCTTACCGCTACAAGGGTGGAGTGAAAGCTTTTTGCCGCGATAGCGCTAATGCCGGAATGTCGGGGTTGATTATTCCTGATATCTCCATCGAAGATGAGGTTGAAAATTATTGGTCATTAGCATTAAATTATAATCTTTCACCAATCCCCATAGCCTCACCAATTACTCCCAAAGCACGCTTAAAAAAGATTGCACCGCTAGCAAAAAAGGGATTCGTTTATTGCGTTTCCAGCACAGGAACGACAGGAGCTAAAAACACACTTCCTACTGGCCTTGGCAGCTATTTGGACAAGGTGCGCCAAACAGTAAAAAGTCCCGTAGCTGTGGGCTTTGGTATTTCGCAGCCGGTGCATATTAAAGCACTAACAGGTCACACTGACATTGCCATCGTCGGTAGCGCCTGCATAGACATCATTAACAAGTCCAAAGGAAATTACCTCAAAGCGGTTACTAGCTTCATTGCGTCTTTGTGCAAGTAAAGCAGCAGAGCAAAACAATTAAGCCGTTTCAGTATTTGTTAAGATCAAAAGTAGGAAGCCGAGGACTTTTTCCGCCGATTTTACACCTAAAAATAGCATTCGTTAGCAATGAAATCGGAAAAACTTAAGCAAACTAACTTAATAATAAACAAATATAGACAACATAGAGAGACAGAAGGACCACTCCTTCTCTGCGGCTAATCCGCCATCCGGTAACAGCAAAAAAAATTAAAATTATTGTAGCCAGTCCCATGATCCACATATCGCGCGCAATTACTTGGGACGGTACAGCAATAGGATGAACGGCTGCCGTTAAGCCAAGTATGCCCTAAATATTGCTGCCCACAATATTACCAAAGGCAACGTCGGTAACTAGTTCCGGAAGCGAGGTTCCTATGGCAACAACGGTGAGCCCGACAACTGTGTCTGATATTCCTATATCTAAGGCTAAGGCCATAGCTCCTTTAACCAGTAAATCTGCGCCCCACACGGTCAATCCTAGACCAGAGACAAAAAATAATAACGAAAATAAAAGGGAGGTTCGCCACTTAGACGCAATATCTTGTGTCGTGACTAAAGCATTACCAACTAATTTATTGGGCGAAGATGATTCCTTCACATAGACGTACGCAATATAGGAAAGTAGTAAACAAAATAGGATTATGCCGGCCAAGCGAGAAATCTCACCCATAGCAAAAACAACCAAAGTTAAGCCAATCATTAAAGGCGAAACATTAAAGCGTTTCGCGACATTAACCGCGCCGCGCACTAAAATATCTCCGCTAATTACAAGAAGAAAAAAGCCGTAAAGCGCAAAGTAAGTTGATGTAAAGCATAAATTCCTTTTAACAAATGACGTACTACTTTTGCAGATAGATGCCCTGTTAAATACTTAAAGCACAGAACCTATCCATTGAGAAAATATATTTCTCATTTCACATAAATGCTCCTCTGAACAAAAAACATGCTGCGCGTTTTTTATTAAATGAAATTCGTTAGCTCCAGGGAGAGCATCGAAAAGTAGTTTGATATGCTCAGGCGGAGTGGAAATATCTTTCTCACCAACAACTAGCAAAACAGGCATAGTTAAAGATGAGGCGCTCACGAGAAGATCATATTTTAATCTATCCTCTAGGTGCGACCATGGCAGACGCATAACTAATTCCGGGCGCCCTTCGTAAACATCTTCGCGCCAACCAGTATGCTGCCATTGTTCCCACTTCTGCGGATTATATTTTCTCATCGCTTCAACGCTCAAGGCTCCCGAAACCACAGTCGAGATAGGAGCTAGCGCGCGCACTTTGTCTGGATATTTCTGCGCAAACAACGCTGCGCAAATACCCCCTAGACTATGACCGACCAGAACAAATGGCTCGCGATACCAGCTTTGCTGCGCGGCCCAGTTAATCACATCTTCAAGATCTTCATAGTAGCTAGTTACAGTAGCCTGTTCGTAACTACCCCCACTTTCACCAAACGAATTAGTTGTATCAAAGCGCACAACACTGAATCCTTGCTCTTTAAAAGTTTCAGCCACAGCTACGAGAAACTTAGCCTCCTTAACTCCTCCTAATCCATGCATGATAAAAACCAATCCTCGTGGTGAACTAACTTCGGTAATTACCCCTACCACCCGTTGGCTTTTACGATTTTCTATGTGAAATTTTTTCATTTTAAATTTCCTAGTATTTCAAAATAGCGGCTTTGCCTCTTTGGGTACATAACACAGCCGTAATGATTAAACAGCCTGCAATATTTATAATGCCCTTGGTTAAGGGACGAATTCGCAGTGAGATCATCCACCTTCTCTTAAATAAAAATATCGCAACCAGTGTTTAAAATACTCATCAAATAAAACCTAGGAAAATAATTAGCAACATCAGCTTTAAGGTAAATAGTTTTAGCTTAGAAAATTAAGGTGATGTAAAAATCTCTGATAAAAGTGTCGCCTAAGTAATAATTAACGATTTGTCACGATGAGTAAAGACAAGGAAAATATTTCCATGCCTATTTCCGCTGAGCAGATGCATACGCTCATTAACGATATGCCGGAGTATATCTGCGCTTTTTACCCTGATGGCACTCTTATTTTCACCAATATCGCATTGGCCGCTGTAATCGATAAAAAACCCGAAGAATTAGTCGGGGTAAACTTATTTGAAATATTCGATAGCAAAAATGTCGCAATCGTTAAAAACAGTATATCTGCATTGACTCCAGAAAATCCTTCTGAGGTCCATGAGCAGTGTCATCTTCTGCCTGATGGCGGCAAACGCTATCATGAATGGCGCAACAAAGCGTTTTTTGACACGCAGGGAAAAGTAATCCGTTATCAATCCGTTGGTATTGATATTACTAAACGTAAGGAGCAGGAAGAAGCGCTACGCGAATCGCAAAAGCAGCTAACCGATGTGATTGACTTTCTGCCTGATGCCATGTTGGCGATTAATAAAGAGAAGCGTGTAATCATCTGGAATCGCGCCATGCAGCACATGACCGGCATATCGGCCGATGAAATGCTCGGCAAAGGTGATTATGCCTATACTATTCCTTTTTATGGGGAACGCCGACCACTGCTAATGGATATTATTTTTGAAGATAAGGACAATATATCCAATAAATACTCTCAGCTAACTTATGAAGGTGGCGCCGTAAGCGCAAAAGCCTATTGTCCCGCGCTTTATAATAACAAGGGAGCTTGGATTTATGCTAAAGCCTCCCCGCTTCGCGACAGTAATGGAGATGTTTTTGGAGCAATCGAAATCGTCCGCGATATCACCAAAGACAAAGAAGCTGAGGATTCCCTTAATCAAAGCGCGCTGCAGTTCGACCGCTGGATGAAAGCAAGTTTCATCGGAGTTATTACAGTTACCCCCGATGGTAGAGTTTTAATCAGCAACGATGCTTTTTGCAGGATGACCGGCTACACATCTGAGGATATTAAACAGGATAAGTTAAATTGGAAGTTAATGACCCCACCGGAACATATTTTGCGTGATAGTTTAGCTGAAAAAGAAATACTTCTCCATGGTGTTTTTGAGCCATTTGAAAAAGAGTATTTCCGAAAAGATGGAAGTCGCGTTCCCGTGCTAATCGGCGGAGCTTTCCTCAAACAAGACGTCAACGAGCAGATCGTTTTTGTCGTTGACCTTTCAGAGCGTAAAAAAGCAGAGAAAGAAAGTCAAAAACTTCAACAACAGATTTTGCAAATACAAAAAATGGAATTAATCGGGCGTCTGGCCGGAGGCGTAGCTCATGATTTTAATAATATGCTGAGCGTCATTATTGGTCGCATAGAGTTAGCTTTACGCAAAGCACAACATGGCCAATCAGTCAGCTCAGATCTCGACGAAATAAATAAGGCCGCCCACCGCTCGGCAGGATTAACGCGACAATTACTAGCCTTTGCCCGCAAGCAAACAATTTCGCCGCGCGTCATTAATCTTAACGACACGGTCAAAGGCATGATGCAAATGCTCAAGCATTTGATTGGCGAGGGGGTAAAACTGGAGCTTGAACTAACTAAGGAAATTTGGCCTGTGCACATGGATACATCGCAGGTCGATCAGATTTTGGCCAATCTTTGTATTAACGCCCGCGATGCAATTAACGGAGTTGGCAATATTATTATTGAAACGACAAACCTCACCCTGAACCATGAACAATTAATTGAAAATATGGATCCACTTAGCGGCGATTTTGTCGTATTGACCGTTACTGATAATGGCAGCGGTATGGAAAAGAAAGTTGTCAATAAAGTATTTGAGCCTTTCTTTACAACCAAAGAGCAAGGTAAAGGTACGGGCTTAGGGTTAGCGACAATTTACGGTATTGTTAAACAAAATGGCGGCTACATCACCGTCAATAGCGAGATAAACATTGGCAGCTGCTTTAGAATATATATTCCCCGCTATATTCCCAAAGAGGAACTGGAACAAATTGCCCAGGAAGGTATAGTAACATCAGTGGAAGTAAATGAAGTGGTTCTCGTCGTTGAAGATGAACCTGATGTGCTTAGCCTAACTAAGACCATGCTTGAGGAAATAGGTTACTGCGTTTTATCTGCCTCTACCCCGTCTTCAGCTATCGGATTAGCAAAACATTACAATGGTCAGGTCGATTTACTACTAACCGATGTCATCATGCCGGAAATGACCGGAAAGGATTTGTCCCAAAAAATATCGGCGATCTACCCCAAAATAAAAACCCTATTCATGTCAGGCTATTCTGCTGATGTTATTGCTAACCAAGGCGTATTAAATGAGTCTGTTCATTTCATCCAAAAGCCCTTTTTCATGGACGATTTAGGAAACAAAATCAGAGAAACACTGGATTCTAATTAAGCATCGCTATGCTTGCCACAATCCGGCGATTGCAGTAGTCTCTCGTCATCTTCAGAGATCTTTTAAATATCGAGCAGCACCAAATCAAAAGTAGCTCGACCATTTTGGTTTGACATTGTATCCTAGTCATAGCAAGTAGAAGTTTCGCTAAGCATCTTTATCAGACGCAAAATTGGATCTGACAAAGATGCGCTCAGCTGAAAGGTTTTTAAAAAGGCTAGCGCGCTTGCCGGATATTCGGGTTGGCATCCCTAAAAGCCAGAAAGGAAATATAATGGAGCATAAGAATTTAGGAAGCTTTATCACTTACGATCAAGCTTCCAGAGAGTTTGCTTATTCTGCGGCAGATCAAGCAATTCGGATCCCCACGGAAGTTACTCCTGATGAGCATGGAATACTGCCTAAAGATCAGTTCCGAGTCGTATTCAAAAGCGGAACCTATTTCATTATGCCAATTAATGAAACAGGAGAACAAAAGCACAAACAAGCATTACTGCTTTTCCTTCGCTTCGAAGGAAAATGTCTGGACTTGGAAAGCAGTTCGGTAATTTTGGCCAAGACAGAACATTGTGAAAACGATGTTTGGACTTGCGATTTAGCAGCCTTTCTCCTGCCTGGAAGTCAGCTTTGGTTCCATGAACCAAACAAAGACATTGGCGGAAAATCTCGCTATATCACAATTTTTTCCTGGAATGGGGATACACTCCTTCGCACCGGCACACAGAAGATCGGCATTATTTAAATTATTACAACGAATAACGGGGGAAGATTAAAACACCACTTCCCCCGATTGTTTTTGGCAATAATTGTTTTATCTTGGTTTAGCTCAGCGCATCTAGAAATTAGCTTCCACGCAAACGCTCACATAGACTGTTGGCCAATCTCTGCAACAAACCACATTGATATCGGAAGCCACATGGCTATCGTGATTATAGAGGTAAATTGTTTCCGGATAGCTCGGGGGAAGAGGTAAGATTACCGAAGCGTTATCATCAACTAAACCCGTGATATGCGGATGCAACTTAGATAAAACACTGGCCTTCCACTTCGACCCTTCAGTAAAATCTACATCATTAAGCCTTAGAATTAGCTCAGCCTTAGGGAAAGCATATTTTATCAGCCACCTTTTTGTGCCTTCTCGAACTTACTCTGGGCGCACAGTAATATAGGCTAATACTTTTACTTTTTGATGAATCAAAGTAACATATTTGTCCGCATCCGGAATTAAAGGTATACCATTTGCAGAAAGTAAATTAACTTTTGAACTGAAAAGCCTTCGGCTTTCTAGCTTTGTTCTAAACAAATGGTATATTTTTATGCTGACCCTCGGAAAATTCCAGCGGTTTATGACCCTCTCCTCGCGGGCCATGCGGAGCACCGGCCGGGGGTTGAGGAAGCGAAAGGCCATTGGCTTTAACGAACGCTAAAAACTCATCGCTGCTGGCTTTCCCCTCACCGTCGCTATCTACTGAACTAAACGACTCAAGCGCTTTATCAAAGGCTGTCGTATCGCCGCTGGCAGCAGCAACATGATCACACATTTGTATAAATTCATCTTCGCTCAGCGCTTTAGATCCATCATGCTGACACGCAGAGTTTATCTGACCGCTTTTATCGTAAGTGAGAAGTTCATCGAGTGTGACTGTTCCGTCTTTATTTGAATCCACGACATCAAAAGACGCGCTTAACTCCGAAGTTCGCGAATCGTTATCGGCGTCTGACGAGGACACCGGCTTTGATTCTTGGGTAGCTCTATTAAAAAGTTGTATTACCTTTAAACCACTATTGATTCCCGTTATACTCATGGCATTTCCTCCACTAGCTTACGGGTAGAAAGAGACTTTAATCTCTCTGCTAAAACTGTGCGCGTCTTACTGTGGCGGCAGCGGCTCTCGGTTTTCCTTCATAAACTCCTCTTCTTGCTCGCGCATTTTCTTAAAGCGCGCGCTCATCTCGGCTAACTTTTGGCGCTGCGCTTCATCCAAAAGCGGCTTAAGTTGCCTATTCGCCTCTTCACGTATTATATCGGCTTGATCGCTCTGCGCTAGCCTTAAGGCCATCATCTTGGCGTGCATTTCCTTAACTATAGGCTCAGCCTTTTGTTTTTGCTCAGCTGTTAAATCAAGCTTATCGGCCAAATGATCAATAATCGCTCGCCCCATCATGCGTGGGCCATGAGGCATAGAAAACGGACCATGATGCGGGGGCGGCGGAAACGGTGGCCGAAAAGCAACAACAAAAACTCCGGCGGCCACTAAAGACCCTAAGACCATGCCTATGATTAGCGAATACTTAGTGTTCATAACCACTACCTCATAAAATAAGCTAACTCTTGGCTGTTTATTAAATAAATCATACTGGAATCCTCTTCTGCGGAACTAGAACTAAAAGCATTACTGGAAACAAAAATCAAAAGACTAGCCACCACAGATAAAGCGAAGCCATAAAAGAACTCCGACAAAAGCCTTTGCGACTCTGTCCTATTAGCCGAAATATTGTTCATCGCCACTTTGAGCCACAGCTCATTTAGTTCTGGAGCCTCTTCAACTTGCCTGCGCCAAGCAGCACGCAAATCAACTAAACTGGATTTAGTCTTTTTCTCTTTCATAATGTAAACCAACTTTTTGCTTTCTGTTTTAATCTAAAGCAGCGCACTTTTGTCGCCGTTAGCGAAATATCTAATAGCTCCGCTATTTCTTTGTGCGGCAAATTTTCCAAAAAAGATAGAGTAAAAACTACCCTGTCGCTGACCGATAGCTGGCCAAAAAAACGTTGCAAATCTAGCCTTGTTTCTTGGTCGCTTTTTGTCGTCGTCTGATCCTGAAAAGCGAGCACATAAGCCGACTCTTTTCTTTCTTTGTGTCGCTCGCTGCGCCAATAATCCAAGCAAGCGCGCGATACAATTTTACGTAACCACCAACGAAAAGAGCCTTCTTCCCTATAAGTTGGCAGCGCTCGATAAACACGAATCAACACCTCTTGCGCTACATCATGAAGCGCATCTGCCGGACAAAGTTTGGATATTTCTCTGGACAGATAAGGAAGATAAGCATCAATTAACTTTTCAAAAGACTGCTTATCTCCTTTTTGCGCATTAAAAATAAGCTCGTTTAATTCGCTATCTGTCACGGAATATTGGCCTGTTTGTTTTTGTGGCGCAGCAAAAAAACTTCTCGCTATATCTAAAGCTGATTCTGCCGCACCCACATTTAAATCAAAAGTGTTTAACATAATTAGTAATATATATATTAAAAGCACAAAAGCTTATTCTGATAGAAAATGTTTCAGATGTCTTTGTTTAACAGTTTCTAACTCAGTAAGCTGCTCATCGGTTAAAAGACTTTTGATTTCTTTAGTAACCTGAGCTTTAAGAATAACCTTTTGCGCTGCCTTATCGCCAAAAGTGTCGGTTGCCGAAGTTAAGTCTGTTCTTCCCGACTCCACTAGTTCAGTGAGTGCTTCACGTGCGCTGCGCTGCGCTTCAAAAGCAGCTTTTAGTTTATCCTTATACGAGTCGATGATGGCCTGAATCTGCGTTTCTTGTTCAGAGCTTAAATTCAGCTGGCCTAGCGGTAAGCCGTGCAACATGCCCGGGCCGTGAGCACCGCGCCCCATGCCCATAAGCTGAGAAAATGCGGTGTTTGCAGTTAGGCTTAAAGCTATTACGATGAAGTATAAGTATTTATAGATATTCATTATCATCTCCTGTCATATCGAACTTGTATTCACGACGTATTAATATGTAAAAAGCAGCTAGTTATAAAACATCAAAAAATAAAAATTTATATTTTTAAATAACCCGTAACCGCCACGATTTTGAGCCGAATACGAGGCGCGGTGCGACATTAGAAACACATCTAGCGCCTAACAATAATAAAGAATAAACTGCAAACTAGCGAGCAGTTTATTCCTTATTTAAAGACGAGTGGCGAGCACCAATCGAGGGTCCTTATGCGACCCTCGTCAAAGGCTCTAGAAGAAAAGAACTCGCTATCCTCTCACCAAGAACCGAAATAACTCGGTAGTGTAGTGAACTACTCGCGGAGCAATTCGAGAGCCCAAAAGCAGCTCTCGACCCACGATGTCTGACAAAGTAGTCGGCCAAAAGCGTGAACGGTTACTCGAACTTAAGGAGTAAGTTAGAAACCTCACTAGGCAAAGCGGGATCCAACCGGCAAAGGTTACAAACTCTAAAAATAACTACCGCGTACACCCAAATCCACTTACTTACCAAGCGGTGACTTTTGCAAAAATCTTCAAACTTCAGTAAATCGCCTAGAAGTTAGTTCTTTTCCAATTGTTCCTAGAAGCTGCTAATTTCTAGAAACTCCATCGCGTAAAATTTTATAAAAATGCCTCTCGTTGTTGCTAAGTCATCGGCTGGCAAGGTCGAGAGACAGAGAATAGGGAAGTTTTTATAAAGGTTCCTTGTCTTCTCAATTTGAATAACTGCTCGATTTTCAAGTAGCCTAATAAATAACAGGTCGTAGTTCAGTTAAAGGAGATGCAAATGAGAAAAACATGCTTAGTGGTCGCCTTCTTTTTGGTGCTCATCGTGATCCCATTTTGCTCGCTCTAACGCTGTCTGATTTTTATCCACAAATGGATTCTTCGACTTATATCTTGTCGCTACACGTTTTATCACCTTGGGGTCACGATCTAACACTTCAGCAAGTTTTTTGAATCCTTTCCCCTTGTACAGCTTCGTATCTATGTTTTGGCGCTCATCGAGCGTAAATTCTTTTCTTTTTTTCATCGCCCCTTAGATTCTTCTTTGTTTCTAAGGGGATCATCTTTTCTGGAAGGTACCATTAAATGTAGGGACAAGTCGTGCTAGCGCCTTGGGCGCGTAAAATACCGCTGTGGCTTTTGGGACCACATGACAGGGTTTGCGAAGCTCCCCCGGCTTGCTGAGTAATTCAGCATTTCCTTATATTCGGCACTACCGCGCCTAGCAGACTGCCCCCTGTAGGGAAGCGTTCTGCGCTCCCAGTGACTACACTTTCTTTTTCCGTAAACAAACTGCACGAGGGCACGATTTCTCCGACTTGCGCATAGGACTCAGGCACAATGTTTGTGGAGCGCGCACCCATGTTGTGAGCGCCAGCGAGCAACAGGTTCTCCGGCGCTGCGCGTTCACGTGGCGGCTGTCGGCAACGCCGCACACGGGGCGCCTAAAACGCTTTTGTCAGATGCTATCCAAGGTGGACTGTTCAGCAAGTTTAGAAGCTTCTTCTTCGCCGAGGTATTGGCCAGCTAGATAATGGAAAAGATAAATAAGCGGGGTAAGTGCTATGGCGATGATTAACTTGGCAAAATAGCTAGTCACCGCTGTGCTTAGATATTCTTCAAAGCTAAGTTTGCCCGGAAGCCAAAAAGCTATGGCGCCAATAATGAAAGTGTCTATTAACTGCGAAATCACGGTCGAGCCGGTTGCGCGCAGCCAAATCATTTTATGCCCCGTGCGTTTTTTTATGACCCAAAAGGCGAAAACATCGACCAGCTGCGAGGCGAGAAATGCGGTAATGCTACCGACTATAATCCACTGCGACTGGCCAAAGACCTTGGAAAATGTTTCATTATCTACCGGCGAAAACGAGGCGGCCGGAACAGATAATCCCAGCGCCAGAATGATAAAGGTATAGATAATAAGCCCAATGGCGATAAAGGTGAGCTTCCTTACTCCCTTTTTCCCGAAATATTCGTTGATGATGTCAGTGGTCACAAAAACTACAGGCCATGGAAGAATGCCGATACTTAAGGTAAAAATGCTTAGCTGAATTAGCTTACCGCCAATGAGCTCACCGATAATGGCATTGGTCACAAAAAAAGTTGCGAGGATGGTAAAAAAGATTTCTCGCTTATTGTGAAACATTAAACCTTCGCAGAATGGGAAGAATTTTAGTAAGCCAACTACGTGAATCGAACACGTGACCCTCTCATTACGAATGAGATGCTCTACCAGCTGAGCTAAGTTGGCATGGAGTGGTCTTATAATCACAGATAGCGCTTTGCTGGCAAACGCTGCGCAGCATGGAAAAGTAATTCAGAGACTAAGGCGAGTGAGGAAATAAGCAAAATCTCGATACAACATGGCTAATAATTTTCATAATATTAAAGCCTTATCCAAGAAAAGCAGTATTTTCTAGAAAAACGATACATAAATATTTTTTGGCCCATAATCACTATTGAAGAGCGAGACAGCAAGATTAAGGTTTTGCTGTGGGTTTTAAAGGCTTTAGGCTGGCTTAAATGTAGATGACTTCTGCACTTAAGCCAGCCTAAAGCCCTCCAAGTTGCGCAACGGAAACCCGCTAAAAACTCCAATAGAAAGGAGGATTCTTATTTATTTCTCGGGATAACCCCAATCCCAGAGAAGTAGGAGTTAGCGGTGGCCAAACGCAATACGCAACGCCGGGCAAGCTTTATCGACTCAAATTTACTGAGCCGGTAACTTTTGCGAGACATTGCGGTAACCGCCAGGTTTCCACCTTGTCTCGCTCTTTTTTCATTCGGTCGCCACTTCACTAATCGCCCACAAACCATGAAATTCTAGCGACTTCAAGAGATGGCCCAAGGCTGAATTCTTTTCGGAATTCTAGGCCGAGGTTAACGAGTTAAAGCAAGCGGATATTTACCGCTAGGGTATGGTTTAAACTTACCTACTATAAGTAGTAAAAATAAATTAGATGAAGGACAGTCACTCTAGCGCATGCTTTCCATGGTGATTGATATCAACAACATTAGTATCCGTTCACGACTTTTACTGAGTTTCTATATAAAAGCCGCCAGAGGGGGCAAGTTTTGCGAAGCAAAACTGTGGAGGGACAGAGACTAAGCCTTCACAAGATTAGTCGTTTCCGATGAGGAAACGTCAATAAATATAAAAATATTCATGTTTCTAATACCCCTGAAATTTTAATGAAAATTATCCCGTGAAGGCTTACCAACATTACTTTGGCCGGGAAAATCAATAACGAACTTTAATACTTCAGCCATTTCTTCCGGGCTCATAAATTTACTACGGTCGACTTTTCGCTCGCTCCAGTAGCTTGTACCAAATCCACCTGGGCGAACCAAACTGCTGAATCTTATAAACAAGTCGTAAAAGGGTGGCATGGTGATACAATTTTGCAACACTCTCGGCGGTGCCGCCACGGGGCTAAATAATTTTGCAAACGCTTGTGGAACGCGATCCATCTTTGGAAGCGAAGCGGACAAAGTGGATCGCCTACGCCCAATAGTTACACGGCATTTGGCGGCTTAGCCGCATACCGCAGACGGCATTTACAGCCTCGGCGCGTCAGATCTTCCGGCCTTCAGCCTCCAGATCATGCCGCGCGTTCCATAGCGCACGCGGCATTTTCATAAGCCGATGGCGCTTACGCGTGCTGCTATAAAGTAACGCATTTGATGGGCTTGTGTATAAGACTAAGCCAGACTAACTCTAATATTTTCTTGTTGCTCGAGAAGCTGCGTACGCAGTCCGGAAGTATAGCCTTGCAAAGCGAATTTAGAAGTGCAGTAAATAGGCGCTACCGGGTTACTTAGAATACCGGCAGGAGAAGAAACATTAATTATGTGTCTGCTATTTCTGGCTTTCATTAACAAAAGCCTTTCCAATTCCCGAACTAGCTCCGGTAACTAATACTGTCTTTTTCTCTGCCATGATACCTTAAAAAATAAGATAGCCTTCGTGAAAATCATCGAAGTTATTATTCTCATTCGATATAATTAAGACCAATACTTCCGGCAGCTAGAGATTCTTCGGCACTTTTTGCTAATAGATTTAAGTAAGAATTTCCCTGCTGGTGAATTAACTTTTTTAAATTTGCCTGGCGTTTTACTGGCCCCAAATACTCCCAGAAAAGAGATTTTGTCTCAGAAGTTATTTTTCCGAGAGTTACCAAGCGCTCTTCGCTTTTGCGATAATCAATGTTGTGTTCTTGAAAAAATTTCTCCGGATAGTCGGCGTTTGTGATAAATAGGTTAACGAAGTTCTCGTTATTTAAACGCTCTCCGGCTTGTAGCACCTTTTCTTCTAGAATTTCTGGGGGCGGCGTCCTAATATTCCAAGGTCAGTAAGAACTTCCCCCGCGTGAGGAAGCAATAATTGTTATTTTTTTGAAGCGCTTAGATAAGTGCAGCGCTGTTGTCAAACCGGTAATTCCTGAGCCGACAATAATTACATCATCCATTATTCGTCCTTTTGAAAGATTTAGACTAACTCCACATTAGCTCGCGGCACTACTTCTAAACGGCCATCAGCCAGCTGAACTTGAAGCACGCGCACAATAGCACCGCTTTGCACTTTTTCCAGCTCAGTCGGTAATTGCACAACTGTCGCTAATTGGCCAAAGTATGGGGTGCGCACTATGCGCACCGTAGCGCCAACCTTCAGCTCTAAGGAGCCTACACTCTGCGTTTCCTCTAATCCAGCCGAGCAGACAATTAATTCCGGCCGCATCGCACCGGCTCGCACTTGAGTGGTGCCATTGACACACCCTTTTTTGCCGACAAGCTTTTTAGCTAAAGTCATCACGCGCTCAGAAATCGCCAGCTCGCCGAAGCCCTCAGTAACAATAAAAGTAAAGGGAATATTCTCATCGCCGGTAATGGCAACACCGATATCATAGCCTAAAAATTCCTTTAGTGTCTGGGAGTTAACCGAACCGGTTAGAATAGCGCTAACTCCTAAGTGCTGAGCTTCGCGCAGGGCTTCGATACTATAGCCGCGACCGCCGACGAGAATCTTGCCCTTTAAGTCGCTAGTTATCTTTTGCAAATCTTGCTTATCGACTAAAGCATCGTTTGGCAGGGACAGCACAAGCACTTCACCAAAGCGCTCGCCACCAACACCAAAGACGCCTTGAATCCAAGCGGCCGAGGCTTCTATGTTCAACGCCTTACCTTCCTCAATGCCAACGACCTTACCGCTTAGATAGGCGCTGATATTGATGGGTCGAGCAGACCCTCTGATACCCAGATGGCCGTTAACTTGATTAAAAAACTCCACCTGACTATCAATCGGAGCAGTGAGCTCAGTGCAAAACAATCCAAAGAAGCTCTTTGCCGATAAAATCGTTTGACCCCGGGAGACACTATCCCCAACCTTAACCAGCAAACTTTTCTTTACCGCCTCCAGATCTAAGCCACTACGTTCAAGAAGCTTTAATATTTCCACCTCGCCCGGAAGTTCAGCACTTAAAACTGCCTGCTCAGAACTCACTTCATCACCGAGCTTAACTAAAGCTTTGCCCGGCAAGGGTAATTCGCGCAGGCGCGTGATCTTTGTTTTGGCGCTAACCGTAAGCGCCGGAGTATAAGCTCGCGCCATGGTTAGACCTCCAAACCTAAAATTTTATGTACTGCTTTAGCTCTTTCTATGCGCGTCTTTTCATCGGTAGCAAAATGTAATGGGCGACCGCGCAAGTCAATGATTACTCCCGCCGGGCCACCAATAAGCTCAGCGCTAAGTGACTTGCCAAAGCCGGCACCAAAATCAAGGTTAGCATTTAGCGGTTTGATCTCAACGTGACGGCGCTCATCGGAAGCAAGCTCAATAACTTTAAACTCTCCGGCCATGATAGTTAGCGGCGTAGCCATCAAACCGGAAATTTCCACTGCCGCCTTGCCCGGCTTAATTTCACCGCGCGGTGCTATCACTGTGCCCAGCTCGACTAAGCAGTCGCGGTAGAAAATCTCCACTGCCGCATCGGCATTCACTGTAGCCAGCACTCCCAGGTGCGGCATCATAAAAATAGAATCCACAGCAAGCTTAGTTACTCCCAGCGGCTGATAAGCATCAATCAGCATGAGCGCTGCGCTGCGCCTGTCGGGAGCATGACTGAGCACGCCACCGGAACCAATAATCAAGTCAATGGCCATCAAATCAAATAGCTCATCTCCTGTGTCTTTGAGCATTTGATTTAGCGCCCGCACTTTTTTGGAGCCTTTTAACCCAACAGCGAGACGTTGATGATGCTCGAGCGCTAAGCGCAGCGCTTCGCGGCATATTGCCTGCTCTAGGAGTAAATCTTCCATTGTCTGCGGAATGGAAGTAGGACGAATCATTTTATTTCTCAGCCGATCACGAATCTCGACAGAATTAACCGACAGCGGAAGCCAGCGCTTAATATTCTCCACTCCGGCTTCAATGAGCACATTGGCTACCGAGTAGCTCATGCCTAAATTGGCACTGACTGTGCGGTTAAATATCGGCACGAACTTTTCGTTGCTTTGCGGGTCGCGAAAGACAGAAAATACATCGGTAGTTGCCCCGCCAATATCGACAGCTAAAATCTGTTCGCCGGTTTGCTTGGCGGCAGTAAGGACCATCTCGCCAAAGCCTGCCGGGGTCGGAATAATCGGCACCGGCGTGTAACCCAGAAGCTTTTTATAGCCGGGGGCATGGCTCATCACATGGTGCAAAAACAATTCATGAATAGCATCGCGCGCTTCATCGAGCCGCTCTGTTTCTAAATTGGGCCGGATATTGGCAACCGGATTAAAGGCAAATTTTTCAGCAAGAATTTTTGCCGCTTCTTCGCGCGTGTCTTTGTTGGCTGCGTAAATCACCGGCAAACGTAAAGTTTCGCCGAAACGCGGCCGCGGGCTTGCCTGGAGCACGGTTTCAGCCAGCTCCAAGGGATGATTTTTTGTGCCGCCATCAACGCCGCCGGAAATAAGAACAATGTCCGGGCGTAAATGGCGAATTTTCTGCACGCGTTCATAAGGTTCCCGGTTATCATCAAGAGCAATAGCATCCATGACAATAGCACCGGCGCCTAATGCTGCCCGTTCGGCTGAGGCTGTTGTCATAGCACCAACAACACCGGCGACAACCATCTGTAGCCCGCCACCGGCTGAGCTAGTGGAGACATAAAGGTCTACGCCGTTAGGATCGTCGACGCTTTGCTTGGCCAAAATCGGGCTTTCTTCTTCGCTTGAAACTTGTGCTTTTAAAATCTTGCGTCCCGAAAGCTCTTCGATCTCAGTAAAAGCATTTCTCACGCCTATAGTCACATCGGCTAGCGGCTTTTCTACTGTTGTTGGTGCTTCACCGCGGAAAGTCTGACGCCAACCTTCGCTTTTGCGTTCAAAAAGCACGGCCTTAGTTGTTGTTGAGCCACAATCTGTGGCTAGCACAGTAGATATATTTTTAGTTGTCTGGTTCACGCCTTATCGCCACAATTGAGAAAGAGCCGGCCACCACTGAGCAATCATAAACTGTAGCCTTTCGACTAACAGCGCCATACGAGCCATAATCGTTGCGCCAAAGAAAGCACCGAAGCAACCCATCATCATGGTGCGCCCGATCCAAGAAGATTTAACCATCAAGCCATTAGGACTGCGCTTAAAAGAAAAGAAGAAATAGCTAAACACTGTGAGCAAAACGAAGATAAAAAAGATATTGTTTAGAGACTCGCCGAAGCTACCAACGACATAAAGCGGACGAAAAGAATCGGTCAGCTGCGGGGTCATTTCCACGATAATACCCTTAAAAGATAACCCGGCCCCGACACCCAACGAAAAGCCAATAACCAGCTGAGCAAGCCAGCTATGTCGCGGTGACAAAATAAAATAATAAAGTAGACCGAAACCCATCGGGACCAAGAAAAGCAAATAGCTCATGGCATAAGGTTCAGGATAAGTGCCGTCAGGAAAAGGTATTCTATCCATGCCCAGAAGCGGCTTGAGCGCTTGCGGCCAGAGGAAAGTCCGAATCGGCTCCATGATCAGAATAGCCGCGGAGATACCGATAAACAAATGCTCAAAAATACGATAGAAAGGATTTTCCTTAGCCAGAAAGGAGAAGATAGCCAGCACACAGAAGCCGCCGCAGAAAATCTCAAACCACTGTAAGCTAAACAGCTCAAGTCCGATCATGGTTGTTTCCTCCGGTTTTTCATGAACGCGGCAAGATTACCAATATTACCCAGCACGATTAAGGCAATAATCAGCAAGTGAGCGAATGATAGAGCTGTCATCATTTGTAACGCGCTACCTTTCTCGCGCTTGGGATAATTTTCACTGAGCAGCTCCTCATACCAAGCAGCTCCGGCAACGCCTTCAAAAAGTCCAACTATCTGTTTAGAGACGTAATAGATGTAGGCTTCGGGAATAGTTATCGCCGTGCAACCATGAACCATAGCCGGCACATATTTGTCATTGCGAAAGAACTGTATCCAGCTATTAAACACGCCTACTGAGCCGGTAACCTCAACCAGCATGGCAACATCTTCAATCGTGCGCACGTTGTGCATTAGCGGCAATTCGCTGATCGCTGTGCCTTCAGCATCTGTCTTGAGCACTTCGTGCAAATCCTTAGCCTTAGCCATGCCCTGAATCATGATCGAACCGCCCGGCCGATAACCGAGATTTACCCAATCCTGACCGTAGTCCCACTGCTCGCCCGTTTCAGCTTCCAGGCGATCAGCGACAGTCTCCGGTAGCTGCTCCAAATAAGGTTTAGCGAAGGGGATGTTGGATATTAACGCAAACGGGATGCGCCGGCGCAGTAAATGCTCGATGGCCACAGCTGTTTGCGGCTCATTTTCAGCCTGAGTGCCAGGGCCCCAATCGGCAGCAACCAGTACTATTTTGCCGCGCGGTGCAATCTTCTCAATCGCTTTGTAAAAAGAGTTAGCTGTTTTCATGGGAGCAGGCGCCAGACTGTAATCAATAAACAGCGGAATACCGAGAGCCACGATGACCAGTAAATAAATAATGCGCCGATCAATGTTCAGTAACCAAGATAGCTTCATTGCTTGGTCTCCTCGGTGTTAAGCGGCGACTTTTCCAAGGACAACCAAATACGAATCGACATAGCTAACCCGGCAATAGCAGAACCGAAGAAAATGGCGCGAAAAGCCGGAGTATTAAGGTATTCCAGCAACCAGCGTCTAATTTCCGGTAAACCGGAATAAACATAAAGTGGGCCATGAGGAATTTGACCAAGCATAACAATAAGAGCGGGAATCATCAAAACCACAGCCTCCCAGGAGCGAAAACGAAAAGATCTGTAAGCCGCAGAAACAATATAAAAAGCCAGTAGCGAAAACATCGCTGAGCCTAGTGGCGTAAAAAATCCGTTAAAAACGAAATTCCCCCAGCGCCGCGCCGGGCTAGCTTCGTAGTTCAAATCAAGCAGCTCTTGAGTAACACTCTGCAATAAGGCTAACTGATCGAGAGTTATCTTTTTGGTCTCGCGATAATTATTCTGCCAAAGAGCGCCTTTTAACTGTTCGGTGGCAGAAGCAGCACCTTCGGCAGAGCGGACAAATTGCGCTTCGGTGCGTTCTGAATCCAATTGCTTACCCGTGGCTAACAACGAACTAGAGTTTTTAACCTGAGTTTTCAATACGCCAAGCCGGTCAATGAGGGCATCAAGACGCGGACGATAATCGATCTGCTTTTGCTCATATTCCAATACAACTCTATTAACGAAAAGTGAGAAATTCTTAACCTCCAAAAGTAAATCACTGCGCTGCTCCGAGCGGCGAAAATCAAGCAGCTGCAAAACCAGCACGAAAGCTAAACCTAAAAGCAGAACAAAAGAATTAAACCAGCCACCTTGAAGCTTCAAGATACGCACACCGTGAACGCGGAAAATGTTAATTAACCCCAAACCTATTGCCATCAAGCCTATGAGCTGCACGGCCAAACTGATCTGCTCGTGGTATTTACCAAACTCTAAGCCGCCGATGTGAGCCGGAAGAATATATTCGAGAAAGAAATAGAGTCCGCCAATGAAAGTAAAAAAAGCGATAAGTTTATTGCGCAGGCGTGTCATTTATTCCCCCTTTGCGCTCCAAGAACCGGTTACCCATTTCAGTGCAGCAATCGGTTCCTCGCTGGCGCTGAGAGCAGCGAAAGTTGCCTGAATAGTGCCCAAAACAATAAGCGCCACAAGCAGCAATTTCATAATATCCTGCGCGCGTAAAGAACCGCGCTGCACAGAATTATTAGATAAATATGCACCGGCGGCATATAGTTCCTCGCCGATTAAAGTATGATCACAAGTAGTAATAAAAAAAGGTATTTGCTCATTGGAAGTAGTAGCCGCAACTTGCATCGCTCCGACTTGCTGTCCGGCTTCAGCTAAAATCAGGCTTTCTGCCGCAAAACTACCGAACAAAAATGCCCCACCCACATTTTCGCGATGCACTAACCCCATATAACCCGAGGCATAAGCAAACTGATTATTCGACAAATAACGCACATCAGTCGGGTCATACTGAGAAAGGCGATTAGCACTCTGATAGGCGCTTTGCAGTGTAGCATCACTTAAAACAAGCACCTCTGGATCAAAACAAGGAACGTAAATTTTAGAAGAAAATCGTGCGATCTTTTCCGCCACATAGTGAAGAACGCTCAAGCAGGCATAAAATAAGGGGCCAATAGAAATAAGGCCGGAGGTAAAAGCAATCGGACGACCTAGCTCGACGCTGCGCCCCAGTGTTTCATCGATTGCATCGATACCCGGAATACGGCGCACATAAATATCCTTTCCCCGACGCGCTTGGCTCACATAAAAAAAGAGCACACCGCCCATAAGCAGGATAAAAATTAAAGCAAAAGGATTAGCGTGTTCCATAAGAGCCGGCTATTTGTCCGTAGTTGGATCCTTGTCTAACAAGGCGATAAGTCGCTCGATATTAGCCCTCTTAGCAAGCACTGTTTTTATATTTGTATAGCGCTCCAGACCGAAGAAAGGCGCAGCAATAGGCTCAAAAAATATTGAAGTGTTATAAAAGAGATTGCTAAGCGGCCTATGAACCTCCAAGAAAATTAACGCCGGCAGTCTCAAACCAAGCTCCCGAATGCGCCGAGCCAGCCCCTCAATAAGCTTCTTTTCTTTGTCATTATCGCTAGTTATTTCCATCACCGCCGGCCATTTTTAGTTCCTACCACCCGGTACCTTTTGTACGGTATAAAGGAAACCAAGGATGGTTTCCTCGGGAGCGAAACGCCGATTCACTCCCGAAAATGCTCTTAATGAAGCCAATGAAACAAGGATAGGCTTAATTAAGAGCCAAACAAAAATATACCATTACCTTAGGATAAAAATAGAAAGCATTTATGCTTCTCAGCTCAAAAGTTAATTTAGTTTTTGGTAATGGTATAACCCAAACAACTAGCACCCCGCACCTTTTTTCTCATTCCACGTAAGACAGTGTCCCCGTCATCCATAAAAACACCTAACTCCTTACCGCTATTTGATTTCTTTGCGTTTCTCCTAGCGCCCTCACCTTTTTTCTGACACCCCTCACTATTTTCTTGTTCCTCTCATTAGAAGCTAGATGTGGTGACAAAATTTGTGATGCAAAGCGCCGCGCTTTTTGTTAGTTTCCTGCCCAACAGGTGACTGTTGAGCTAATCGCTTATCAATATTGGATTTACATCATGATTTTTCAACTCAAGAAACAAAAACCAGCGCAAGAGCAAAGATGCAAATTAGACCCTTTATGGAGTAAATCTTCCCTGGCCGAGGTTCCCGAAGAACATGAGGGTTATTCTGTATCGGAAAGCGCTGCTTATGCAGAAGCCGGTAACTTAGCCGCTAACGATTGGTCAAGCAAGGTCGATGTGGCTGCCCATCGTATCAACACCGGTAAAACCTTGGACGACGATACTTTCCAGCGTTTTGGTAACACGATCAAAACGGCAATCGCTGCCGGAACAGTTATTGAAGGCCGTTTTACTTTTGATTCTCCGGTGCGTATTGATGGCGAGCTGACAGGAGAGATTATATCCACAAGCGTGCTAATTGTTGGTGAACAAGCCACGCTAAAGGCCCAAATTCACGTTGGCAGCATCATTATTTTTGGAAAAGTTCTTGGCAACATTGAAGCTCAGGATTTGGTAGAAATTAAAAGCGGCGGTTTTCTCGAGGCAACCGTTTCTACAGACCGCATAGCTATCGAAGAAGGTGCATATTTTAAGGGCGCTGTAAACGTCTAAAGCAAGGCCCATATCGCTATCCAATTTGTTATAAATTTCGCGGAAAAGTTAACTCTTTCCGCATTTACGCCACAACCATAATTAATGAATCTTTACCTTACTTTCCTGCATCTTAAGGCCGGATGACACCGAATAATCCCTAGTAAAAGGACAACATGTTAAGAATTGATTTACATACGCACACCGTTTTCAGCGGACATGCCTTTGGCACAATCTATGAGATTGCTGCTGAAGCCGCGCGCAAAAACATGCAAATGATTGCGTTCACTGATCATGGACCAAGCATGAGCTCAGTAATAAGTCCTCTGCATTTTATGTTTAAGCACCGCTTTCCCGAGTATATCAATGGCGTGCGCACGCTTTATGGCTGTGAAGCCAATATTTTAAACGAAAGCGGCGAGCTCGATATTGATGAAGAAATTCAAAAAGATCTCGATATCCTATTGGCCGCCATTCACCTTGAGACTTCTTATGTAGATTTAAGCCTAGACGGTAACACAAGAGCAGTAATTAACGCCCTTAAAAACCCACACTTAAAAGTTCTCTCTCATCCGGCTCATCCTTATTATCCTTGCCAACTTGAGACCATCCTTAACACCGCAATTGATAATCATGTTCTTTTGGAACTAAATACTTCTTATCTTCGCTCTCGACCCAACGAAATACCAAGCGTAAAAAGTATGGTGGATTTAGTTAAAAACCGCGGAGCAAAACTACTTGTTAATTCTGATACGCATTTTGTTCATGAAGTTGGCGACGATGATGCGCTCTATGAAAATTGGAATGCTCTGGATATGAATGAGGAGCTGATTATCAATAATTACCCGGACGAGCTCTGCTCATTTTTGGGAATAAAAATTTAACTCTCTATCCTATTCAGTTTTATTGGCTAAGAGCGAAGATGTCTCCGCTGAACGACGCATTGTCGCCAGTTTCTCTGTCCCCGCTTTAATAACCTCCACTGTTGAGGTTAATTTTCGTGCTTTAATACCTTGGGCAATTAGCTCGTTGACGCGCTTCATATTGTCAGCCCGCGAAGCTACTTTACTAAAAACAGAGCTTGTGCCGGCCACTAAAATATCAGCGCCCGCTGCTACCATGCGCGGAATATTTTCAAAACTAACATTGCCATCAACTTCAATGGCAGCATTACTACCCTTACTCAGCAGATAATCATGAACGTCTGATATTTTCTGCCAAGCCGATCCCACTAAATTTTGTCCGGCATAACCGGGATTTACTGTCATCACCAAAACAAAATCGGTCAAATGTAGCACATAATCCAGCACCTGCGGCGGTGTAGCCGGATTTAAAGCAACGCCGGCTTTAGCGCCAGTAGATTTAATTAGCTGCAAAGTCCTATCTAAGTGCCGCGCAGATTCAGCATGCACAGAAACATAATCGCACTTATAAGGAGCAATACGCTCAATGAAAAAATCGTTATTTTCCACCATCAGGTGCACGTCTAGCGGCAAACGTGAATGTTTTGTCGTGGCGTCGAGCATAGCAAGGCCGGCGGGCATATTGGGAACAAAATGCGCATCCATCACATCAAAGTGCAACCACTGACAGCCGCTATTCTCTATCTTTTTTAAATCATCAGCGTAGTAACCCATATCCGCGCACATTAATGAGGCTGATACTATAACCTCGCCATTAGCAATTATCTTTGTATTTTCCATAAGATTACTCCTTATACTCAACAACCGTGGTTCTCACTAGTAAAATATGGCCATTTTGTCTATTGTCTGCCCTCATTACCTTACCATAAGCTTCCTCGCCGATAGTCTTAGCTCAAAGGAATTTCTTATGATCATAAAATTTATTACTGCTTTATTATTGCTCGCTGCGACTTTTTATCCATCCAGCGCGCTAGCCATTAGTAGCCCGGAAGATACTGTGTCCGCAGCAATTACTGTCATTAAAAATCAGAGGCGTATGCCTGAAGTGGTAAACTATGTTTATTGGCCAAGTGCCTTTGAGCGTCTATCGCAAAAAGGCAAAAAACAACTAAAAGTCTACACCCCGGATCAGTTTCGCAATTTGGTTTATAAATTCCTTGCTGACCCGGCAAACACAGTTCGCAACAAAGTAAATGACTACAAAAACACCCTAACACCGGCAGAGCAAGTAATCTGGGAACAACCACTGGTCGGGATAGGCGAATTATTCGCACAAAAAGCCCTTGACACACGAAGACAATTACAAACTGCCGGCTACCAAATTGGCGCTGTGCAAAACTACGGACAAAATGCTGTGGTCATCCTAAAATCTACGATTGACGGCAAGACAACTCAGAGCAAGCTTAAGCTGGTATTAATTAATGGCAAGTGGTTATTTTCAGATATTGCATTAGCTGAACAATTAGCTGCCTCACTTAATCCGATGAATGAATTAGGGAAGAAGTTTAATTTGTCCGGACTACAATTTCACTGAGCAAAAAAAGGCGAGGCTCGCCAAGTTTCCTGCCGGTGGGGATTTTAACCTGCTAGAGCATGCCCGTATTTGTTGTTCTATTTGTCTGAGGGGTATTGCGGAAATAGCAAGACCACCTGACAAGCCTCTAATCAAGGAGAGATCCTATATTCTTAAAGCCTTTTAGGCTTTTTTGTCTCTACGCATCATTAGAAACATTAAGTAAAAACTTAATGTTTTTCTGACTTCAGCTAACAACAGACAACAACTACTCATATTAACAAAATATAAAACCTTACAGCTGCCTCACCATAAGCAAGTTCTTAGCCGATCTCACATCCATAAGCAAACAAATAAATTTTAACCAAAAAAATCGGGGCCGATAGTTTCGTAAGCCTTCACGGGATAATTTTCATTAAAATTTCAGGGGTATTAGAAACATGAATATTTTTAAATTTATTGACGTTTCCTCATCGGAAACGACTAATCTTGTGAAGGCTTAGTCTCTGTCCCTCCACAGTTTTGCTTCGCAAAACTTGCCCCCTCTGGGGGCTTTTATATAGAAACTCAGTAAAAGTCGTGAACGGATAGATAGTTTTTACCTATCAGCCCCGAATTTAAGGAAAGAAATATAACTACTACAGACTACTCAGCTGCAGTATATACCTCTTCTTTGATGCGAGCGGCCTTACCGCTTAAGTTGCGCAGATAATACAGCTTGGCGCGACGAACATGACCTCGCTGCTTAACTTCTATCCGTTTTACGCGCGGTGAGTGCAGATGATAAATACGCTCGACACCCACACTGTAAGAAACTTTGCGCACAGTGAAAGTCTCACGTGCGCCGCTGCCGCTGCGTCCAATGCACACACCTTCAAATACTTGAATTCTCTCTTTATCCCCTTCCTTAATCAGTTGGTGAACACGAATCGTGTCGCCGGGATTAAAAGCTGTGACATCTGTTTTCAATTGCTCTTGGTTAATTTTCTTAATAATGCTCATGGCTTTTACCTAATTCTGTTACGGTCTAAAACGAGGGCGCATAGTGTCAAAATTACTCTTTTTTTGCAAGTAACTGTTTATAAATTTAGTCAATTATTATTTCTCTAAAGCCATACTCTTAACTTAACAATTCCAGCGACTTAAGTTCTTTAAGAGAAACTCATTGACACTAAGCAACATTTCATAGCTTTCTTCTGCACTGTTAAAGAAAACTTTTTAACTACAAACTCAAATGAAAAACTTATTTTTTATAGCCATTGCCCTTAGCTCACTAACTCTGTTTAGCACTACTGCCGTAGCCTTAGAAACCGGCGTGCAGGCTCCAAATTTCACTTTGAACGCCTTTAATGTTGGTCCGATAAGCCTCTCTGATTTTGTCGGTAAGTATGTTGTGCTTGAGTGGTTCAATCCTTATTGTCCCACCGGAAGAAAATATTATCAGAATAATTTAATGCAGCAGCTGCAGAAAGACTATGTCCTGAAAGGTATAGTCTGGTTGACGATTTCTTCTACCAATAAACAAAATGACGATTACATCGACGATGGGCGAGCAAAATACTTAGTCAAGGGCAAAAAAATGGGTTCTACTTATGTCCTCGACGACTCCGAAGGCATTGTCGGCAAATTGTATAATGCCCGAACAACGCCACACATTTTCATCATCGATCCTAAAGGACGCTTGATTTACCAAGGCGCCGTCGATAACGATTGGGACATGTTTGAAAAACCCACCGAAGAGCAAAATTTTGTGCGCTTAGTCCTGGACTCGGCTTTATCCAAAAAACGGGTTCCGGTAGGTCATACGCCGGTTTATGGATGCCATATCAAATACTAAAACATTAGCGATCCTACTGAAATTTACTAATTTTTAGTTCTTTACTTCATTCAGTATTTGATTTATGTGGCCGCGCCATAGGGTTTTCAATCTGGGGTAGAAAGGAGGCTGGACAATGATAGGAAGTCTGGTCAGATGTTTACTTCTTGCAGTTGGGTTAGCCGTGGGAATTAGCAATGCCCACAGCACGAACACGCAGAGCGAGCAGGCGATAGCAAAGGAAATACAAATTTCATTTCCCCCCTATTCAGCCAAGCTCAAGGAGTCAACACGATACACAGTGGTGGACATAGCAAGTCAGAGCTTGGCTTGTTATGAGTTCGGGGAGTTAAAGAAAGTTTGTATTATCTCTTCAGCACGCAAGGGATATAAAAACTTTCTCGGCCAGTGGAAAGTGGGGTTCAAGGAAGTTAATAAAAAGAGCAAGAAATACGGCGTCAAGATGCCTTACGCCGTGCAAATTTCCGGGCATTACTTCATTCATCAAGGTCACTTGCCAGGCTATCCAGCATCGCACGGCTGCATACGCTTATCGGCTGAAGATGCTCAGTGGTATTATTCCTGGGCACAAACAGGCGATAGCGGCATCACTGTTTGCGATTTAGGAAAGGCTAACATTTTTATTGATTAGAGGTTTGATTATCTTTGCCGAAGCCATCTTCGGCCTTTTTTATTTCATGGCTTAGCCGAAAGCGCCTGAAGCATCTCTCTGAGCTCTTCTATATCTTTTTGCAGCTGAGCGATTTTAGCGTTCTGCTCTTCTATCACACCCTGCTGCTTGTCTATTACTTCTTGCTGCACGCGATTTCCTTCTACGGCAAAAGCAGCTAGCACAGGATAGTTCACGCCCAAATAGCCGTTATCTTTGTTCTCCACTAACTCAGGAACATACTCCTGCACATCCTGAGCGATAACAGCAAACTGTCTAAGCTCAGGAAAATCTTTTACCTCCTCCTGAGTTCTATCCCAGGTAAAATGCACGCCTTTTACCTTTCTAAAGGAAGGGGGGAGAAAATCTTCTCACCTTATCTCTAACTCGCTGAATCTCATCGAAACCCTCGGGGGGGGGGAATCATCTCACACAAATCCCTAAACCCACAGGGTTATCAACAGGTCGAAGGGGTAGGATTTTATCTCACTTTCTAAGCCTTGACGACCTGAGGAATGGCCGGTCTTCCAGGGTGAATGATGATACCGCCGTCAAATTCTTCGAGCTTCAGGCCAGGGTAAACAGCCATCACTTTTCTCAAAGCTTTCTTGGCGTAGTGGCGGAAGTCCTTGGGGTCTTTGTAGTCGGTTCCAAGTTGAGCTTGGATTTGATGCCAGGAAATGCGCTGGGATTTCTTTTGCTGGCTCAGGATGAAAGTTTTGTAGGAGGTCCAGGGCTAGGGGCGAGTTCTTCAGCTCGCGGAGCGCCCGCATATCAACCGGGACCGGCGAGGCGATTATCGCCTCGTAAAACTTCTCGCCCAGCTCCACCCAGCTATCCCAAAGAACGGACTGGTTGGGGCGCTTCAAATCCCACGACAGCTCGCCCTTGGGCGCGACCTGCATATCCTTCCAGCGCCGAACCTCCAGGCTGTCACATTCAAAGCTGATGGTCGCCCGGAAGAGCCGCTCCATCTGGTCGTGAAGGCGCCTGCGGTCGCTGCGCTCGCTTCCCATGCCGCCATTGCGGTGGTTGAGGCCAAGGGCCTTCATGAACTCGGCGAGGCTGTTGCCCAGGGTAAGCCGTTTCGAGCCGGTGCGGAGCGCCTCGGTCGTGATCCAGAACATCAAGAGGCGCGGGATCGAGCCGAAGGGGTAGCCGACGCAATAGCGTTGCTTGGTCTTGGGGTCGGTCGCGTAGCCCGGCTGGATCGAAAGCGTGTAGTTGCCGTTGGTGCGATGCCCTTGGGGCTGCGATGGGGGAGCGTCGCTTGGACAAGGTAGCGGGTCAGGAAAGCGGTGTCTTCGGGCCTGGCTCTTCCGCACAAATGGCGACGGCCGCATCGGCAAGCCGAAGCTGCTGGCGCGTCAACTCGAACGATTTTTGCTCTTCCTCGGCCATCGAAATTCTATAGCTTGCTTCCGGGCTTGGTTCTAGCATAGAACTGTAGCATTATCCATGCATCGAATAAATGCAAAAGAGCGGAGCCTATGGGGCCGGTGAAGGACAGCAAAGCGAAGCGGGGAAGGCCCAAG
>JADZAE010000067.1 GCA_020852715.1 Deltaproteobacteria bacterium
AGGCTATAATAGCCTTTAGTTACGTGCTGTGTATGAGTAGATGTTTAGTCATTGCCTTTATTTCTTAAAAGACAAGAAACAAAGGCAAGATAGTCTATATGGTTTTGGTTTTCCTTTTTGTTTTTCTCGCAAACTCTCCCTTAACTCCTCAGAGGATTACCTCAGGCAAAATACTAGGAAATACCTCTTGGTTAAGAGCAAACTAAGTTGGCTAGTAATATAATAAGAAATACTCAAGATTTTATAAGTATAACTTTAGCCGCTTTGAAGGTAAGGAAGTGCTCTGAAGGGTTCTTGAGAGATAATGGCTTGCTGGATTGTGGGGGAGGTAATAGTCCTTCGGGGGACTATATATATGGGGAGTAGGTGCATGGGGGATCTTTTACAGGATAAGTTAGAAACTGAGTTTGCCGGGAGGCTGGAGCGCCTGCCCGATGCTGCTTGGTCGGGCTCGGCTCTTTGTTATGGCCTTAAGCCTGAGCAGGCACTAAGCGTTTTTTCTGAGCTCAAATCCCAACCGGACTTTTTGTTTGAGATGCTCACCGATATTACAGCTGTTGATTGGCAGGATAAGAAGCCGCTGCGTTTTGAAGTTGTTTATCAGCTTCTTAGTATTACTCACCGCCATAGGCTGACTATCAAAATTTTCCTTCCTGAAAGCGCTCCGCAAACACCAAGTCTGATTGCTCTTTGGGCCTCAGCTAATTTTCAAGAGCGTGAAGTTTTCGATATGTTTGGAATCACCTTTAGCCAGCACGAGAACCTGCGCCGCGTTCTTCTTTATGATGAGTTCGTCGGGTATCCTTTACGTAAGGACTATCCGCTTCGCAAAAAGCAGCCACGCATTGAACTACGCATCCCCGAACTTCACAACAGCAGCATGGATATGCGCCGTCCGGCATTAAGCTGCATTCAGGCTAAAATCAAGGATTTAAGAGGATAGCATGGGGGAGGTGGCTAACAATTGGCAGTCTTCTGAGCTTGGCGATTCTCTGCACAGCCAAACCATGATTGTTAATATGGGCCCTTCTCATCCGGCTACTCACGGCACAATTCGCCTGATTATAGAACTCGACGGCGAGATCGTTCGTCGCTGCGACGTCGATGTCGGCTATTTGCATCGCGGTTTTGAAAAAGAGTGCGAAAACACCCGCTATCACCAAGTCATTCCCTACACTGATCGACTTAACTATGTCTCCCCCGTCATCAACAATGTCGGCTATTGTCTGGCTATCGAGCAATTATTAAAGGTCCAAGTTCCCCCGCGCTGCCAAGCTATCCGCGTTATTCTCAGCGAACTATCCCGCATCGGCGATCACCTTACTTGCCTTGGCGCAGCAGCTATGGAATTAGGCGCTTTTACTGTCATGCTCTACATGATGGAAGCTCGCGAATATATTTATGAACTAATCGAAATGGTCACAGGCGCGCGCGTAACTATTTCATACTGCCGCATTGGCGGTCTGCGCTCTGACCTCCTGGAGAATTTCCACGCCGAATTGACACCTCGTCTAACTAAAATCAAAAAGAAACTTAACGAATGCGACAAACTCCTCACCAGAAATCGCATCTTCGTCGATCGTATGGTTGGCGTAGGAATTATTGCCGCGGACGAAGCTATCGGCTATGCACTTACCGGCCCAATGCTGCGCGCCTCCGGTGTTAACTATGACGTGCGCAAAGCCTTCCCCTATAGCGGCTATGAAAACTACAACTTTGAAGTTCCTCTAGGCACCAAGGGCGACAACTATGATCGCTATATCGTGCGCTTTAATGAGATTGAGCAGTCGATGTCCATAGTCGAGCAAGCACTCAAAAAACTCCCCGGTGGCCCCATCTGCGTTGATGATCCGCACATCATCATGCCGTCCAAAGACGAAGTTTACAGCTCTATCGAAGGAATGATTTCTCAATTTAAAATGGTATTTGATGGCGTAAGGCCACCAGCCGGCGAAGTTTATTTCCCTGTCGAAGGCGGTAACGGCGAAGTTGGTTTCTATGTAGTCTCAGACTCCAGCAACATCCCCTATCGCGTTCATGTGCGTGCCCCAAGTTTTATTCACATGGGCATATTCGGGCGCTTGGTGGAGGGGCACTCACTGGCGGATATTATTGCTCTCTTTGGGATGACGAATATGATTGGCGGAGAATGCGACAGATGATTGTGAGGCAGATTTTAGGTGATTTCTTTGTTGGGCGGCCAACGGCTAAGGGCAATTAGGAAACATGAGTTTGGAAAATTTAAAAGCGGCGGAGGACAAGTTAGCTCAGATAGTTAAGCGCTATCCTAATAAGCGCTCTGCTTTGATGCCCGCCCTTTATTTGGGGCAAGAAGCTGTCGGCTATGTAAGCGCCGAGGTGATTTCTTGGGTGGCGACTAAAATTGGCGTGTCGTCAGCAGAGGTAAAAGAAGTTGCCACTTTCTACACCATGTATCAGCAAAAACCTGTGGGCAAATATCACTTGCAGGTCTGCCGGACTTTAAGCTGTCATCTGGCCGGTGCTAAGCCGCTGGTAAACTTCTTAAAAGAAAAGCTTGCTGTAGATGCTCATCAGGTTACTGCCGATGGACTTTTTAGCTATGAAGAGGTGGAGTGCCTAGGTAGCTGCGGCACGGGACCTGTGGTGCAAATCAACGATGTATATTTTGAGCGCATGGATAGCGAAAAGCTCGCTAGCTTATTAGAGCGCATAAAAACTGAACTTCCTGATCTGCGCTATAGTACGCTGAAAGATGAGTTAGGCGTAGGACTTGCGGACATGCCGCGCTCGCAACTGGTTAATCTTAAAGAGGGCAAGCATGGCGCATCATAAGATTTTAACCGAGAATGTACATTATGCCGATCAGCATGAAATCGGCCGCTATGAAGAACGCGGTGGTTATCAGGCCATTCGCCGCATCTTAAACTCTGACCCGCTAAGCATTATGGAAGAGGTAAAAACCTCCGGACTTCGCGGCCGTGGCGGAGCAGGCTTTCCGACAGGCATGAAGTGGAGCTTTGTTCCGCGCAACACCGGCAAACCGATTTACTTGTTATGTAATGCTGACGAAAGCGAGCCGGGCACTTTCAAAGACCGCTTGCTTTTAGAGCGCGACTCGCATCTGCTCTTAGAGGGCATGATGATAGCTGCTTATGCTTTGGGCTCGCACTGGACAGCAATTTATATTCGCGGCGAGTATGCTCATCCCGCGGCTTGCTTAGCAAAAGCTATCAATGAAGCTTATCAGCGCGGCTACTTGGGGCAGGGAATTTTTGGTTCAGACTACGGGTTGGATATAGTGCTGCATCGCGGTGCCGGCGCTTATATCTGCGGTGAAGAAACAGGGCTCATTGAATCGCTGGAAGGCTACAGAGGTCAGCCGCGCTTAAAGCCGCCTTTTCCGGCTGTGGTTGGTCTTTATGATTGTCCGACAGTGGTCAATAACGTGGAGACTTTAGCAGCGCTGCCTTGGATTATTAAAAACGGTGCGGCAGCTTATGCGCAAATCGGCACAGAGAAATCCAAGGGAACTAAGCTGATGAGCGTTTCAGGGCATGTAAAAAATCCGGGTGTTTACGAAATTGATTTAGGCTATCCGCTTTTAGACTTCATCAACAACGAATGCGGCGGTGTGCGCGAGGGGCATTCGCTAAAAGCTGTGATTGCCGGTGGCTCATCTGTGCCGGTGCTCCGTGCTGATGAGCTAGCGGGTGTGTTACTTGATTATGAGTCTTTGAAAACGGCCGGCACTATGCTCGGCTCGGGCGGCATGATTGTGCTCGATGATAGCACCGACATGGTGGAAGTGGTGGCCAACCTGCAGCATTTTTATAGTCATGAGTCCTGTGGGCAATGCACGCCGTGCCGCGAAGGTGGCCATTGGGTGGAAAAAGTAGTTAAGCGTATTTACGAAGGGCAAGGCTTCCCCACTGACTTAATGCTACTGGATAGCGTCTGTTCTCAAATCGCCGGGCACACGATTTGCCCTTTTGGCGATGCGCTGGTTACTCCTGTGCTGAGTTTCATTAAAAAGTTTAGAAATGAGTTTGACGAAAAGATAATGGCCGCCTTGGATAGGCACTTGGTATGAGCGAAGAGACAAAACAAGTAATGGTAACGGTGACGATAGATGGCCAAGAGAAATTGGTGCCGCAAGGGAGTAACTTAATCGAGGCGGCCAGGCAGGCGAATATCACCATTCCGCATTATTGTTACCATAAGCATTTATCTATAGCCGGTAACTGCCGCATGTGTCAGGTCAAAATCGAAGGGCAACCGAAGCTCACAATTGCCTGCAACACCACCGTCACCGAAGGGATGAAAGTTTCTACTCATCACACTTCTGCGGAAGTGGCTGAAGCGCAACGGGCAACTTTAGAGTTTCTGCTCATCAATCACCCGCTGGACTGCACAGTCTGCGACCAAGCCGGACAGTGTAAGCTCCAAGATTACTTTTATCAGTATGACATTCAGCCTTCGCGTTTTACCGAGCATAAAGAGCATAAGATGAAAGCTACGCCGCTGGGCCCGGAAGTTATTTACGACGCCGAGCGCTGTATTGTTTGCACGCGTTGCGTGCGCTTCTGCAAAGAGGTTACCAAGAGTGCAGAGCTGGGGGTGTTTCAGCGCGGCGATAGATCTTATATCGGCGTGGTGCAAGGAGCTGAGCTAAATAATCCTCTCTCCGGCACAGTGGCTGATCTTTGTCCAGTGGGAGCACTTACACATCGGCGCTGGCGTTTTAATACGCGCATTTGGAATACAACGATCACGAGTACTGTTTGTGCCGGCTGCTCTAACGGTTGTAACTGTGAAGTAGCTGTGCGCGATAATCAAGTCGTGCAGGTCAAAGGAAAGCTAACTTCTCAGGGGAACAAAGGCTGGATGTGCGACGAAGGGCGTTATGGTTTCATGCGCTTTGAGCCGGAGCGGCGATTAGCCAAGCCGATGCGCTGGAATGGTTCTACTTATGAATTGGTTAAAAGCGAGCAAATAGTTACTGCGATTAAAACCGCACTATTTGCGCTTAAGGCTAATAGCAAGGCAGCGCTATTCTTGTCCCCGTATTTGACCAAGGAAGAATTGGCCGCAGCGCTGGACTATGCACAGAAAGCTTTTCAATTAGCAGCGACTTCTGAGCAGATTTCGCTATCTCCGAGACCAAGGGCAGTGAGTGAGCTTGAGGCCATTTTGATTGCATCGGATTATGCGCCAAATATTCAAGCGGCCTGTGCCCTTAATATGGTTGAGCAAAGCTCCGACTGGCGGACAGGGTTAAATGAGCGCTATCTAAGACTGCTTAAAGAAGTTAAGGATGGAAAGTATGCGGCGGTTTGTATTATTGGAGATTATGCAATTAACGCTGATCAGATAGATGCCGCACTGGTGGTTGCTGTGCGCGGGGCGGAGTTTAGCTTACAACTGGGGGTAAGGGAGGATGAAGTGCTTGGCTCTGAGGAATTAGCAAAGGGAACTCCGGCGATAGCCAAGTTTGTGCTGCCAGCTCTGACGGTAAATGAAAGGTCAGGGATTTTTATCAATCGCTTAGGGAGAGAGCAAAAAATAAAGCAGCTTTTGACTGCGCCCGATGAGGCTAAATCGGAAGCTGATTGGTTAAAAAGTTTGGCTGAATAATGGAATTAAACGAACTTTATATAAGTCTGCTCATCGGCGCCCTTAAAGCGCTGCTGGGTATAACTTTTTTGCTTGCGCTGGCGGCAGTTAATACTTGGTTTGAGCGTAAAGTATCGGCGCTTATTCAAAATAGAACAGGGGCGAATCGCGCTAGTTTGTTTGGCATGGATTTGGCGGGACTGGTGAATACTTTAGTTTGCGATCCGCTTAAAGCGTTCTTAAAAGAAGATTGGGTGCCTAAGGGCGTATCGCAGTTTATGCATTGCTTGCCCGTATTCTTTGCTGTTTTTCCTGTGCTGCTATGTATTGCCGCTATTCCTTTTGCTCCGCCGCTAACCGCCTTGGGTTTGGAAATTTCGCTACAAGTCACTAACTTAAATGCCGGACTTCTATTTGTTTTTGCCTTTGGTTCTTTAGCTGTCTTGGGTGTGTTGCTTGCGGGTTATGTTTCCAATAATAAATTTGCACTTTTTGGTGGTCTGCGTGCAGTGGCGCAAATGGTTAGCTACGAAGTTGTCCTTGGTCTAAGCGCGCTCAGTATGTTGATCATCTATCGCTCGCTTGATTTGCAGGATATGGTGCTCGCGCAGAGCGGCACTTTTTACGGGTTGCCAAATTGGGGCATCTTTTTAAATCCTCTGGCCTTCTTTATTTTCTTTACAGCTATGATGGCTGAAACAAAACGCGCGCCCTTTGACTTGCCGGAAAGCGAATCTGAACTGGTCGCCGGTTATTTAACTGAATATTCAGGCATGAAGTTTTTGTTATTTTGGCTAAGTGAATTTGCCGAGATCGTTATTTGCGCCTGCTTGGTAAGTATTATTTTCTTGGGTGGTTGGCAGCTTCCGTATTTTGATATCACGACAATTACCAGTGACTGGGGAGGCGTTTTGCCTGATTGGTTTAACCGAATGAATTTTCAATGGGCGCCGCTTTTAGGGGCAGGTATTTTTGGTCTTAAGGTTACAGCGATGTGCGTTTTGCAGATAATTATTCGCTGGACATTGCCACGCTTTCGCTATGATCAGTTGATGAGCTTTTGTTGGAAAATACTTTTTAGCTTATGCATTTTGAATTTAGTCGGCACGGCAATTTTAATGCTTAGTGGTGGATATAATATATGGGAAGCTTAGTGTTTTATATTTTAGCATTTCTAACTGTGCTCTCGGCGGGGGCAGTGGTTTGTTTGCCGAAGGTCATACACAGCGCGATAGCACTGATCATTTGTTTTTGTTTGTTGGCTATTCATTACTTGTTTTTAGGTAGTGAGTTCATTGCGGCGCTACAGATCTTAATTTATGCCGGTGCCATTATGGTGCTTTTGGTGGTCAGTATTGTGCTTATGGGTAGCGCTTTTGAAAACCAACAAGAGGCCGGTCTGCTTGCTAAGGTCATCGGCGTAATCTTGGCTAGCGCCTTACTTTTTGTTTTGTCTTTGGCGGTTCCTGTGGGCAAAGGGCAGTTTCTTAACTTTGAAGAACAAGCAACGATTCTATTTTCTGTAGTTGATATCGGGCAGGCTTTGTTTGAAAAGTATTTTCTAGCATTTGAACTGGTCGGAGTTTTGCTGCTTTTGGTAACTGTGGGCGCGGTAATGCTTTTGCAAGAAAAGAAATTGCCTTTGCCCGAGGGTTCCGGACTAAGGGCCAAGCGCCAAGAACACGCTAAGGAGGCAAAATGATCTCATCATATTTGTTGCTGGCGGTTAGCTTATTTGCGATCGGTGTGCTCGGCGTGCTGGTAAGGAGAAATGTTTTAGTTGTGCTAATGTGTTTGGAGCTGATGTTGAACGGTGTAAATTTGGCGGCTGTTGCTTTTAGTCAGCAGCTACAAAATGCCGACGGCCAAGTGCTGGTAATGGTTTCTTTTGCTATCGCTGCGGCCGAAGTTACCGTAGGGCTGGTAATAATTGTTTTGTTGTATAAGAATTTTTACGCCACAGCCACGGATGCCGCACAAAATTTAAACGGGTGAGGGGAAGTCTTATGCTGGAAAGTTTAGCCATGCCGGTGGAAAAACAAATCATAGCGGCGCTATTATTGCCCTTGTTCTCAGCGGTGATTAGCTATTTTGCTTTCAATAGCCATAAAAAATTGCATGTTCTTAGCGGCTGGGTAGCCAGCGCCAGCGTATTTGGTTCATTTATACTTTTTTTAATTTTATTCTACACGCTGCGCTTGGGACTAGCCCAGGAAGTGAATGCCATATTGAATTCTGATCTAGGTAGCTGGATTAACGTCGGCTTAGTGCAGATTGATTTTATGTTACGCATTGATGGCTTATCGGCAGTGATGAGCTTACTGGTTACAGGTGTAGGATTCTTAATTCATGTTTATGCTAATGGCTACATGGCTAAGGATGAAAACCGGCCGCGGTTTTTTGCTTACTTAAATTTATTTATTTTTGCTATGCTAATTCTGGTTTTGGCCGACAATCTGCTTTTGTTGTTCGTCGGCTGGGAAGGAGTAGGGCTTTGTTCTTATCTGCTCATTGGCTTTTGGCACAAAGATATGAATAACGCTCAAGCTGGGCAAAAAGCTTTTGTTGTTAATCGTATTGGGGATGCCGGTTTTATTGTCGGTATGATTACGTTATTCCTGGCCACGGGAACACTGAGCTTTTCTCAGCTGCAGTCGTTAGCCGTTAGTCTCTCACCGGAACTTGTTGCTTTGGCTGCTCTATGTCTTTTTATTGGTGCTATCGGCAAAAGTGCACAGCTGCCGCTTTTTGTTTGGTTGCCTGATGCAATGGCCGGTCCGACGCCGGTGTCGGCATTGATTCACGCGGCAACTATGGTTACTGCAGGTATTTATTTAATTTGCCGTTTGTCGTTTTTATATACGCTAGCGCCTTCAGTGCTGGCGCTGATTGCGATCATCGGCGCGCTCACAGCCTTTTTTGCGGCAACTATCGCCTTAGTGCAAAACGATATTAAAAAGGTTCTCGCCTACTCTACTATTAGCCAGCTCGGTTTTATGTTCATGGCTTTGGGTGCGGGAGCTTATAGTAACGCTATTTATCATGTTATTACCCATGCGTTTTTTAAGGCCTGCTTGTTTATGTGTGCTGGTTCGGTAATCAATGCCTGCCACCACGAACAAGATATGCGCCACTATGGTGGGCTCTGGAAAAAAATGCCTTGCACATTTGCTTGTTACTTAGTTGCAGTTTTGGCGATTGCCGGTGTGCCTTGGACTTCGGGATTTTATTCCAAAGATGCTTTGCTTTGGACTGTTTTCAGTGAAGGGGACATTCTGTCATTTTTGCACCTCGGAGATTATTCCTTAGCTGTGCTCATTTATTATCTTGGCCTTTTTACGGCTCTGCTCACAGCTATATATATGGGACGATCTTTGGTGATGACTTTCTTTGGCCAATACCGCGGTCACGGTGAAGTTAAAGAATCGAGCGCAGTGATGGTTGTGCCGATAGCGATTTTAGCTTCTTTATCTTATTTCTTCGCTTCCCGTTATGGTGATATTTTAATGGAGCTTTTGTATCCATGGACACGTTCGGATATGCAGCTGAGCCATCATTTACTAGCCGAGAACCCGGTCTTTAAAGAGCGCGAGCATTTGTCGATGTTTGTGGCGCTAGGAGGTCTGGCTCTGGCGTTAACGTTTTTCTGGTATTTGCCAAAAGTTACGCAGGCGGTAGCGAAAGTATTTGCTTGGCCACATAAGCTGCTAAGTCACAAGTATTATATTGATGAAATTTATAACTGGGTTATTGTTGAGCCGCTGCGTTTCGTTGCCGGGGCGCTATTTAAAGTAATCGATCGCGCCCTTATAGAAGGACTGGTTAATGGCAGTGGGGCTTTAGTGCTTGTTTTGTCGCGCCGGGCTAGAGTGTTGCAAAGCTCGATGTTGAGTAGCAATGTGTTGACAATGAGCACGGCTTTAATTTTATTTTTATTTTGGTTGCTGTGGTGAGGGGAAAGCTATGAATTCCGGAATTTTTACGCTCTTAACCTTAACGCTTCCTATTTTGGCAGTACTGATAATTTATTTTATTCCGCGCACAGCGCTAAAGACTCTCTATGTTATTGCCAATGTGTTCTTTGCTTTAGATTTGTTGTTGGCGCTTTTACTTTGGTATTTGTATGTGCCGGAGAGTTCTTCTCTGCAGCTTAGGTATCAATATGCTTGGCTTCCGGATTTTGGCATCAGCTTTTCTCTGGGCCTTGATGGGCTTTCGTTGCCGCTTGTTTTGCTCACATCGTTTTTAACTCTGCTCGTTGGTATCCATTCGCGCTCAGTAAGCACAGGGCTTAAAGGTTATTTAATCTGCGTGCTGTTACTGCAAGCGGCCATGCTGGGGGCTTTTCTGGCGATGGATGCGCTGATTTTTTATATGTTTTGGGAAAGTATGCTTGTGCCCATGTTCTTTTTAATAGGGGTCTGGGGCAGCAGTCGGCGCGTTTATGCAGCAATGAAGTTTTTTATTTATACTGCTGTTGGGGGGTTGCCGCTTTTAGCGGGGATTTTGTATCTTGCCTATCTTTGTTTGCAGCAGCAGAACCAAGTCAGCTTTGCCATTACTGATTGGTATAATTTAAACCTTTCCCCGAACGAACAGGTTGTTTTGCTGGCTATTTTCACTTTTGCTTTTGCCATTAAGATTCCTGCCTTTCCGCTACATACGTGGTTACCGGATGCACACGTAGAAGCTCCGGCCGGGGCTTCGGTGATTTTAGCCGGAGTTTTGTTGAAACTGGGTCTTTACGGTTTAATCCGTTTTTGTCTGCCGATTTTCACTGAGGCTTTTGCTGGCTATGCTTGGGTGTTAGTCATTTTGGCCACGCTGGGCATCGTCTATGGTGCCTTCATGGCTTGGGTGCAAAAGGACATGAAAAAGCTGATCGCTTATTCGTCAGTGAGCCATTTGGGTTTTTGTTTATTAGGTGTGGCAAGTCTAACAACGGAAGGAGTGAATGGGGCAATTTTGCAAATGGTTAATCATGGGATAACCACTGGTGCTTTATTTTTTATCGTTGGCGCGCTGTATGAACGTTATCATACGCGTCTGATTGCTGACTACGGTGGCCTTGCCGGGACCTTGCCCCGTCTAAGCATGTTTACCTTGATTTTTACTTTAGGGGCCATTGGTTTACCCTTAACGAATGGTTTTGTCGGCGAGTTCTTAATAATCGTTGGTGCTTTTGAGTGGCAAGCTGTCGCGGGCTTGGTTTCAGTAAGCGGTGTAATCTTAGGGGCTATTTATATGCTTTCATGGTATCGGCGCTGCTTCTATGGAACGCCGGCAAATACATTGGCCCAGAAAAATGACTTCGTTTTACGCGAATATTTAGTATTTATTCCTTTAGCGATTTTGGTTTTTGTTTTAGGTGTTTACCCCAATCTCATTTTATCACGCACTACTGCGACTGCTGAATCGTATTTAAAGGACTTTGATCGCGTTTTGCAGGAGCGAAAGATGCCATGAAGTTGGAAATTTTATCATTATTGCCCGGAATACCGCTAACTATTTTGTTAATCACAGCGGTTATTGTTTTGCTCTGGCAGTTACTTAAGCAGGAAGGTATGGCGCTACTTTTTGCCTGTGTCGGCATAATGTTGGCAGCTTTGATGGTCTATGCCCCAGCAGTGCGAGAGTTGGGGAGGACGGATTATTTTCACAATGATGGTTATAGCGCTTTATTCGGCGTAGCTGTTTTGCTTGGCCTGCTGCTAACCATACTTCTTAATCATGGCCAATATGCCAAGCAGGGATTGAAGCTCAGCGGGGATATGTTAGCTATTTTACTGCTGGGCACATGCGGGGGCCTCAGCCTTTTCTTAGCCAAAGATTATATAACGTTTTATCTTAGCCTGGAGATATTGGCTTTGTCTTCTTATATCCTGACAGCGGCAGCGCGCGAGAGTCGATTAGCCACAGAGGCGGCGATCAAGTATTTTGTCATTGGCGCGTTTGGTTCGGGTTTTATCTTGCTCGGTATTGTTTTTATGTATGGCGCGAGTGGATCTTTGCAGATGTATGGCGCGTTGGAGATGAGTAATCCATTTGCCTTGCTCGGGTTGGGATTAATGCTTTTTGGTTTTGCTTTCAAAGTCGGCTTGGTACCATTTCACTTCTGGCTGCCTGATGTTTATCAAGGGGCTCCGACAGGGATGGTTGCTTTTCTGTCCGGTGTGGCCAAGATCGCTTTCTTCTTCTCTTTTGCGCGTTTCTTTATGAATTACTATGTGGAAGGCATGAAGATGGCGTTTTATGCTGTTAGCGCTGTTGCTGTTTTGAGTATGACGCTGGGTAATATTTTAGCTTTGCGCCAAGAAAGATTAAAACGGCTGCTCGCTTATTCCAGTATTGCGCATGGTGGTTATATGATGCTTGGCTATCTCGTAGCCGGGCAGGGTTTGGGTTTTGTGGGCATGATGTTTTATGGTCTTAGTTATTTACTGATGACGATTCTTTCTTTTGGCTTGGTGCTTTTAATGGGCGAAGAAGGAGAAGACGGAGATTTGATTTCCAAGTGGCAGAATATCGGGAAAAGATGCCCGCGTCGTGCTTTGGTCATGACAATAGCATTATTATCATTGGCCGGTATCCCACCCTTTTTAGGATTCATGGCTAAGTATAATATTTTGTTTGCTCTGATTAATATGGGCCAATTGTGGCTGCTGGCGATAGCTATTCTTAATTCCGTTATCGCTCTTTATTATTATTTGAAAGTCATTGTTGTCATGTATTTTGGTGATGAGGAGTATAAAGGCGAAGTATCTTCTTTTCAATTGCTGCCCTCAATAGCCATTGGCGCACTTACTGTCCTTATTGTTGTCAGCGGTATTATGCCACAGTGGCTATATAACCTCTGCTTAACTACGATTAAACAATAAATATCTTCCTTGCTTAAGACGTATATTAATAACTTAGACGTGGTGCTTTGCTAGTGACAATTACGCATTTTAAAGATTCTCATGTGCAAGATGATGTGAAAGGCTTCGGTTTGGATAACTTGCCAGATCTCGCTAATAAGGCGAAGATTTTACAGCACGATATATGGTTAGTTACAAAAATACTATTTTTACTCCCCTGTCTGATCTAAAGTAGCCTCATTTGTAGGGAGGTATTACTTACGTATATATCTAACCAACAAATATTTATTATTAATTCCCCCCGATCTGACGATGATAACAACGTGCACATCGAACTAAGGGCTAGTTAATAGCGGAGTGTGAATTTTTTGTGCCAGAAAATAGAGAGTAAGTAGTTTTTATACAGGCGAGACTTGTTTTTTATAGATCTCGTAAAGCGAACTAGTGAAAGATATTAATCTGACGCTCGTTTGCTTTAACGAAATGCCTGAAACGACCGCATTTTGGGTTAGGTGTTCGGTTTTAAGATATTATGCTGTTAAGCAGATGAAAGAGGAGAAATTACTATGTCTAAGCAAACATTAGTTACGTTTATTTTATTTTTAGGGATAGCTGTTTTAGGCTCATCGCTAAGTAGTGCCGAAGAGAAAGAGGGACAGCAGAAACCCTCTCCGGACGTCGTAATGTTGAAAGAGGGCAATGAGCGTTTTGCTGCCGGGAAGAGCACAAGACCACATAGTGGTCTTGATCGTTTGGCGCTAGCCGGAAAAGAAAGTCAGGCTAATCATGCATTAGCTACTATATTGTCTTGTTCTGACTTCCGTGTTCCTGTCGAATATATCTTTGATGTTGGGTAATGGATATTTTTGTTTCTCCTGTCGCAGGAAATATTGCAGGTAATGATGAAATAGGTTCAATTGAATGTGGGCTAGGAAATGTGAATACCCCTCTTTTGGTGGTGCTTGGACACTCGCAGTGTGGAGCCGTCACGGCAGCGGCTAAGGCGGCGCAAGGAGAAAAAGGACATGATTTAGAAAAACATATTGGTCTACCTCTGTCGCACATTGCACCGGCAGCTAAGCGCACCGTAGAGGCTTTCCCTTATCTGCGCGGTGGCGAAGTTATTCCTTTAGCCATTGTTGAAAATATTTGGCAGACGATAGAAGAGCTTCTTACCAAAAGCGTAGCAGTGAGAGATTTGGTCAAAAAAGGCACTGTTAAAATAGTGGGTGGTGTTTACGATGTTGGTTCAGGAGATGTCACTTGGTTAGATACTGCCAAAGTAAACGAGATTCTGAAGAAAGCTGATGCGGCCGCAGGCAAGGCGCCTGAACTATCACAGGAAACGGCCCACTAAAACTTTTTGACTGCTTATAGATAGGTATCCCTGACGAAATACATGAGCAGGGGTACCTTTTAAGATCCTGATAAGGTGCGGTAACCCTTAAAATTATTGCTGGATCTATTTATTTATATTTCTCGCCTTGATTGTTGCAAAAATACCGTGTTATTGGACTATCCTTATTGGTCCCGTTCTTTCAAAAGCTTATCAGTGAAAAGATAAAATGTTTTCAGCAGGGAAAACTGCTTTGCCTGCTGAAGACAAACAGCAAAGGTTTTACAAAACCTGCCTGCGGGCACGAAGGAGGTTGTAATGTCAGGAAAACCAAGAGGGCGTATCACAAAAATTATCAACGCTGTCGCCCCTTGTCGTATCTGCGACGAGGGAGGATGGACAGACACATGGTTTGCCCTTATTGGCATGATCCTCAATTTCTGCATTTATCCATTCGTGGAGGTGCAGATCGTTGTTCGGGAATGTCGTAAACGTCGGATTACGCTGTATCTGGAAAACTTCCAAAGCTCGTATGATTATGAGCTGGGAAGTGGCTACGACAAAAATCCTCTTATTGAAGCAGCGCTGGAGATGGTTCCGATTCCGGAAAATGTGCATTTAGAGATTTCTATTCACTCTCAAATGCCTCCTGGAGCTTCTACTGGAAGCTCGGCAGCTCTGGTTGTTGCGCTGATTGGTGCATTAGATGCCCTGACACCTGGTCGTTTGGCTGCGGCAGAAGTGGCGCGCTTGGCCCATGAGGTCGAGACGCTTAAGCTGAGGCAGCAAAGCGGTATTCAGGATCAATTAGCGGCCGCTTTTGGTGGAATCAATTTCATCGAAATGCGCGAGTTTCCTCATGGTGTCGTTTCTCCAATTAAACTTCCTGATAGTTTGTGGTGGGAGCTGGAGCGGCGATTCTGCTTAGTGTATGTGGGTAAGCCTCACAATTCTTCCAAGGTTCATGAAGAAGTAATTGAAAAGCTTGGCTCGCATGCTAAAAACAATCCACATATGGTTGCGCTTCGTCGTATTGCAAGCCAGGCCAAAGACGCCTTATGCTCGGGTGATTTTCGCTTGTTTGGTGAGGCGATGAACGCCAATACTCGTGAGCAAGAAGCAATGCACCCGGCGCTGGTTAACCCTCAGTTCCACAATATCATTGATATTTCGAAAGAGTTTGGGTGTGTCGGTGCTAAGGTAAATGGTGCTGGTGGCGATGGAGGAACGGTTACGCTCCTTACAAACGGCTTGATGCCGCAGAAGCGTCAGATGGAGGCCAAGCTTGTGAATGCGGGATATCAAGTAATCCCTATTTACCTCGCTCGCCAAGGCCTCCGAGTTTGGGTTCAGTAATCAAAGGGGGGCGGAGAAAACCATCTCTTCGCCCCCGCTCGTTGTTATGTTTTAGGATTTTGCTGTTTGTCTTCAATAATTCCTTTCAATCCTACCTATTTGAAATCATTATATGTCGGTGCTATAGCTTTTGCCTGTCTATTTTAGCGGAGGAAAACTATGCAAATAATGATTAACGGCCTACCGGGGAATATGTCGTCACTGGCGGCAAAGACTATTGCGAAAAAGAGTTCTTATAAAATTGTTCCTTTTGCTTTTACGGGGCCTGAGATTACGGCGGCTTCGACGAGCATTGAAGGCCAAGAGATTGCGCTGATTAAGCCAGATGGGAAAGCGATTATTGACCAGATAAAAAAAGACTATGGCGGCTTAACTATAGTTGATTTCTCTCACCCATCGGCGGTGAATAAAAATATCGAGTTTTATTGCTCCAAGAAAATCAATTTTGTTTGCGGCACTACGGGTGTCGATATGGCGGCGGCGCAGAAGAAGATTGCCGATGCCGGTATTATCGCCGTGGTTGCTCCGAATACAGGGAAGCAGATTGTCGCTTTGTTATCTATGATTCAGTATGCGGCCGATAATTTCCCTGAGGCTTTTAAGGGATATAGTTTAGAGATAGTGGAGAGCCATCAGAGGGGTAAGGCTGATATTAGCGGCACGGCGCGCGCGACAGTGCCTTATTTTAATAAGCTGGGCCTGCCGATTAAAGATGGTGACATTAAGCCGCTTAGAGAGCCGGAAGAGCAAAAGCGTTTGGGCGTGCCTGAGAGCTTCTTGGGAGGCCACGCTTGGCATACTTATTCGCTAAAATCGCCCGATGAAAGCGTGCTGATTAGTTTTACGCACAATGTAAACGGCAGGCAAATTTATGCTGATGGCGTGGTGGATTGCTTGGATTTTCTAAACAAGAAAGGTAGCGCAGGGGAGAGCGGCAAAATGTTCTCAATGATGGACGTTTTAAAAGGTTAAAATGGAGAAAAGAGCGCCTGAACTATTGATGCCGGCAGGGGATTCGGAAAAGCTTCGCTATGCTTTTGCTTATGGGGCTGATGCTGTTTATGCCGGCGTGCCGATATTTTCTCTGCGGGCGCGCGAAAACTCGTTTACTAAGGACTCATTGCAAGAAGGGATAAAGCTTGCGCATGACTTGGGCAAAAAGCTTTATCTGACCATGAATATCTACGCGCACAACACTAAGATTCAGCGCTTTTTAGATTCTTTTCTGGAAATGTCGGATTTAGGCCCTGATGGGTTTATTATGACTGATACCGGGCTAATTAAAGAGTGCCTGCGACTGAAGCCCGACACTGTGGTGCATCTTTCCACTCAGGCTAATGTGACTAACTGGCTTGATGTGAAGTTTTGGCATGAGTTAGGCGTAAAGCGCATAATACTTTCGCGCGAGTTGTCGCTTGGCGAGATTACCGAAATGCATGCCCGTGTGCCGGAGATAGAATTGGAAGCTTTTGTCCATGGGGCAATTTGTGTGGCCTACTCCGGGCGCTGTTTGATTTCTAATTATCTAAATCACCGCGATGCTAATCAAGGTGTTTGCACTAATTCTTGTCGCTGGCAGTATAAGTTAGCTGTCGATAGGCAGAGCTTTGTGGAGTATGAAAACGAAGCGGTTAAAGAACGCGAGTATGCACCGCTAAAAGGTGATTATGTCGTGCATCCTTGGTCTAATGCCGAAGAGAACTTCATGAAAGAGAGCTTTCCTATTGATGAAGACGAAAACGGCACTTACTTAATGAATGCCAAAGACCTTTGCGCTATTGAACTCATTGATAAACTTCATGCGGCTGGGGTTTGCAGCCTCAAAATCGAAGGGCGCACCAAGTCTGAATATTATGTGGCTACTGTGGCGCGCGCTTATCGGCGAGCCATTGATGATATGATTGCCGGGCGTGAGTTTAATAAAGAGAATTTGATGGAACTCATAGCCACACAAAATAGAACTATGACTACAGGTTTTTTGGTTAAGCGCCCGGAAGAATATGGGCAAAACTATAATGACGGCTATTCAGCCCCACACACGCACCGCTACGCGGCGCGTGTTAAAAGTTATGATGCGGAAACGCAAATTGCTTGGGTAGAAATGAAAAACCGCGTGGAAAAAGGCACTGCTTTAGAATGGTTCTCGCCCACGCAAACACAAATAGCCACAGTAAACGAAATTTATAATGCGCGTAAAGAAGCCGTTGATACTGCCCACGGCGGTTTAGTTCTCGGCATCAAAGTTCCTTTCGACGTTGATGATATGTGGCTTGCCCGCCAACGATTGCAAAGCGAATAACCCGCCGCAAAATTTCACGGTGAATAATATGCTGTGCTTGTGGAGTGCGACCCATGTTGCGGAGCGACTGGGCCGCATACGGTTTGATATATGCAAAGTTGTTCTCGGCATTAGCCACCACGATATCGCTGCGCATTAGTGCTTGGGGATAGCGATGCGTTGGCGACCCAGTTGTTCACCAACGCTCACAACATGGGTCGCGCTCCACGAAATGCCACGCAATAATTTTCTCTGTGGGCGATATGTGGCAGCGTACCCCTACCGCATATCGGGGACCTTTAGCATCTTGGCTTTTAGATCAAACTCATTTTGGCCATTATCAATGAAGGAAAACTTTCCTAAGGCGCCGGAGAAGTTTTTTACGCGAAGGGCAGTATTTAGCTGTTCGCGATCTTGGCCTAACCCTTTTTTTACAGCATCGTCTATTATGCTTAGAGCGTCATAGGTATTAGCTGATACTGGCGGCGGGTTAGTTTGATAGGTGTTCTTATAGAGGCTTGAAAAGCTATCGCTGAGATTGGAGTCAACATACAAAGCGCCATTTAATGCTCCAGCGGCCATTTCTTGTTCTCGTTGATCGGCCATAGTCATGCAGCCAATGATTTGTCCCGAATAGTGTTTCTCTTTTAACTTTTTGGCTAGCAAACTAACTTGCCCGGGCATAAGATTAAGGATGACAGCGGAAGGAGCTTTCTGCTTAGTTTTAATAGCCAATAAATCTATGACACTTTCGTTAATGAGGGTCTCGTTAATGGCTATTATCTTAGTTGCAGTGTTGCGCTCAAACGCTGCCATTAGTGCCTGAGTTCTAACAATCATTGATTCTTGCTCTGAGGTAATAACCCCAAGCGAAGACCACTCTGGGTGTTTTAGGATTTCTCCGTAAACGGCATCTGCCTCGGCGTTTGGAGAATGCCAAATATTAACTATATAGTTATGCCCCTTTGCTGCGTTCCCTCCGGTGATAGTAATTGTTGGGATCTGATAGCGGTCAATATCGTTAGCGACGGCCATAGCTACGGGAGTGACAAACAAGATTAAAGCATCTATTTTCTGTATCTCTATTAATGAGCGAACGGCGCTTATGCCCTGAGGGATATTATTCGTAGCGACATCTTCATAAATAACTTCTAGCCGCTCTTTGGCTTCCGGGGTTTTGAGAAAATACAAATCAACTGCTTTCTTCGCCGAATCACCCATCCAGGCAGCACCTCCAGATAAGGGCAGAGCTATTCCTAACTTAAAAATCTTTTTGTTGCTCTCGCTGGCAAAAGCTGGAGGAAGAAACATAAGGGCAAGAATAAAGAAGAGTGCGCTAAAAATAAACTTTCTAGTCATTTATCTCCCTTCACTTATTGCTATTTAGATCGAGCGACACATTAGTGAGTTTTCCATTAATAACTTTCATTAATGACGCTTCGCTATAATTGCCCCAATGAGAAGTGGTGAAGTCTAGTGATCCTGTTACGGAGGGACCTTTGTAGTTTTGGATAAAACTAGCCGGATTAGTTTTATTGTTTTTTAAAGCGGCTACTATGAGTTTACCCATATCGTAATTATCACCCGCTGAAAATAAGGGGTAATCACCAAATCGCTTTTGATATGCCGTCACGAAGTTTCCTTCCGGAGGCCAATCGGTATAGTATACGCCATCTAAGAGTTTGCTATCTAATAACTTCCTATACCAAATTTCAGTGATATTGTTTGTGCTGAGAAACTTAGGGAAATATTTTTGTTCGGCGAAGAGTTTTATAATAATCTGTGCATGATGACTGATGAACACTAGGTCAGGCTTCTTGTTTATCGCCTTTGCTACATCGGCTCGATAATCATAGCTAAAGTTATTTGGATTTAGGTTTTGATAAATTATCTCCACATTATATTTTTTGCTGGCAGTTTTCCATTGTTCCAGATAACCTTTTCCCCAGTCATCGTCCCAAGCAAATATCGCAGCTCTTTTTATGTCTTTATTGTTCTCAAAAAATACGTTTAGTGCATTTGTTATAGAACTACTCTTTGTCCCAACGCTAAAAAAGGTTTCCGGTGATTGGGTGACAGGGGCTGTCAATGAGGCTAAATGTAGCACCCCATCACGCCCCGCTAAAGGCATAAAAGATGCAATGAGGAAATTCCATATGTCTCCACATATTACCCTTGCCCCTTGAACTTTTGTTAGCCACTGATAAGCGGAAACAGCGTTTGCCGGCTGTGTTTGACTATCCTGCACTAATAGTTCTATGGGTTCCCCATTTACTCCCCCCTGGGCGTTTCCCTCTTCAATTGCTAAACGCAATCCATTTAACCCGAAAGTTCCCCAATATGAGGCCTCTCCTGTTAGCGCATAAATTGCCCCAATATTTACTGTGTTAGCTTTTGCGGTTTGCGCATAGCTTTCGCCTAATAAAACTGTCAGGAAAAATAAAACAATATATTTAGCTATGCGCATATTTTACTCTATTGATTGTTTTTTGCCGTTTACGATTTGAATCAACTTAAATGCACGAAGGCCATCGCCATTACTATCAATTGAGATTTTACCCGATATGCCCGGATAATCTTTTACTTGGTATAGGCACTGTTTGACTTTTTCTGTGTCATCACCGCAGCGATTGATAACGTCGGCTAGTATTCTAGCCCCATCATAACTTTCGGCCATCCACATGCCAAACTGAAGATCTCCCACACCGGATCTTTGATTATATCGTTTTGCAAAATTAATATAGTCTTCTCCTTCCGAGGAAAATTCCGGTTCCGCATAAACTATTCCCTCCGTGAGAGCAGCTTTTTGCTCTTCCGGCAGCGGTAAGCCCCCTAAAACATCATTGCCAATTATCGGGAGATTTAAGTGAAGATTTTTTTGTTGGGCTAGGACCAGCATCGCCGATTCAGTATTTTGCGGCGAGAAGATTAGAGCGTCAACCTTCTTCCCTTTAAGTTTGATTAATAGTAGTCGAAAGTCTGTTTCTTCCGAATTATACCCTTCAAAAAAGGCAACATTAATGCCCGCGGGAATGGCAAGCTCTTTAAGTTTTTCCGCCATTGGTTGAGCATAGGCTGTTTCTTCATATAGAATTCCAATACTCTTAATTTCTTTTTTTGTTTTTAGATAATCAAATAAGCGTTCACTTTGTTTCGTGCTTGCCGGGCAAGTTCTAAATACATAATCTCCGGCATTGGTTAGTGCGGGAGAAGCAGAAACGGTCGCTAACATAATTACTTTGTTTGCCTCGGCGATTGGGGCGATAGGTACTGACTCCGGTGAACTATGCCCGCCTAGAACATATTTAACTTTATCAATATTAATTAGCTTATGCATGGCGGTTACTGCTGTTAGGCCGTTGCCTTTACCGTCTTCGGCGATGAGCTCGACAGGGCGACCCAAGATTCCGCCGCGGGCATTTATATCATCTATCGCCATTGATACTGCCTTATATCCGCCGTATGAACTAAAAGGTCCCGTCATAGCGCCGATAAATCCAATCTTAAACTTCTCTTGCGCCAGAACGTTAGGAGTGTGGCCTGCGAAAATGACAAATAATAATATGGTCGCAGTAATATAGTTTTTCATGGCGGTTTTCCTTGCGGGCTAAGAAATAATTATTAATGAAGAATAGCGAAATTTTTGTACGTGCCCTACTGTTAACTATTTTTACAAGACAGGATAGGAAAAGGCAATTGATATTTTGGGTTGGAAAAAATGTTTTTATGCCGTAGGGCTGCGCTGTTCATGCATTATGCGACGTGGTATTCTCAACAAGGGCACGCACAGCGTGCCCCTATCTGGATTAAAGGGCATACGTTTAGTATATTGGGGTGGCAGTTTGGTTTGAAAACAAGGGAGACTATCATGAGCATTTTAAAAGAATTTAAAGATTTTGCAGCTAAGGGAAATGTGGTGGATATGGCTGTGGGTATTGTGATTGGAGCTTCTTTTACGAAGATCGTTTCTTCTTTTGTTAGCGATGTGATTATGCCGCCTTTAGGGTTTGTGATTGGTGGTGTTAATTTTACTGGCCTTAAGATGACTTTAAAAGAAGCGGCGGGTAATGTGCCGGCTGTCACTTTGAATTATGGAACCTTCTTACAGACAGTATTTGATTTTACAATTGTCGCTTTTGCTATGTTTATGTTGGTGAAGGCGGTTAATAAACTACACAAAAAAGGAGAAACAGCTCCGAAGATCAGCGGAGAAGAAGTGCTACTGGGTGAGATTAGGGATATTTTGAAAGCGAAGTAATGAAGAGAAGCGCCGCCGGGTTTTTAATACGACGGCGCTCTGCTGGTTAATTATTAATTAACCGGAGTTGATGCATCAGGAATACAAAAACGATCCGGATCACTGTCATCACCGGCCATTTTAATAGATGTATGAACAATCGGAACCATGAGGTTAGCATTTCCAGGTGCGCCGAAACATGCAGTTTTTGTTCCACTGCCATCTATATAATTCTGCACTTTATAAGGGCTGCAAGAAGCAAGGGCGCATCCCTCATCTAAACGGTCACCCCCATCGGGTAAGCGTAATTGCACGCTAAACGCTCCAGCAAAATCTCCGCTTAATGTAACAGCGGCGTTGCCCCCGCACTGTTCGCTTTGCGGCGAATAACTTACTGTGCCGGGCATGGTGTCGCAAGCATAAGCTACTTCTTCTGAGCTTGAACCGCCAGCAGAACCGACGCCCTCGAATTCGGTGCGGTCACAGCCATTATCAATCATTAAGTAAGGCTGACTGCCAAAATAAACAGGGTTGCCTGTTTCTTTTTCCAGTATTTCAACTTTTATGTTCGTGCCATAGCTGCAGCCGCTAGAACCGGAACGAACAGTTGTACAACGTCCATTTCCTGTCGGATACTCGCGAATCTGCTGGCCATTAACAAAAACGTTTACATCGCAAGGATTAAGCAAAATCGTTACGCCACCGGGATTGTAACCGCTTTCTGAATCAGGCTTCCAAAGGAAGTCTCCGACTTGTTTGGTATCTACGGTGCTGGACGAAGAGGAAGAGCCCTCGGATGAAGATGAAGCGGCAGAGGGATCGGAAATCAGGGAGTAACATCCGGCTAAGGCAGAGACGTTGCAATTATCTGAGGTTTCAATCACTCCGGCGATATGTTCATCGAGAGCTTCTTCGCCAAAGCTTTGGCCATCGGCGGTAACGATTTGTCCGACTTCGGCAATACCGGAAGCTGTTTCAGCTGTGCAGTCGCCGGCCGGAAAATAGTGTAGGGTTTTCAAACTTAGTTGGGCATAGAGATTCTCAGCCGCAGTATTATTGAATCCTGTAGTTGCGCCTAGACCCTGGAGCTTAACTAGCTTTTCACTACCATTGACAGAGATTTGCACAAGATTGGAATCAATTACTCGTATCAAAGTGGCTGTTGGTGCATCTGTGTAAACAGGTGGATTAACTAATTCTCCATTGTTGATTAGTCCGCATTTTGTTGCGCCCGGTTCTGTGTTACTGCCTGGAGTATTGTTGGTATCTATGCTTGCCTCATCTCCGCCTCCACTTCCGGAACAGCTAGAGAGCAAAATTACAAGGCCACAGATCATAAACTTACTATGCCGCATGTTCGTTCTCCTTGGTTAAAAAAATTGTTAAAATAGCCTGGATGCATTTAGGCCGATTGAACGTATTTATATAATTGTGTTAGATAGTCAATCATTTTCCCGGATGTTTTTGTCGATGAAAATTACCGTAATTATTGGCCAAAAATGAACAAAGTCTCCGTAATTATTCCCGCTTATAATAGAGAAAAAATGCTTGCCCGTGCTGTGGATTCGGTGCTGACACAAACCTACCATGATTTTGAGTTTATTGTTATTGATGATGGGTCTATAGAGGATTTGGCAGTAATTAAAGAGAAGGTTGAGGGGGCAGGGCACATTTGGATAAGCGTCCCTAATGGTGGTGTGGCTAAAGCGCGCAATTTAGGAGTGCGGCATAGTAGCGGCGAATATTTAGCTTTTCTTGATTCCGATGATCAATGGTTACCGGAAAAATTGGAAAAACAGTTAGCTTATTTGCATAAGCATTCCCAATATCGCATTTGTCAGTGTGAGGAAAATTGGTTTCGCCATGGGCGCTTTGCCAATCAATGCAAGCATCATCGCAAGCCTGAAGGTGATGTGTTTAAGAATAGTTTAAAACTTTGCTGTATTAGTCCATCGTCAGTGTTGATGGAAAGGAGTTTGTTTGATGAGTTTGGCGGTTTTGACGAGGATTTTGTTGTTTGTGAGGATTACGAGCTTTGGCTCAGAGTTACTGCCCAATATGAGCTGGGGTTATTAAATGATGTGCTGGTAGTGAAATATGGCGGGCATTCAGATCAGTTGTCCCATTCGCAGATAGCGATGGATCGTTATCGAATTGTCGCGATAAGCAAATTGCTTTGTTTTCCTAATTTATCCGAGCAACAAAAACTATTGGCAGTTAATGAATTGCGGGTAAAAACAGAAGTCCTTTGGAAGGGCGCGCACAAGCATAAAAATGGGTATTTGCTCGATCGTTTGGGAGTATTGCGCGATCTTCTTGAAAAGAAGCGCTTTGATAATCTGAGAGAAAGTTTTGGTTTAATAAAAGAATTGTTAGAGCCAATCCAAGACGCGTCTTCTGTATATATAAAGAAGTCCGATTTCTAGGATAAAAAGAAAAGGCATGGCCAGCCAAAAACCGGGCCAACCCATTTCTGCCAGTTGTATGGCCCAGGGGTAGAGAAAAACTACTTCCACATCAAAGACAACAAACAAAACAGCGACTAACAGGAATTTTACCCCGAAGCGTTGACCTGATGTGCCGGAGCTAATAGTGCCGCACTCAAACGGGTCTTCTTTCATGGGGGTGCGGCGCTTCGGCCCCAGAAAGATACTGAGCGCGAGAAAGATTAAAATGATCAAAGCGGCGAACGCAATTAAAGCAAATAGTGAAAAATAATGTTCAAACATGTTTTAATCGCGTTTGCCTGGCCTAATTTTATTTCCCTCTTAGTTCTCTTTCAGCTTGCAGCCAGTGATCATCGCTACGTCCTTCAGGACAACCTTCGGCTTTCCAGATTTGATATGCGCGGCTGGCGATAGCATTACTATCAGGTCTAGTAACTGATCTGCTTGCTTCGTGGGTTGTGGGAGTATTTGGAGAAGGTATTACCCTATCCGTATCCCTTTCATTTGTTTTTGTAACCATAGAGGCATTATAAGCTTGCGCTGAATGAATAGGGGAAGTTGAAGACTTTGTTGAACGCTCAGAAGAAGAGCCATTGCCTCCGTTTCCACCGTTAGAATTCTTAGATGCTCCGGCAGCTTTCTTTGTAGTTGCCATGATCGGGCCTCCTTAATTTCTAATTAAAATACTATTGTAATTTATAAATAAAGTTTAACAGCTAGCAGGGGTTTCATCAATAATGTTTTATTGACGTAGTCTCCGCTATTTAGATGTATGATCATCTGTAAAAGTTCCAGATTTTATTTGCTGTGATACATTAAGATTGTTAGGTACCCGTTCACGACCTTTACTGAGTTTCTATTCAAAAGCCCCCAGAGGGGGCAAGTTTTGCGAAGCAAAACTATGGGGAGACGAAGACTAAGCCTTCACAAGATTAGTCGTTTCCGATTAGGAAACGTCAATAAATAATTGTAAATGTTCATATTTGTAATACTTCCGGAACGCTATTAATAATAATCCGTGAAGGCTTAAGATTGTTAGCTCGTTTTAGGAAATTCTTATTTAAAAAGGCATGAGTATAATTAGGTTGCTAGTATCTTTATTGTTATTAACTCTGATGAGCGGATGTTCTACTGCCCAGAAGGATAAGAGCACAGCAATCGATAATGATTTAGTCAAGAATGCGAGTGTTCCACCTAGCGTTTCTGTCGGAAGTTTGGCTTCGGGCGAACAAAAGTCTCCGACCCCCGAAGAAGCAGAAAAGAAGTTGGAAGAGTATAGTGAAAACTGGTTTTATGGTTACGGTTTGGGGCGAAGTATTTTAAACATTGGTACCGTAGTAATTTTCCCTCCCTATGCGATTTACTTGGTAGGGAATGCTGCTTTGCAGGTAGCCGGGGAAGAGCCATTATATGTAACTGACGCCTTACCCGAAAAGCCGAAAGATGCGTATATGAATGTTTACAACGGAGTTACCGGAATACCGGGAATGCTTTCTTCTACTGTGGCCGGGGTGCCGTTTCGTGAGGAAACAAAATAGACTAAGGAAAGTTTTATGGCTCTTGATGAGAAAAAAGTGGGTATTGCTGGTAAGCCGACAAATCCTCAGGCTTGTCACTTGGCGCTGGAGTTAATTGCTTGGCTTAACGAAAAACAGATTGCTTTTCGAGTTGATGAACAATTGGCGCAATGTGTGGAGAACAAAAAATGCTTGCTTTCCCGGATTGGGCTTTTAAAAGAGTGTGATCCGGTAGTTGTCTTTGGTGGCGACGGTACTTTAATCAGTGTTTCTAGAAACATTGGGGAACAAAGCCCGCTGATTATCGGCGTCAATGTTGGCACCTTGGGGTATTTAACTGAATGCTCGGTAGATGACTATTTAACGGTGCTGGAATTAGCTTTGCGCGGGGAAGTTGGGGTAATAAAAAAACAACTTTTGGAAGGAAAGATTATTCGCGACGGCCAGTCCGTAATGTCTTTTCGCGGCATAAATGATGTGGTTATTGGCAAAGGGGCGTTAGGTCGAATCTATGGCATTAACCTTTTTATCAATAGCGATGAAAACGCCGCTTACTTTCGCGGTGACGGAATTATTATTGCTACACCGGCAGGGTCCACTGCTTATTCACTGGCAGCCGGCGGTGCTATTGTTCATCCGCGAATTAGCGCTTTATTAGTGACGCCGATTTGCTCTCATGTTCTTACCAGCCGCCCGCTGGTTCTGCCGGGAGACGTGAAACTAAGAATGACAATAGCTGATGAACAATATGCTTCCGTAGAGAACACAAAAAAGATGTATCTTACTATTGATGGACAAGTAGGGCAGGAGATTGCCCTGGGTGATGAGATCCATGTCTCGCTCTCTGCGCATTTTGTTCGTTATGCCAAATCACAGTCGCGGAACTATTTTGATGTGCTATCACATAAGCTCAAATGGGGAGCGGTTTAGTAGCTACGGCAGCCGTTTTATTTTTTAATGGCTTACAGACGCAGCTTCTTGAAATTTTCCTTCATAATATGGATGTCTTTAATCCAGTCTTCAATATCCTGCTCGTGTTCAATTTCCTCATTAAGTATCTGCGTGGCCATTTGATGAGTGGAATGATCTTTTCCGGAAGTCATGTTGGCAATGGAACTATAGCGACTGATAGCGCATCTTTCGCCATTGAGGTTCTGCTCAAGAATAACCTCGATGTAAGGATCAATGGGCTTTTCGTAAGGACATTTTGTATATTTGAACCAGTCTTCCGGAGTCAAAATAGGTGTTCCTCCGAGCTGAATTATTCTGTTTACAACAAGCACGGCGTGATTGAGTTCTTGCGTAGCATGCAGAAGTAGCTCTGGTTCAACTTCGCTACGCATCGGGCCTTCCATAAGTCGAGCGCCAATCCAATATTGATAAAAAGCAAGCCATTCCTCGGCCAGCGCTTCGTTTAATGATTGGATTAATTCGCCTGTGTTAATGCCAGAAATCTGGATAGCTTTTTCTCCCATGTCCTTATCTCCCTTAGAAAATTCCAATAACAAAGGAAACAAATGGTTTCCAAACCTTGTAACCAAATTCACAGTAAGTGAAAGATCAGCGAAAGTCAAATCCAAATTTTAGATTATGAGATTGTGCTGAGCCTGGATATTAGACACTGCATATTGCAGGCCAAATAAGAAAGAGGCCTTTGTGTGGCCCCTTTCGTGATAGTCTTGTTGATTTCTAGCTCATTGGCACGTGCATGATTTGGTTTCGGGATCACAGAGCGGAGTTTTGTCACCGCAGGAGACAACGTCTTGGCCATATTCTGGTTTAGCTACGCAACCGCAGTTTGCATATTTATCACAGACAAAGAATTTATTGTCGTAGGAACAAGACTCTTAGGTAACGTCACATTTGCAATTGCCTGTTTGGTAGCATGTCCAGCTAAAATGTGAGGGCATGTCATACATACAAACCTGTTCATTGTTGGCAAGCCCGTATAGTTTGATTTCCCTGTAGCTTTGACTAGCGAATACAGATCTCCATTTTTACTTCTCAAAGCAGTGTAAAGTTTTTTGCCATAATCATAATCTGAACTATAGTTTCTAATTTCGTTATCAGTCAGCTGGCGGCTGAGGCCGTAAACATCAATATAAAATATATCATGTTCTTCTTCTCCATAACCTGAGTCTCCGTTATTCGATTCATACTTGTCATTGGTATCCTTGATAAATGGACCAGCATAAGCAAAAGGAGCACCGTTGGGTATCGTAATAGGGATGATTACTTTTTTCGATAGCTGCTAACAGCGCCTTCACGGATCGTGGTGTGGGAGAGGTCAATGTTAACTAGTGCGAAATTCATTCGGTTAAAAGATGGATATCTTAGCGTATAGCCGCTAGCATCAGTAGTCCTTAGCGAATAGATGAGTGCAATAATGTTCTCAACGTTAGAAGGCATCTTGATCCACTTTAGGCCTGGGGAGATAGCGCAAGTGTTTTTGATGAGACCCTCGGCGAAATGTTCCTCGCTATTGGTTACTAGCAAAGAATAAGCCTGCTTAAGTTGAGAATTAATTTCACTTAGCACGTAATCGGTAGAGCTGCAGCCATGTTACTTGCCGAGTCCATAGTGTCCGCTGACTTTTGTTAGTTTCTCAGTGTGCACTCTTATTTTGGCAACACCTTTACCAAAACCAGCCCAGCTATTTTGTGTTATTGCAAAACTGGAAAGCACTAAAGCGCTAACCATAAATTTAAGAAAACCTTTCATATAACCTCCATTGTCCCTGTTATTAATTGCCCCTTACGCATCCATTCTTTAATCGGTCATCGCAACTACGGCCGGTATTATGCTTATGGAGAGTTTAAAAATTTTGTTGTGTTAGGAGTTGATTAGTAAAAATCTATAAAGATTTCTTGGTAAAAAAGAGTGGGTAGTTTTAAGAACTAAGTCCAGGTAATAAGCTTCAGCGTGTTCGTTTTTTTGTTTGATTCTAGCATCTTATCCGTCGTTGATAACTTTACTGAATTACCATGTCGTGCTAGGGTCTGGGCCTTGCAGGTTCAAAGGCCATTTAGGGGGAAAATGACACAAATACTAAAAAAAGAGCAGCTTTCAGAGCAAGTGTATCGATTTAGAATTGATGCGCCGCACATTGCCAAAAGGCGCAAAGCCGGACAGTTTATTATGGTGCGAGCCAATAATCATAGTGAGCGCTTGCCGCTTACGATTGCTAATGCCAGTAAGGATGATGGCTGGATAGAGATAATTTTCCAAACTATCGGCGCTTCTACTACTGAGTTGGGGCTGCTCAATGAGGGCGAGCATGTTTCTGATCTTGCCGGACCTTTAGGTAAGCCGACGCATATTGAGAATTTTGGCCGCGCATTGTGTATCGGTGGCGGTGTGGGAATAGCTCCTTTATATCCGATTGTTACCGCCCTAAAAGAAGCGGGCAATGACGTTTCTACTATCATTGGGGCACGTAATAAGGGCTTACTGATTTTAGAACAGGAGATGCAAGCACAGAGTCATAAATTATTTGTCGCGACTGACGATGGTTCTTATGGTCAGAAGGGATTTGTTAGCGATATTTTTAAGCAGCTATTGGCGGAAGGTCAGAAATTTGATTTTTGTGTGGTAATTGGTCCGGCGCCGATGATGAAAGCGACAACGGTGCTTACTGTGGGTGCGGGCATTAAAACTTTTGCTTCTTTAAATCCGATTATGATTGATGGCACAGGAATGTGTGGCGGCTGTCGTGTGACGGTTTTTGGAGAAACCAAGTTTGCCTGTGTTGACGGGCCGGAATTTGATGCTGCCGGAATTGATTGGGATTCGATGCTTAAGCGCCTTGGTAGTTACCGAGAGTTTGAGCAGAAGGCGAAAGATAAGCATATTTGTCAGTTGGGGACAGAACAATGAGTGATAATGCAGAAAAGAAGCCGCCAGTAAACGAGCGTTTTATTAAAACGCCAATGCCGGAGCAGATGCCCGAAGAAAGAATACGTAATTTTGCCGAAGTGCCTTATGGTTATGCGGCGCAAGAGGTAGCACGGGAAGCTGCGCGCTGCTTACAGTGTAAGAACCCTGCTTGTGTTGCCGGTTGTCCGGTGGGGGTGAAAATACCGGAGTTTATTAAGTGTCTTGCGGAGAATCGTTTTCGCGATGCCGCGCAAGTGCTCAAAGAATGTAATACGCTTCCTTCTATTTGTGGGCGCGTTTGCCCGCAGGAAGATCAATGTGAGGGACTTTGTATTCTGGGGAGAAAGGGTGAAGCGATTGCTGTTGGTAATTTGGAGCGCTTTGTCGGAGACTGGGCGCGAGAGCACAGCGATCAGTTGGACATCAAAGTTAAACCGAAAAATGGCAAGAAGGTTTGCGTTGTGGGCTCTGGTCCGGCCGGGTTAACTGCGGCCGGTGAGCTAGCAAAAGAAGGCTTTGATGTAACTATTTTTGAAGCGCTCCATGAACCGGGCGGGGTTTTAGTTTATGGTATTCCGGAGTTTCGTCTGCCGAAAGAAATTGTGCAGAGCGAGATCGAGTCTTTGCAGCAATTAAGCGTGAAAGTAGTTAAGAATTTTATTGTCGGCAAAAGTGCCACCATTGACGAGTTGATGGACGAAGAAGGGTTTGATGCTGTCTTTGTTGGTTCCGGCGCGGGACTGCCGAGTTTTATGCAGATTCCCGGGGAGAACAGTATCGGTGTTTATTCGGCCAATGAGTATTTGACGCGCAGTAATTTGATGCGCGCCTATAAAGAAGATTCGCGCACACCAATTATTAATGGTCGGCGCGTAGTGACAGTTGGCGGTGGTAATGTAGCGATGGACGCTGCGCGCACGGCGCTGCGTTTGGGTGCGGATAAATCGATTATTGTTTATCGTCGTGGCGAAGAAGAAATGCCGGCGCGCAAAGCTGAAATCCATCATGCTCATGAGGAGGGCATTGATTTTAATCTGTTATGTAACCCGATAGAAATTTTGGCCGATGAGAAGGGTTTTGTTAAGGCTGTAAAGTGCGTGCGTATGGAGTTGGGTGAGCCGGATCAAAGTGGGCGTCGTAAGCCGCATGTAGTTGCGGGCAGTGAGTTTGAAATACCATGCGATGTTGTTATTATCGCCATTGGTAATAGACCAAATCCGCTTATTCCTGAGACGACACAAGACATTGAAGTTTCCAAGCATGGCACGATTAAAGCCAGCGAGGAGGATGGGCGCACTTCGAAGAAGAATGTTTATGCCGGAGGTGATATTGTCACCGGTGCAGCCACTGTGATTTTAGCAATGGGTGCCGGGAAACGCGCGGCGCGCAGTATAATTGAAGATTTGTTATAAGACGGGGGCGTGATGGCCGGACTAATTCCGATAACAGTTGCGCATGGTGATGGTATTGGACCGGAGATCATGGAAGCAACGCTCTTTATTCTTAAAGAGGCGGGTGCGCGTATTGAGCCGCAAGAGGTGACAATCGGTGAAAAACTTTATCTGCAAGGAGTAACGCAAGGTATCACTCAAGAGGCATGGGATTCAATTAAGTCAACAAAGGTTTTCTTGAAGGCTCCGATTACGACGCCACAAGGCGGTGGCTATCGCAGCTTAAATGTCACTGTGCGCGAGGCGTTGGGATTGTATGCCAATGTTCGGCCTTGTTTGTCTTATGCGCCGTTTGTGCCGACACTTCACCCGAGTATGAATCTGGTTATTGTTCGTGAAAATGAAGAGGATTTATATTCGGGGATAGAATATCAGCAAACCAAAGATGTTTGTGAAAGCGTTAAGCTGATTTCGCGCCAGGGCTGTGAAAGAATTGTGCGCTTTGCTTTTGAGTATGCGCGACATTGCGGGAGAAAAAAGGTCACGTGCATGACCAAAGACAATATTATGAAAAAAACCGATGGGCTTTTTCATAGTATTTTCGATCAGCTTTCCAGAGATTATTCGGATATTGTCGCCGAGCATTGGATAGTAGATATTGGAGCGGCGAAGTTGGCTGTGCAGCCGGAGAATTTTGATGTGGTGGTTCTTCCTAACTTGTATGGGGACATCTTGTCGGATGTGACTGCGCAGCTCAGTGGCTCGGTGGGCATTTCGGGGGCGATGAATATTGGTGCCGAGGCGGCGATGTTTGAGGCGATACATGGTTCAGCACCACGCCATGCGGGTAAAAATACGGCTAATCCATCCGGCTTGTTGCAGTCGGCTATTTATATGCTTGTTTATTTGGGACAGATTGAGACGGCTAATGTTGTGCAGAATGCTTGGTTGAAAACGCTGGAGAGCGGGAAGCATACCAAAGATATTTTCCGTGATGGTCAGAGCAAAGCAATGCTGGGCACTAAGGAATTTGCCCGAGCCGTGGCTAGACATTTAGGAGAAGCGCCGGCTTCTTTAAAAGGAGCTGATTATCGTGCAAGTTTTAAACCGCAGCGGGTGGTCAGTGAAGCCAGCGCGGGAGTAAAGCAGCTTAATGGTGTTGACGTTTATTTTGAGCTGGCAGGCAATTGGCAGGAATTTATTGCTAGGCTGCAGAATATAAATATTTCGGGGCTGCGTTTAACGGCTGTTTTTAATCGCGGGGCGCAAGTCTGGCCACAACAGTTGGGAGCAGGGGATTATATTAATCATTGGCGCTGTCGATTTGAAAGCAATGGCTCTTTTGCTAGCCAAGATCAGATATTAGATTTACTTAATATTTTGCATCAGCATGGTTATGAGTTTTTTAAGGCAGAGAATTTATTTTCCTTTACCGCCTAATACCTGGCGGCTGTTTCTTTGATATTTCTTCTTTTGAGTAAGTGATAATTTCTAGGCACTGTCGATTATAAGCCTGGTAGCGGAACTTTTCGCTTAGATGAACGATGAGTTTTGCTGTGTGGTTGAGTGATCGGTAGTGCTTGGGCACTTTAAAGGTTTTTGAAAAGGAGAAAACAATGGGAACATCACTGAAGGTGGCGGTTGGAGGTACAATACGCAACCGCCTGGGGTATATGCTCCGAAGAAACAAACGGGGATTGGCGATTATTATCGCCCGTTCGGACTTGGAAGCTGGGAGTTTACGTTTGCATAATCAAATGCAGGCCATGGGTTATCAATCCAAATTGTTGGTTGAAGAAGCGCGTTTTTTTGAAAAAGCGCTGCACATCAACTTTCTCGGATGGGATCGCAAGGGCGATTGCTTGGAAAATAATTTTTATTATCGACCCTTTGAGTTGACCGGTTGGGCGGAATCAAAGCTGCTTGCTTTTCTGAGTAGCTATGTTTTCGACCGCGACATCGATCGTGATGATGTTGATGATATTCTGACGGTGGCGGTGTTGCGTCGCAGCAATGCTTTTGCTGTTAAACAACGGATTCGTGCTTTTGTCGATAACGCCTTGGACGAGCGGAGTTATTCGACGATTGCTGAACTGACGCACGGCTTCGGCCCTGATGGGGCCAACCAAATGCTGCTGGAGCTGGAAGCTTATCTTGTTCAGTGAGGTTCGAACTTTGCGGGGGCGCAGTGGGCAAAAGAACGCTGCCCCCCCCGGGGAGTAGGTTATAGTTAGGTAGTGCCCAGGGCCAATTTAATAGGCTTTAATCAGCTCCATTATTTCTTTATCTTCGACAGCCTGTTTGATGACTTCGGACATCACTTGGCCTAACCCTAAAAGGATTTCATCTTCGGCGGCATCTTTATGTAAACGATCAAAAGATTCATAATGGGAAGTGTTAATGGCTGTGCCATCAGGGCCTAGTAGGTCGAGAGCTAGCGCAGCTTCGCAGGTTATTTCATTTTCTTTTTTGGTGGCTACCCAGCGCTCGATTTTAGGGGAGAGAGCTACTGAAGCTTTATCAACGACAGAGAAGCCGATGGAGCGTAGGGCTTTGCGAAAAGCATACTGAACGTTAAGACCAAGATCGCCGGTAAATGATTCGCCGTTGCGGTTGTCGTATTTGATTAAAAAAGGGGAGGTGCGAATATCTTTTACGGCGGTTAGATAAACGCTGGGGCGATAAGAAGCTTCGAAGGCCTGAGCATTAACTACAATAGTTGGAATTTGTGGTGCTGCTAATTCGGTAGGCATTTGCACGCGAGCGCCGGAAGCACAGGAAACGAGGGAAACAAGAGAAAATGCCAAGATGATAGCGAGTAAAGATTTCATATAATATGCCTTTAAGAATGACTTGCCTACTTACAGTTGCCTATGGCAGGTTATAACCGAAAAATAAACAAAACAAGATAAAATTTTAAGGTTAGTATGAAGGGAAAAGTCATAAGCTTAAAAATCATTAGTTGTGTATTTTTGGCGCTAAGCTTGCTCATTGCTGACTTGGCCAAGGCTGAGACGCAAATTCGGATTATTGCCGAGAAAAAAGGCTTCCCGATAGCGGTGCCGGATTTATGTGATTTAGGAAAAGGGGGAGAGTTTCACAAAGAAATAGCGCAGTTGCTTATCAAAAACATAACGCTTACCGGTCTTTTCCGTGTGCCTGATACGTCGAAAGTAAAATCGGGGTGTACCGGAGAGCTGCTTAGCGACATGGGAGTGTGGTCGGGCAGTGGGGCCGAGGCAGTGGTTCGCGGGAGCACTAAGGCCGGGGGATTTGAAGGGCAGCGGTTGGTGGTGGAGCTATATTTATATGATCTTGCCAAAAAGAAAGCTGTGATTGGTAAGTCTTATGATGTTGGGGAAATAGAAGCAGCAGATGTGGCGCTTAAGTTTTCCAATGAGATTATAAAATATTTTACCGGCCAGCAAGGTTTGTTTGATTCGCAGATTGTTTTTGCGGGTGGGACAAAGGAGGCGAGTCGAGAATTATATTTGTTGGATTTAAATGGGCAGAAACTCACCCAATTAACTAAAGATGGGGGCATAGTTTCTTCTCCGGCCTGGTCGCCGAAAGGAGATCAGGTGGTTTACAGTTTGACTAAAGATGGGAATACGGATCTTTTTATTCTTAGCCCTAGCAAGAAAATACCGCGACAACTTACAGTTATGATGGGCGAAGAGAGATACCCGAATTTTTCTCCTGATGGGAATAGTATTTTGTCCACGGCTTTTGTCTCAGGAAAGGCGTCGATAGTGTTATTTAATCTACGCGGGCGTCTACTTAAAAATTTGACTCCTTATACCATGTCTGATGTGTCGGCGAGTTATTCTCCGGATGGAAAGCAAATCGCTTTTTGTTCAGATCAGGAGGGTAAGAGGCAGATTTATGTGATGAAAGCTGAGGGCGGAGCAGCCAAAAAGATAAGCTATGCGAAACTGGACCAGTGTCATTCTCCGAATTGGTCGTCGCGTGGTGATTGGGTGGCTTTTGTGTGTGAGACGCCGGCGGGAGGGGCGATTTACGCAGCCAATCCGACAGGGAGCGATGTGATCCAGTTGACATTTGGTGGGGATAATAAGGATCCTAGTTGGTCGGCGGATGGGAATATGTTGGTCTATGTTGCCAAGGACTCAGAGACGAACGGGCGTAAGCAGTTAGCTATTTACTCTTTGTTGTCGGGAAAGAGTGAAATGCTAGATACGGGGTTGGTGGAAATTGCAGGACCGGCGTGGTCGCCGCAGTGAGGCAAAGAGAGACTATTTAAATTTTGCCAGTTCGGAGGCGATTACGGAACTTACCACATAATTTGTTTCTTTGAGTTGCTGTTCTTTGAGCAGGGCTTTAGCCTTGTCTGTTCGTAAGACGCTGAGTGACTTAGCGGCGAAGCCACGAACTAAGTGGTCGGGATCAGAGAGTAGCGGATAGACAAGGCTTAGGTAGTCTTGTTCCGGAATGCGAGCGGGACTGGCGGATAGAACTTTTAACACTTCTACTTTAACATTGTAATCAGGATAATTGGAAAAGGTTAAAGCTTTGCGAAATAAGGTCTCGTCGTTACGTTTTCCTATTTCGGGAATAGCAAGACGAAGCAGCGGGGTATTTGTGGGCTGTGCGTTGATCGTGGTGAGTAGTTCGATGTCCGAGAGCTGTATGACGTTGGGCAAGGCCGAGGAAGGATCGGGGTCGGAAGTTTTTGGTTGCATGGCGAATGCTTGTTTGTTGGGGTCTGTGGAGGACACGATGGAAACGATATAATAAATTGCGCCACTGATAATAAAAAATCCAAGAGAAAAAATAGTAATTTGAAGAGCGCGAGTGGTGGATGAGGGCTTAAAAACAGGGGCGCTGATATGGATATCTGTAAGCGGGAAGTCGGGATTCTGTGGGGCAGCAGGGAATTCGTTTATGGAGGCATTCTTGGTGTTTGACGAGGAAGCGGGGTAAATGGATAAGTCTAATCTGCTTCCGTATGCGGGCACGGGTGGTTGTTCGTTGGGAAGTAGAACAGAACGGAGTCGATCAACCAGTTCAATAGCCTTCTGGAAACGATCTTGAGGTTTTTTGGAAAGACCTTTGTAGAGAATGTTCTGGGCTTCGATGGGGAGGGGGCAATTGACATCAGCAAAAGTGCGGGGTTGTCCTTGAACAATCGAATTGGCTGTCCCCATGAGGTCTTTTCCTTCGAAAGGAATTTTGCCGGTGAGCATCTCGAAAGCGAGGACAGAAAAGGCGAAAATATCAACCGAGTGATCACATTTCGAAGATGAGAATTGTTCGGGGGCCATGTATTCGGGGGTGCCAAGGAGAGTGCCGGCGGGAGTGAGGGATGTGTCGTGAAATTTAGCGACGCTAAAATCAAGTAGAAAGGGATTGCCTTGGCGATCAATTACAACGTTGTTTGGTTTAATGTCCCGGTGCACGATGCTTTGGGAGTGGGCGTAGTCTAGGGCACGGGCGAGGGGGTCAAGGTAGAGTAGGGTTTCTTCGGGGGAGAGGGCGCCACGAATATCGATAATATCACCTAAGTCTTTGCCTTCGACGTACTCCATGACAATATAGGGGGCGCCGAGCTCGGTAATGCCAGCATCGAAAATGGTAATGATGTTTGGGTGTCGGAGTCGACAAGCGAGTTGGGCTTCGCGTAGGAATCGTTGATAGGAGGAGTTTTTCTCATTGCTGGTATCGCCCAGCGAGATGGATTTTAAGATCTTAATGGCGACGGTGCGATTGAGCTGAGTGTCGCGGGCCTTACAGACGATGCCCACAGAGCCTGAGCCAAGCTGCTTAATAATTTCATATTTCCCTATATTTTTTTCCATGCCCCAAAAACTCACCGCAGGATAGTCCTATGCCTATCTATCGACCACACCACCCCAAAGCATTAGCTTCCCCCCCTTTCCTTCCTTTAACCCCTCAGAGGTTTTCCGCAATGAAAATACTAGGAATACGGTTATTAACGAAAGCATTTTTAACGGGGAGAATTACCAAGAGATATCAAGTAGTTAACCATGTCTAATTATTTATAAACACAATCGGCAAATCTTCGAAAAGTTAAATGCAGGAAAAACTTTTTGAGGAGCTAATATGGCAAAGCAATCTCAACCATTACGGATAGAAGATACAAGTGTGGCATCTTTTTGCACTTCACGGTGCATTAATTCAGCGATGTGGTTTATCAACAATAAAGCGCTGGAGGGTAGAGTTCTTGGCTATTTAGCAAAATATCAACAGCACTATGGCGTTAAGATTTACGGTGCGACGATCATGGCTAATCATGCTCATATTATCGCGGCCTTTCCTAATGCGAACCGAAGTGCATTTATGCGTGACCTTAATGCGCGCACTGCTGAGGGAGTGAGATACCATGTAAGTGAGTTTGATGGTGGTCCAGTTTTTGAAAAAAGGTATTCCTGTCAAGCTGTAGTAGAGAGCGAAGATATCGAAGATAGAGTCCTATATACAGCACTGCAACCGGTTAATCATGGTTTATGCCCCAGAATCAGTCAATACCCGGGATATAATTCTTTTTATGATGCCATTAGCGGACACGTAAAAGAATATCCTGTGGTTGACTGGGCAGGTTACAACAAACGGCGCCGATATAAAAAAGAAGTCGATATCGAAGAATACACAACTTACTATTCTTTAGTATTTAGTCGCATTCCTGAATATGACAATATAGAGCAAGAAGAATATAAAAAATTAATGCTTGCCAAACTTGAAGCGAGAAGAACCGAAATAATAAATAAAAAACTAGAGCAGGGTTTTATTTACCCAACGGATTTAAGTTTCTTAACCAACACGATACCGGGAACCAAGCCACGTAAAACAAAAAAGAGCGGTCGCTATTCAAAATTGCCAAGAATATTTTGCAAGAACTTAGGTAAATTCATTGTTAAGAGCATGGAATATGAGCACCTTTATTATCTATACAAAGGCGCTTCAAGAGCATACCTTGGGGGAAATGAATACGTGCAGTTTCCCACTTGCACATATAAGCCGCCAAGATTTTTAGTATGCGGGAGTCCGCCAATCAATTAGACCAATGTAGCGGCCGCAATTTTTTATTTTCCCCGTGTCAATAGCAGGACAAGAGGTCGGGAACTACCTAATTGGTCAAAATTAGCCCAATTCTTCACTTCATTTTTATTGTTGATATGACGAAAATTTCGGAATCGACCCTCTCAGTTCTCAAAATGTTTCTTTATGTAACTCAGCCTTCCTTTTCCCCTCGAGTTTTTCGTAACTCCTCTGAGGAGTTGTGGGCGGAGGATTATTCGTAGGAGTAGCAGCGCCAGGAAGCGGAGCCGGAGGAAGGAGAGATACGGCATTCGCGGTAGTTGGGGCGGAGGATGACAAAGCCGAGGTCATAGGAGTCGTTTAAGAGGGTATACTTAACATTGCCTTTTTCTTCCGCGGGGTAGGGGAATTCAGGTAGATAGTCCGGGACTAATTGTTCAAGAGATACCGGGTAGGTGTGGTTGCGCCCGTAATACCAGTATAGAGCTTCGGTTACGGATTGCATACGTTTCATCCAAAGCGCCTCTAAATCAGTTTCGTTTTGTTTAGCGATGAGACAAGAAGACGCGAAAACAATGATTAATACCAATAATATTTTATTTGTCATATTACCCCTGACCTACCTATACTTATTAACTTTCTTTTCAATCGCTCGCGCTATTTCCTCTTCGGCTCTTTCTGTATAGCGCATTGTGGTACGCACGTCACTATGCCCTAATGCTTGTGCCACTAAACGTACATCTTTGGAACTATCTAGCAGTCCGTGGGCAAAAGTATGTCTTAATTTATGTGGATGCAAGTGTTTTACTTTCTGCCCACCTACTAAATTTGCGTGTTTGCCAAAATCAGCGATGATACGCCACAAGGTTTTTGGCGCCAACCCTAGAGAACCTGGAGTATGAATGTCTCCGTGGCGTAAACTAATGAGTACCGGAAATTTTTTTTGCTCACTCATGGGTAGAGTTAATAATGGCTTAAAATGGCCCTTAAGATACTTTTCTCGTGCTAGGATATATTCTTTTAATAATTGCCTAATTTGGCTATCGAGATAAACGTTACGAAATTTTCGCCCTTTGGTTTTAACATTCTTTAGCCAGTGCAAATCCTCACTGATTTGATTCATTACCAGTAAACGCACTTCATCTGCGCGTAGCCCAGTAGCTAAAAGCATTTCTAAGACAAGTTGATTGCGAATAGAATTAAATGAATTATCTTCCCTTTCTCTTAGCAACGAGGCAGTTTCTCTCAGTAATTCTATTTCCTGCGGACTAAGGCCGTGAGGCTTTGTCTGCTGAATCCCGGGAGATTTAACTTCGCGAGCAGGATTAATGTATCCGGGAACTCTTTCGGCCAAAGTTCGACCAAAATGTTTAATTGTTGCTAGCCGCCGCCCAACGGTAGCGGGTGCTTCTCCGAGCCCCAGGCGCTGATCTATGAAATCCTTAGTGGCTTGTAGTGTCCAGTCAGAAACCAGCACCCTCTCTATTTTATTTTTGCTCCCGGCAAGGAAAAGAATGAAATGCTGTAAATCATAACGCTTGGCTCGTGAAGTGTGATTAGCCCCGGCAGCATAATAGTGAATATAATTTTCAATAACACTAATCAGCGTTTCGCCTGATAGACGATATGAGCCGGTCAGCAAATCAATCTCCGGCCCTCTTTGTCGGGTCATGGTAGATGGAAGAATTTCAACAGCAACGTTATTTCTTGGCTTAGTGGGCATAATCTTATCGGGCAAAAACTATTTACCATCTGTCATATATGGAATTGGCAGCCCTGGGTAGACTTAATTTTACCTGCTTTAGTGGGAGAGGTTCGCAACCACTGGGCCCAATTTTTAAGAGAATTTTTGGTGACGATGACTCATGAGGCATATTCCTGAGCATATTACATGCGGTAATCCTCTGAGGGGTTAAGGAGGAGGGGGTGGGAAGTAGGCTTGCCGGTTTTGGGGGGTTTGTATAGGTGGTGGTTATGGTTGAGAGTCCGGAGGAAATAGTTGCTATGTTGATTGCCCTGCTTCAGGGCTATGTTTCTATTCCTGAGTATAGGCTGCTTTATGTTTTTGGCTGTTATGTGGCGCATCGCTGGACACCGGAGCGTAAGCGCGAGTTAAATCCCATCTCCACCTTAAACGTTTTTCTCGAAGCATCGGCTTTATTAATTACTTCTCTTTCGTTACTTGTTCCTTATCTTCTTTATTTTAACTATCTCGATGCCCCGCAAGGTGTAAACGCTATTTGGTTCTGGTCATTTGCTGTTGGCTTTTTGTTGTTTCGCTTGCGCCAGGAAGTCCGCTTCATGCGCGACCGAAAAAAACAGCCGATTTATGTTGATCTTGAGAATAAAGATGACCGTGGCCGTTATCTGCTTACGTCATTTTGGACTTATCGGGATTTGGAAAAATATCTGGTTCAGCTGGAGCAGGGTAAAAATATCAATGTCTATGGCTATCAAAAGACTACCGACTCCAAGCGTCAGCGCAAGATAACAGGCAAGGGCACAGTGTATTTTGACGGCAAAGATGGCCGCTGGGTCAGTACGATAGAATGGCACAAATAAACTCATCAAGCTTTTCACTTCGTTAAAAAATTATTAGCAACTGGCTTATCCTAAAAACGGCAGTCGCCGTTTTATTAACCCTGAAAACTCAGTCTCTCTTTAAGTAGCCCTCAAAAATAAAAAATCGCGCCCACCCGTTGATAATTTTCATATTCTGAGTAAATGGGCGCGTTTTTTTATTTTTGAGGCTTTCTATCGCCTCGACTGATTTTTTAGGTTTATTCTTATTTCGAGCCGCTGCCGGTAATTATGATTCCTGCGGTGCGCAGAGCAATCAAAAAATCCAGCCATAGTGAGCGGTGTTTAATATAGAGAAGATCAAAGGCTAATTTTTTTCTGCAGCCCTCGATGTTAGCAGCATAACCGGTTTGCACCTGAGCTAGCCCGGTAATCCCCGCTTTCACGGCTAGCCTTTTTTTGAATGATGGTATTGTTTTTTGGATTTCTTCGGCGATTTCCGGCCGCTCCGGGCGAGGTCCAATCAGGCTCATTTCTCCACGAATCACGTTGATTAGCTGTGGCAGTTCGTCCATCCTCGTATAACGTAACAAACGGCCAAAGGGCGTGATGCGCGGATCGCCGTCCGCCGCCCAGACAGCACCTGTTTGCGCCTCAGCATCGCGAATCATCGTTCTTAATTTGAGGATGTAAAAAACTTTACCATGCGCTGTTAATCTAGCTTGTCGATATATTATCGGTCGCCCATAAAAAATCAGCATAAGCATAGAAACGAGCAGCAAAAGCGGAGATGTGATAATTAGAATAACAACTGCACAGACTAAATCAAGCGCCGATTTGAAATCATCATAAGCATTTTTATTGTATATTCCCATTTTTCTATTGCCGTAGCGGCCACGCTTATTTCTTATTAGGCTTCAAAGAACGACTTTGACAATACTCGGGATAAAGCAACGCAACGCAGTCCGGACAAATGCCATGAGTAAAGACAGCTTCGGAATGTGAGCTCACATAATGTTCGATTTGCTGCCAGTAGCCCTTATCGTCTCTTACATTTTTACAATTCGCGCATATCGGAAGCAACCCCTCGAGCAAATGAACACGGGCCATCGACTCTTCCAGTTCTTGATTGCGTTGGCTTAACTGCTCAATGAGGTTCTGACGATCTCGGCGCAACATATAGTATTGTATTGCCTGCCTAATTGTCGCATGAAACTCAATCGTTTCACTAATCGGCTTAGTTATATAGCGATATACTTCCCCGGCATTGATTGATCCAAGGATTTGCTGTGTATCCGATTGGCCACTTAATACCATGCGTACAGTTTCCGGATATTTTTCTTTTATTTTATTTAAAAAAGTCAAACCATCCATCCCTGGCATACGCATGTCTGTAACCACGACGTGAGCAGAATCCTTATCCATCATTTCTAAAGCCTCAGCGCCGCTGTTGGCAAAGAAACGCTGATATGGCTCATGAATTAAATTTCGCTCCAGTGATTTAAGAATGTTTATTTCATCATCGATAAACATTACCTTAATGTCGTTCATGATTGTAGGTCCTCCTTTATTCTTTGGGGAAGGGCAATCGTAAATTTTGTGCCCACACCTGCATGGCTTTCCACCACTAACTTACCTTGATGTTTATTAGCAACTATATCGTAACACAAACTTAGTCCTAGGCCTGTCCCTTGACCGGGTTCCTTTGTTGTAAAAAACAGCTCAAAAATTCTCCGCTCAATGTCCGGGCTAATACCACAGCCGTTGTCACTTATTTCGCAAAATACTTCGTCTTGAGTAAACCGAGTTTCTATCTTGATTAGACCACGGCGAATATCTTTTACCATAGCTGTAGCTTGGGCTGCATTTATAATTAAGTTCAGAAACACTTGGTTTAACTGCCCCGGCAAACAGCTGACCTCGGGAACATCGGCCAAATTAAGTTCGATATCGGCGTGGTATTTATAAACATTACGAGCAATAACCAAAGTTTCTTCAATGCCCTTATTAATGTTGTAGCTGACGTATGTATCAAGGTGATGAACATGGGCAAAATTTCTCATGCTATCAATAATGCTGGTGATTCTTTTAAAGCCGTTTTTTGATTCATCTACAAGTTTATCGATGTCCTTCATGATGTAGTCGATGGATAGATCTTCCTCAAAGCGTTGAATGTCCTTTATTTCTTTTGGACAGATTCCGCTGGCTGCCAACTGAGTAATCAGTTTTTTATATTTTTCCAAAATCACTTGAATGCAGCTAATGTCTTCCGCCAAGGTGGCAAAGTTTGTCGCAACAAAACTAACCGGATTATTTATTTCGTGAGCTAATCCCGTCGCTAACTGGCCAATAGAAGCAAGCTTTTCTTGCAAATATAGCTGTGACTGGAATTTCTGTAACTGCTGTGTTCGCTCTACTACGCGAGCTTCAAGATTATTATTGATTTCTTTGAGCGCCTCTTGGCTAATCAGCAATTTTTGTTCTGCTTCTTTGCGCTTTAGTCCGCCAATAAAAATGTTAGCTAATAGCTCCATCGGGGCAATACTTTCTTTGCTCCATTCTCGCTCTTGACGTACGCAATCAAAGCCCAAAAATCCCTCGACACATCCTTTCCAAACTAGCGGCACTACAAGCACAGATTGAATATCCTGGGCTTGTAAAATTTCTTTTTCCGCTGTTGCTTCTGGTGGCATATCGCTGACACGGGAGATGTGAATAATTTCCATTTTGTCAAGCTTGCTCTCCCACCACAAAAAGGAATTTTTGGGAATATCTTGGAGATTATCAAGCTGAGGCTCTATACCCGTAGCGCACCACTCATAGGTATTGCTCATGCAGGTTCCGTCCTGGGAATATTCAAAAATATAAACCCTGTCTGCCCCTTCAAAAGAACCAATCTGCTCAATTGAATCTTTTATTGCCTGCGCCGTCTCTTCAGCGGTGCTATTGATGAAACGCGAAGATACGTGCGCGACTAAATTCTCCACATCGACGCGATAATGCAATTGCTGTTCAGCTTTCCATTGTGCTGTGATATCACGAGCAACCGCCTGAAATTCAACTACCTGGCACGCACTATTAAGAATGGCGCGAATAGTCCACTCCTGCATAGATAACTGACCATTATCTTTAGATACATGTAATCGGCAGGTAGCGACCGGTTCGTTTGCGCTGAGATCGTGAATAATCGTCTCCAACATTGCTAAATCCTCTCTAACAATAGATGGAGTAAAAGAATGCCCCTCTAACTCACTGCGATTATGATTAAAAAAACGGCAGTAAGCATCGTTAACAAAGAGTAGTAGTCCATCGGTATTGAAGCGAAAAACTAACTCTTCTTGATCTTCGACAACGGCACGGTAACGTGCTTCACTTTCTCTCAGCGCTTCCTCTACGATTTTTCTTCCGGTAATATCTCGAGAAAATCCAGCGGTGCCGAAGAGTTTTGCTTGCTCATCAAGAATTGGAGTTTTAAATATCTCAAACCATTTAGTTACACCCTCATCGGTTATTGGCTCTTCAACATTTTTTTTGATACGCCGATTCATTACCTCACGGTCATCATTGACGTATAGTTGAGCCAGCTCTTTTGGCCATATATCAAAGTCTGTTTTTCCAATAACCATTGAGGCATTGCCGCAACCACATGATCGAGCGAAAGCTTCATTCACCGCCAAGAATTTACCTTCGGTATCTTTAAGCCAAACCAAGAAAGGAAAATTATTAAGAATTGCACTTAGCCATGCTTCTCTTTGTTTTAGTGCTTCCTCGGTGCGCCGGCGGGCGGAAATATCGCTATTTGTGCCCACAACGCGGAGGGGCTTGCCTCTGGCGTCTTTTTCCATGACTTTGCCGCGGTCAAGAATCCACTTATAGTTACCATCTTTGCAGAGCACGCGGTACTCCGACTGGTAAAACGGTGTTTCCCCGCGTAAGTGGCGCTGGACTGTTTCAATAACACTGTTGCGTTCTTCGGGATGAATACGAGTTGACCACTCCTCCAGGCTGTCGCTTAGCTCATGCTCTTCGAAACCACGAATTTCTCTCCAGCGCGCAGAGAAAAAAACTGTGTTATTTTTCAAATTCCAATCCCAAATTCCTTCAGCGCTAGCCTCGGTGGCAAATTGCCACTTTTCTTCGCTTTTTTGTAGTGCCTGTTGCGAATGCTGAAGTGCCGTTAAATCTTTGATTGCCGCAAAAAAAACCGAATGCCCCTCCCATTTTCCAATGGTGATACTAGTTTCAACAGGAATAATGCGGCCATTTTTGCTCAAGAGAGGAAAGCTGTCAGGGGGAACATCTTCCTTTGCTATGTTTAAGGCTAATTTTAGTAGAGCGTCTTTATCTCCTATGGGAAGTAGAATAGTGATTGATTTTGCTAATAATTCTTCTCTTTCATAACCAAGGGCTAGAAGCAATGCTTGATTAACTATAAGAATTTCGCCCTGGGTATTAAAAACAACAAGGTAATCTTTGATCGAGTCTAGAAACTTCTGAAAATTAACCCTCTGCTCATGAAGGAAATCACTAATATTGTTATCTTCGATTGAGTGCATCCTTTAAGATTCCTTCGTCGAGCCTCGTTTAGTTCCGCAAGTCACTCAGAAACGTTTCCATAATGGTCTAACATTTCTAACAAAAAACTATTACTGCTTGATAGAGCTCGGGCTGCTATTTTATCGGCAAATTAAGCATTTTGCTGAAATATCTTAAGTTATAGTTTCTGCAGTGAATTGTTGACTTAATTTCAGCTGATTGCGGTTCATAAATTTGCCATGTTTAAGAAAATCAGAGATGTTTTCCTTGTTTTTGCATATCAAAGAACATTTTTAGTTGAAAGAATTTAGTTTATAGTTTGTTTTTGATCACGGAAGGCATGAAGAAAGAAACGTGGAAATTAATTGTTTCGATTCTTATTTGTCAATTGGCTGGTGTCATCGGGTCTTTTTACACTCGCCCTGCAGTTAGTTCTTGATATGTGACATTAAATAAACCAAGCTTTAATCCGTCGGATTATATTTTTGCCCCTGTTTGGATTACCTTATATCTGCTCATGGGGATATCTTTGTTTCTTGTTTGTCGCCGAGGAATCGTGAGCAGTAACGAGAAGACGGCAGTTATATTGTTCATTGCCCAACTTATTTTAAATGCCGCTTGATCAATGATATTTTTTGGCTTAAAAGCTTTTTTATTAGCTTTCCTTGAACTGTTGGGCTTATGGCTACTGGTGATGATGACAGTGATATATTTTTATCGAGTATCCAAAACGGCGGCGATCTTACTTATCCCCTACCTTATTTGGATAAGTTATGCTCTGTGCTTAATTACTCTGTTTATAGTTTGAATTAACAATGGCTAGTTTAATTGTATTTAACCCGATCTCCGGAAAAGGCCAGGGAAAGAAGCAGGCGCTAATTTTAGCGACTATGCTCCGAGCTCAGGGAGAAGAAAGCCAAAGCGTCGGCACTGAACAATTGGAGAGTATCGATTGGGGAGTAGTTACAAAAATTATAGTTGTCGGCGGGGATGGCACGTTGCTGAAAGTTCTTCCTTATGCGCTTAATCAGCAAAAACCTGTTTGTATGTATCCCGCTGGGTATCAGTGCCTTTTTGCTCGTGAATTTAATTATCCTAAAGACCATGCAAAATTTTTAGCTCGTATTCTGCGCGGTCAGGTGGAAAAATTTCAGGTGGGGTTAGCTAACGATCACCCCTTTTGCTCAATGACCAGTGTGGGGGTTGATAGCGCTGTGATAAAGTATTTGGACCAGACAAGAAAAGGGCCAATTACCTCGCTTACTTATCCTTGGGCGACATTTAAAACCTTGTTTTCCTATCGAGCTTCGGTTCTTACAGTGCACGCCAATGGTGAGCTTATTATTGATGCCCGGAGGGGGTATTTAATAGTCGGCAATAATCCTCAATATGCGCTGGGCCTTAAAATGATTCCGGAGGCTCAAATGAAAAGTGAAGTATTTGCAATACGCTTTGTGCCTTGTAAACATGGCTTAGACTTCTTGTTAAAAACCATTTTTGCTTTGCTTACCGGTCGTTGGAATAAATATCCGCTGCATTTTGCCGGAGACATAACGGTATCTGCCGATAGTAAGAGCCAAATTGCCGCACAAAGCGATGGTGATTTTATCGGTGACTTACCCTTACATATTGTCAAAAGTAAGCAGAAATTATTGGTAATTATTTAGCTGACAATGTTTGCTCTGTAGGGAGAAATAGTGCTATGCGTTTGCTGTTCAGTTCTGTAATTTTTTGCCACGAGTAGTGAAGGTTTATCCAATGCCGCTTGTTTTTGAAAAGAAGCGGCACAAGATAGGAGAGAGAAGGTTTTTTGTCTGCGCCGCGATTGATTTCAGTCGATAATCCTCAAAAAAAGGAGAGAGATGATGGGTCATTCCGTAATCATCGTTATCTTCTTTGAAGCACTGGGCATAATCAGAGATACTGCACGCTTAAAGGAGTTAAAAGAATTTCTGCTTGAGTATAATGAGATGCTTTTTGACGATGAGCAGCTTTGGAGCGAGGAAGAAGAAGAGGAAGAAGAGTGGAAACACTTTGAGTCTGTGGTTGCTAAAAGCCACGAAAAGGAAAGATATATTCCTCCTCCTAGCGCTGAAGATTTGGCTGATTCATTTTTGCAAACAGTAGGTCTGGCAATCAGTGAAGTAAGCGGTGACTCGCCTATGGAGGAACTGCCTGAAAATGATGTTGAGTTTACCAAGCTGGACGGAAATGAGGACAATAGCTCTTACTGCAACGTTGATTTCAACGCTGAGGGCAATGCCATTCTTTCTTTTGAAAAGAATGAGGAAGCCATCAAGTTTCTGAAAAGATGGGTTGGGGAGTGTGAAGGAATATTTGCCTATGTCCAGGGGCCGCCTATCGAACTTAGCGACAAGGCGCTGGATTTTAAGGCTCTCAATCGATCGACCAAGGAGCATAATCGATTAGAGAAAGAACTTCGGCAAATCTTCCAAAAGATACGCCGGCGCAAAAAGCGTTAACTCTGGCAGGGCCAAAGGTTTTTTCTGAGTTCTACTCTCTCCTTTGGCCTCACTTCCAAATCCTAGAATACCCTATTAGCTTTCAACATTATTCCTTCGCTGCTTAGTTTGCTCCTTGCTGTTTTTGATATCTTTCACGGAATCTCAAGCAGAATAGATTTCAGGTGAAAACGTTTTTCTAAATATTCAGGTAAGGGAGCAAAAGCTCTCGCCAAATGTTCATTCCAAATAAGAATATCCATGGGCAAATGAATAAGGGCCCTTTGCCTGGCTTTATCAATGAAGACTGGCATGCGATTGAGAACAACTAAAGAGCTTATTTTACGCACCGATTGTTGTGCTGCAATCTCAGCCACAAGGCGTGTATAAAAAGCGGAGAACTGATAATTTTCAGCAACTGACGCCAGGCGCAAATATTCTCGTTTATCTTCCTGGTTTATTCCCACTTTTTTAATGACAGGACAATTATCGCTTGATCACTAAGTGAGTAGTAAGGATTGCGGCGAAAATTCTTTTCCTCTTCCTCTGTTAGTCCCTATTTCCGATATAGATCCCTGTTGTTCTTCTTAACTATTTCTAGCGTCTCATATAAAGCTATCTCTTCAGCGTCAGTGATATATCTCGAAGCTTTACCGATCAAGCAAATATTGAACCCTGGAACAAATTTAAAAGCAAAACCTGTTGCTGTTTGCGCAGACACAATGCGCTTTAGTTCCTCGCCGAGCGCCGGATTGCGCGAGTAGGGATCAACTTGATAGACCTTTTGCAGCCTCCTTAAATTCTTTCTGTAGCCAGCAATGTTCAACGCTCCCTGAACAACGACTGTAATGCCACCGTTTCGTCAAGACACATTAGGTAAAAAATTTTGGTATAAAAAATCAAGCTACTTTTTGTTGTAATTGTTGCAAAACTTACCACCCCACCACCAGCAGTTACCAACAGGCTGCTACTGGCCCTATAAGGCCAGCAGCAGCCTATTGATAACTGCCCACCCCCCCATTTTCTACCTTATTGGGTGGTCTCACTCAAACTGGTGGTAGTATATAACTATCGGCTGCACGCGGAAGTTCGCGCCCCGTTGCAGCTGCGCATCGAGAATATTGGCCGGCCGAAAAGAAGAAGAGCTTTCATAAGACTGGGTAAAACTTTCAGTAGCACAGTCGAGCAGTAAGAATATTTAAAAAAAAAGAGCAAATAAAGAGTTTTCATAGAAGCAGTGACCTAAGATAAAATAAATTCCTAACCAAGCAATCGGGTATCGGTAACTGCCTGTACCTGAGAGAGTTTTTTAAAACAATACTTGCTCTTATCCTAAAGTCGAGTAGATTGGCGAGCGGGGGAGCAGATGAGAGCGATAAAAGTATTACTAGGTAAACTAATTTCCAAAATGCTCGTGGTGTTGCCGCCGCTGTCTTTGGCCTATTTATCATCCGCGTTAAAAAAGAATTGCTAATCCCCGGTAACAGTGGAAGTGCTAGATTGTTTATTAAAAAAATATTCTTATGCTCAATTTAAAACGCACTTAGAGACGACTTGTCCGGATGCGATCGGCTTTACCGCTTTTACTTTTGAATTTCCTTCGGCGTTAAAAATGGCCGAGTTGGTCAAGGCGGGTAACCCCAAAATCAAGGTTGTCATTGGCGGCCCTCAGGCATCGGCGGTACCGCTTGAAGTGATGAAATATCCGCCAGTGGATTTTGTAGTTCTTACCGAAGGCGAAGATACTTTTGCTCGGCTGGTAGATGCGCTGGCTGCGGGAGATTTATCCTTTGGAGGAATTAATAACTTTGCTTATCGTCAAGGCGCTGAAGTTAAAGTTAATCCTGTGCTGCTCAGTGACGATTTTGAGGCGCTTCCATATTCTGATTTTAAAGCTATCGATTTACCGAAATATCCCAAGCTTTATCTAGCTAAAGAACATCCTTCTGCACCGATTATAACATCCCGCGGTTGTCCTTTTAGCTGCAGATTTTGTTCTGGCCCTAAGCTTTCCGGTAAAAAGTTTCGCTCTCGTTCCGCTGCGAACATCAGCGCAGAAATAAAGCATTGAAAAGAGAGGTATCAAATTAAGGAATTTCAAATTTGGGATGATAATTTTACTCTTGATAAACAACGAGCTAAAACATTTTGTGATCTGCTTATTCAAGAAAAGCTTGATTTGGCTTGGTGGTGTCCCAATGGAGTGAGGTTAGAAACCCTGGATAAGGAATTGCTAGGAAAAATGCGTGCTAGCGGTTGTTATTCCATCGCTTTTGGTATTGAGTCCGGCAGCGAGAAAATCCAGAAAGATATGAAAAAGAATTTGGATTTTAATCGCTTGATAGTAGCCAATATTAATTATGCCTGATCTGCGCTTATCTTAAATGACCTTAAAAATTTCAGGTCTAAGGTGATTTGTCCAGAATTGTAAAAATTAGATAAAAACTAAGTTCAGTTTTAAGATTTGGGCTGGCTTAAATTCAAGCTATTTATTAGACTGGTGCGGCGTGTGATATTTGCTACCTATTTAGGGAGAAAATTATGAAACTCAGATTAAGTTTAATGTTACTTTTACTTGCCGTGGCTGTTGTCAGCTCACCATTGGCTGCCTCTGCTCAAGATGAGAATATTACCCCAGAGCAGATAGAAGAACTTCGTAACGCCCTGAATTCCGCTATGAACGACGGTATAAATACCGTCGTAAACGGTATGATGATTTTTGGTGCGCAAAGATCTGTTTCCTCCGGAGTCTTTTCTACTAATAACATTGGCGAGGATTATGACGAAGATTTAGATGTGCAAAAACTTAACTTTGAAATGCCTTTAGCGGAAGAAGACAGTGCGCTTATCCCCTTTATTTCCGGAACGCTTAGCTCAGTTAAGATTACCAGCCAAATTCCACCCTTCATTCCGGAGACCGGGGAAAATGATTTTATGACTATTAAATCCGATACGGCGGCTATTGGTGGCGGTGTTCATTACGAAGTGGTTGAGAATCTAACATTAACCGGGGAGTTTGGTATTGCTTATAGCCATGTTGAAAATAATTACGATTACCATAACATGGTCAGCGAATATCTGATTAAACCCTTAATCGATAAACAGACTCTTAATTGGCACATGGATATGCTAACCTACATGCCTGCATTTAAGGCTCTCTATGAAATTCCAGTTGGCGAAGATAGCGCTATTAATTTGTCTGCTCGTTATTCGCATATGTTTAATGACTCCTACGATTCGTCGACTAGCGGTAAAGTCAATGTCGAATCTAATACCGGCTTGTTACAGTCGCGGATTGAAGGCGTTACGCCCCTTTTTGGTTATAAGATCTGCGAAGATAAACTCAAAACCAGAGCTTATTTCCAACGTAGCGATACATTTGGCGATTTCCGTGACAATGGCGGTCTAGATTTCTTTTATGAGACGGGCCTTGATTTTTTTGCAGACACCAAAGATTCCAGCGAGTTGTTTTCTGAAGTTGGTTTGAGCCTAGGTTATGTTTACCGTGACGAATTTACCGGCTGGCGTGCTGGAGTATTACTAAGTTTCTAGTTTTATATTTTCTCCTTTTTGGCCGATGCTAAAGTAACACTTAGCATCGGCTTTTTTATTTAAGCGTTTTCGCTTTTGGCATAGTGCTATTTATAAGGTGTAAAAACAATATTTTGTGAAGCGCGACCCATCTATGGTAGCGGAGCGGACAAGTGGGTCGCCTGCGGTTGGAGTATGCGAAGTAATTCCCGGCATTAGCCGCCACTGTCGTGCTTGCGCGCTAGCCCTTTAAAACTGTTCTGGGTAGGCGACCCAGATTCGGCTGCGCCGAAGTCATGGGTCGTGCTCCAAAACACCATAGCGATATGCATTTATATCGCGCGCCGATTTTGTTTAATTAACCCAAAAGTGCTAAATGCCTCCTCGTTAAATGAACTTCAATAGGGTTAGAATTATGCAAAAGAAAAGAATAGTTATTGTTGGTGGTGTCGCCGGCGGAGCTTCGGCGGCGGCGCGAGCGAGGCGCTTATCGGAAGATGCGGAGATCATACTTATCGATAGGGGACCTTATGTGTCTTTTGCTAACTGTGGGCTTCCTTATCATATCGGCGGCGTGATCAAAGAAAGAAACCGCTTGCTGGTACAAACACCGCAAACTCTTTATGCCAATTTGTGCATTGATGTGCGCACAGAAACCGAAGTTATGGCGATAGATCGTAGTGCTAAACAAGTTACGGTAAAAAATCTCAAGTCTGCTAACAGCGAGCAGATATCCTATGACCAGTTAATTCTAAGTCCGGGTGCTGAGCCAATCCGTCCGCTGCTTCCCGGTAGCGATGACAAGCGCGTTTATACTCTGCGCTCAATGACTGACATGGATGGCATTATCAGCGAGCTAGGAAGGCTTTCGTGCTGCCGCGGCTTGATTATCGGCGGCGGTTATATTGGACTTGAAATGGCAGAAGCTTTTATCGCCCGCGGGCTCGATGTGAGCATAGTGGAGCTTGCCCCGCAGGTGATGGCACCTGTAGATATTGAAATGGCTAATATCATTCATCAGCAGCTAAGGGCACATGGTGTTGATTTGAGGCTGGAAACTTCAGTGAGTGCCTTTGAGCCGCAAGCAGATAAACTTATTGCTAAATTAGATAACGGCGAAGCATTAGATTGCGGGCTTGTAATTATGGCGATCGGCGTGCGGCCGGAAACTAAATTAGCCAAAGACTGTGGTCTGGAGCTAGGCGAGCGCGGTGGCATTAAAGTCAACGAATACATGTGCACCAGTGACGCTGATATTTACGCTGTAGGCGATGCTGTGGAAGTCAAAGATTTCGTGCTGGGAAATAACACTTTAATTCCACTCGCCGGGCCGGCCACTCGCCAAGGGCGCATTGCGGCGGATAATATTTTTGGTCGCAGCAGCACTTACAAAGGCACGCAAGGAACAGCGGTTTGTAAAGTGTTTGACCTTTGTGTGGCTATGACAGGCGCTAGTGAAAAGCTGCTTAAGCGACTAGGTCGTGAGTATCAAAAAGTCTATATTCATCCAGCCAATCATGCCGGCTATTATCCGGGCGCGACGCAGCTAAGCCTGAAGCTGCTTTTTGAGCCCAGCTCAGGGAAGATTCTCGGCGCTCAAGCAGTCGGGATGGATGGGGTTGAAAAGCGCATTGATGTTATCGCTATGGCTATTCGCGCCGGGCTAACTGTGCTGGATCTGGAAGATAGCGAGCTTTGCTATGCGCCGCCTTACGGCTCGGCCAAAGACCCGGTCAACTATGCTGGCTTTGTGGCTAGTAATGCACTTCGCCAAGATGTGCAGCTTTGCCAAGTCGAGAATATGCTTAACCCTAAGCCCGACCAAATCCTGCTTGATGTCAGAACAGCGCAGGAAGTTAGCTTGGGAAGCATACCCGGTGCGCTTAACATCTCGCTCCAAGAACTGCGCGATCGCCACGGCGAGTTGCCTAAGGATAAAGAGCTACTTGTTTTTTGCCAAGTAGGGCTTCGTGGTTATTTAGCCTGCCGAATTTTAAGGGCGCTTGGCTATAAAGCGTACAACCTAAGCGGCGGCTACAAGACCTACAAAATGTTTTTCCCCGGTAACACTCAAGAAAACATAAAGAAAGAAATTAAAGACGACTCGGGAACGAGCGAGATAAAAGGAGCTAAGGCCAATATGAATACAGCTAAGGTTATCGATTGCATGGGGCTACAATGCCCGGGACCAATTATGAAGGTGGCTGAAGCGCTAAAAGCGGCTAAAGACGGCGAAGAAATCGAAATTCACGCCTCCGATGCCGCGTTTTGTTCTGATATTCAAGGCTGGTGCGCTAGCACAGGAAACAAGTTTCTGGGCCTGAGCCAAGAGAAGGGGACTATTAAAGCAAGAATCGTCAAAGGTGGAGCTTTAGCCGCCGCAGCTAGCCTGCCGGCGGGGAAGAAAAAAACGATAGTTGTTTTTAACGGTGACTTTGATCGCTGCATGGCAGCGTTTATTATTGCTAACGGTGCGGCTTCTATGGGTAGCGAAGTAACCATGTTTTTTACCTTTTGGGGGCTAAATGCTCTGCGCAAAAGCCAGAGCGTGCCGGTGAAGAAAAATATCATTGAGCAGATGTTTGGCTGGATGATGCCGCGCGGCGCTGACAAACTCACGCTTTCTAAAATGAACATGGCGGGCATAGGGCTAGACATGATCAAAGGCATAATGCGCAAGAAAAACGTGCAATCTCTAGCTGAGCTGATATCGGCCGCTCAAAAGCAAGGAGTGAAGCTGGTTGCTTGTTCCATGTCTATGGACTTGATGGGGCTTAAAAAAGAAGAGTTTATCGACGGAGTGGAAGAAGGCGGCGTGGCTATGTATCTGAGCAATGCTGAACAAGGCAATGTAAATTTGTTTATTTAGGCGCGGGACGTGTTCTCTAGTCGTTCTGAGGTCAGAACAGATAATTTGTTTTCTTTTCTTCTTTGTTTGCCCGAAATGCCCGATAGTCATTTCGGGTAATAAAGCAGAACAAGGCTGTAAACTTGTTTATCTAGCTGTGGGGCGCTAGCGCGGTCTTTAAAGGTATGAAAGCTTTGATAGGTGTGGCAAATAAGGGTCGTTTGTCTGGAAATATTGCGGCCATCTGCGCATTAGGTTGTTTAAATCGGCAGCGCTTTTTAGTTGTGTTGACGAGGAGTTGAGACTCGCTCTGCTTATCGATTCATAATGGTAGCCTCTGGCAAATGGAGTCCAAACTATTTTATAACCTTTAAAGCGAAGGCGAAGGCAGTATTCTACGTCATTAAAGTCTGAAGCAAAGGAGGTATCAAATTTGCCGCTATCAAAAAAGACAGATCGCTTTGTCATCAGACATGCTCCGGTAAGAGCACTTACCTCGCGTCGATATTTTAAAAGATTTTTATAACCTTCATCATCGACACAGCTCCCTTGGGCAAATGATATTATGTGCGGATTTTTGTTAATGAGGGCTAATCCGGCGGACTGAACTGAGTCATTCTTGTAGAGAAGCAATGGGCCAATTGCGCCAACATCTGCTTGCTGGTTGATTGCAGTTAACTCCTTTAGAAAATTATTAGAAATAACTTTTGTATCATTATTAAGGAAAAGTAAATTCTCATGCCTTGCGTGTTGAACTCCTAAATTATTGAGTATAGAATAATTAAATTCACCGCTATAGGCCACTATTCTTATCTGGTTTGGAAAAGTCGCTGCTAATTCAGCATATAACTTTTTGGTATCAGTCTCGTTAGAATCGTGATCAACTATGATAATCTCTAGATAATGCAGATCATAATTAGTGATCAGGCTATGCACGCATGGCGATAAATACTCGGCCTTGTCTTTGTTCGCAATAACTATAGAAATGCCTTGGTCAGTAACGGGATAATTCATATATATTAATCCGGAGGTATCATCTTTAACTACTTTATATGGAATTTTATGCGCTAAAGCATAATCATCGATGGCAGAGATTGCAGCTGAATGGGCAAAAAGCTTTGCTGTAGGATCCCCAGCCGCTGAGCCTTCTATTATTCGCCAGTGATATAGGACCTTATCAATATGATAAAAGTCATTAGTTGCAAGGGCTAATTGTAGCAACAAATCGTAATCTTGAGAGCCATCGAATTCCGATCGCAGCCAATTTAAGCTATCGCCAATATCGCGTCGGACTATAACAAAGTGAGTTATGTAATTAATACATTCAAGTAGCGACAAGGAAAAATCTGGCTTCATGAAAGGATCAAAACGCTTACCTTCTTCGGTAATTTTATCTTCATCGCTATATAATACTTGAACATCTTTCTTTATATTTAATACCTTCACTACTTCATGAAGTGCAAACAAAGCTAATTCGTCATCTTGGTCCAAAAACCCAATATATTGACCGTTAGTAATAGAAATAGCTTTGTTTGTATTATTGGATATACCTAGGTTAGATTCGAGATTGACAATCTTAACTCTACCATCCTTTGACGTTAACTCATTAAGAAATACTGAGAGTTCCATATCCTCCGGTGAAGCATTGGCTATACATAATTCCCAGTTGGAATAGGTTTGGTTAATAACCGAATCGATAGCTTTTTTTAGATATTTAAGTGGCGGCTTATAAATCGGCATTACAATGCTAATGAGAGGGTTATAGCTAAAATGATAAAGTTTTTGTTTTTTTAAATCTCTAGTCTTCGGCTCAAATAACGAAATCCATCTTTGATAAGGTTTCTCGTAGGAATTATCATTGCAATAAATAAGTTCATAAAAAGTTAGTCGTGGAAAAGTTTTTGAAAAAAAAGCCTGCTCCCATAATATGAGTCTGTCGTAATAGGCTCTTAGAGAGCAAGTAGTTGGAATTACCTTGTTTAGTAATGTTTGATAAAACCGCAAAAATCGCCACCATAGGCTGCGCTCGATGTTATCAAGTAAGTTAGTTAAAGCAATAAGCCTTCGCTGGAAGATATCAAGTTTATTATCTAATTGAAGGTTACAAAGCTCTAAATCCTTGATGCGTTTTTTTAGGTTGGCAATCTCGCGGGGTTCCTCTTCTTGATTAGCAGAATTATTCATTCGAGATTCTAAAGTGCCTCAATTTCAATTTGTCAAAAAGGAGATATCTTTGGTGAAGCTTACATAACTTTCAGGGAGTAGCGCAAACTCTTTATTCGGCATAGATGGGATAAGGAATATTTTCTCTAAGACAGAGCCTCCCTAGCTATTTCTGCGCTTTAAGGCTTTTAACATGTGATAGCAAAGCAGCACGATAAGTAGTGCTGCGGCGAACTGTTCCCAGAGAGAAAAGCTATTGTGAATATGCATAGCTTCGTGGCCGTCGGCGCTACCAAAATCATAGAGAAGCCCCACCGAGTAAGACACGGCTAAAGAAACAATGAAAATCACACCGACATAAGTAGCCAGACCCTTTAGGCCCAGCACTTTTTTAAGCGCAATAAGCGTGGTCACATTGGTTACCGGCCCGCCGAGCAAGAAAGCCAAAGCTGCGCCCGGGAATAATCCTTTGGCCAACAGAGCCGCGGCAATGGGTGTGGACGATGTAGCGCAAATATACATGGGCATAGAAATTAAAAGCATCAAAACGCAAGCCAGCAGCGGCGAGGTGTTTAAAAAGTTAAGCTGCTCCGGGGGAACTAAGGCAGAAATCAAGCCGGAGATAATAAAGCCGACGATTAAAACATTCGAGATATCGCTTAGTAAGCGCCCCATAGAATAAGAAATAATGTCATAAAGGGCGTTAGTGGAGCTCTTACCATTACATTCATCAGCCATCGGAGTGGCCTCAGCCGAGCAGCAACAGCTTTTTGCTTCCTCGATTTTCTGGTTATCTTCGGGGATTAACTTATCAATTAGCACGCCTACGCTCATGGCTGAGATAAAGGCCGCGATGGTGCGCGCAAAGGCCAAGACAGGTCCGAGCAAAGAATAGCTGAGGATAAAAGAGTCGACGCCGATTTCTGGAGTGGAGGTAAAAAACGCCGCTGTTGCTCCGCGGCTCGCGCCGAGCTTTCGCATCTCCACACCGACCGGAATTACGCTGCAGGAACAAAGCGGTAGCGGCACGCCAAACAAAGACGCCTTTATCACAGAGGCAAGGCCCGGCTTACTCAGCGAGCGCTCCACATATTTGGTGGATAAATATCTGTGCACGACGCCGGCGACAAACAGCCCTAAGAATAAATAGGCGGCGGTTGCACAAATCATTTGCCAAGTAGCGATTAGCCAAGCTTCGAGCATAAAGTTGTCCTTTGTTCTTATATCGTGAGCAATAAGACGAATGAGAACTAGATTATATTGTCAGTAAATAGCACCAAGGCAGGATGGCCGCACTTAGATAAATGAAATTTAAGGTATACAAGCTTGGTTTTACCCAAGAAACGCGCCTGCTGGCGGCGACTAGAAATAAAATAAACAAGATAGCTGAGAATTTGGTTAAGGCTAGCGCCCAAAAAGGGCCAATGTAAATCATCAAAGACGCGATGAAAGCATTGCCCTCAACATCATTACCCAGCGCAGAGACGCCATGAAAAGTCAGCACCGCATCAATGAGCTGCAAAGCGATTAGTATAAATCCCAGCACCATTGCCCGATTATCGACATAATCATTAAGCCGCGCCCATCTTGCTTTTAAGACGAAAGCACTTTTCGGCAAGCTGTCAGCAGTGATTGGTAAAAGCATAAAAATAATTTAAAACTCAGCCCCTCAAACTACCTTGCCTTTAGCACAAACCATACCTTTACTCAAGGTAGAAGGTGGTGGCGCGAGCTTTGCTGAGTCATATACGCAAGTTTATCAAATGCGTTACTTGAGAGGATGCCGAGCTAGTGCCCCCGGCGTAAGAAAATACCGCGGCCGCACTGGGTGCGCATGACAGTAGCGTAGCTGCTGGCCTGCTGGGCGCGGTAGCGCCAAATATAAGGAGAGGCTGAAATATTTGCCCGCAAGTCATCGGCATTGCTTCGCAAACCCTGTCATGCGCACCCGGTAGCTGCGCGCACATCGGAAGTCTATGTTGCTTGCGATGGGAATGGCAACGGTGGTGTGCGGCTTCGCCACCACCTGCCGCGTATCTTTGTAGCGTAGGCGAGTCAATTGTTCGCTGACGCTCACAACATGCCTCGCGTTCCACAAGCGCCGGTGAAATTGTTTATACCCATGGCGGTATCGCCGAGGATGTTGCAAAAATTTATTACTAGGGTAAGCTTTTCGACTTGTGTATAAGACTCAGCGTCTATGGGCATGATAGTAGAATCTACTTCGGATTGCTGTAAGCAAAATTGCGGAGATTACATGACCTAAAAATGGGAAACGATAGATGTGCTTACCGTTGTCTATCGTGTAGTACGGGACAAGAACCGGCAAAGGTAAAATTTTCTCACTGTGCCTGAGGCGCGTTGCTATTGGCAGCTATTGCCCTTTTATCTTGTTCTTCTGCGCGCCTTTTAATTATCAGGGCCATCAATCTATCGGCTTCTTTTTTTGCTGCTTCGTTTAATTCTTTAGTAATGGGAGCCTCCTCTTTAGGAGGACATTGCTGAGCAAAGAATTCAACTGAGCGGTTTGATATATGTGTGATTAGCGCGCTCTCATTAGTTCCTTCTTGATATTCAGCAATCGGTTGCTGTTCGGCAGCCTTTTCTTCCGTTGGCTTTGGGTCGGGCAAATTTAAATTAGATACTAAAGAGGCTTCTCTAACGAAACCTGGCCAGGGCTCGATCGGTTTGCCCACTGGATCACTATCTATTATCGGTCCTGGGTCTGGGCAGCACTGTAATAAGCGTGCGGCTGTTGCTGCATCCAGCCGGCCGGTGACAGGTAATTTTTCTTTGCGTTGGAAGGTGGCGACAACAAATGTTTGCATGTCTTTCATAACTGTTTGCGAGGGGTCTTTAAGAGCAGCTTCGCTGAGGTTAGCGACGGGCACTATTGTTTTCGGGTCGATTTTTAGCTGTTTTTCTCTAGCGGTAAGATTAGCTTCTGTCATGTTATATTGTTTGGAGTAGTCAGCTCCGTAGCGCGGATCTACAATATGCGCTATATTTTTAGCTTGGAAATATTGTTTAAACTTTTCTGCCTGCAAATCACTTCTTGTTTGCAGCTTTCGGATATCTTCGGAAGTGATTCCGTTATCTCTTCGGCTAGGAGAGCATGAGCGTTCCATCTTTCCTCACTTTTAAAAATTTAAAAAATCTTTTTATCTGATCGGATCTGTCTGATCCGATCTTCTACTGCTGTTATTGGATTAGCGAATATTGTGTTGCATTTATTACCATATTTATTTCAAGAAACTCCTCAGAGCGCTTCCGTGGCTTAAAAACGGTTAAAGTTAGTTCATGTAAGTGCCTTAATTGGCGAATGAAATTACGATGGAGATCTTTTACCGTATCCCTTCACGACTTATAAATATGTGGAAAAGCAGCTATTTACAAAACATCAAAAAAATAAAAATTTATATTTTTAAATAACCTGTAACCGTCGCGATTTTGAGCCGAATACGAGGAAGACGAGTGGCGAGCACCGTAAGTGTAGTGAACTACTCGCGGAGCGCAGCCACGAAGTCTGACAAAGTAGTCGGCCAAAAGCGTGAACGGTTACCTTTTACCTTTGAATAGGTCCTCCAGGGTAGAGCAGACGATGTATTTGCTGTGGTTGGCGTAGCGCTCAAAGGGTTGTTCAGTGTAGGGGTTGCTGCCGGGGTTTTCGTCGATTAACTGTTTTGCGCTGGCATAGTGCTGGTGATTTATTTTAAACATTTTTTGGAGATTTTCATCGCCGTTTTGGCCATTAAGATATTGCATTTGCTTGGCGTGCTGGAGTTCGTGAGCGAGAAAGCCTACGTAAACGGTAATGGCATATTGGTTAGCCTGGGTGGGCCCTTGCTGCATGTTAATGTTTTCTATGTTCTGTCCTATGCTTTGGTTAATTACGGTAGGGGTTAATGGCAACCTCGCCTGTAACTCTATTATAGGCAGCTAGACCGAGCATTATTTTACTATCGTTGGTAATGGTAATTTTCGCATCATTGAGATCATAGAATTCTTTTATATAGCGATTTAGTTCATTAACGGCTTTTATTTGATCCGTAGGGTTCAAATCAGTGTAATGATCAGCAAGTGATTTTAATCTTTCATTTTGATAGATGCTAGTGGCGAGATTCTCGCCTGATGACTGTAATTCCTGGAGATATTCTTTGTCCGGCAGTGTGTTTTTATAGACAAAGGTAAAGAGTTCTTCTTCGTCGTGAGTGACTTTGCCGTCGGCAAAAATACTTTCCATGATTTAATTGTTTTCTTTGGTGGAGAAGGCGGATTCGCTTAGGGTATTGAAAAGGGTTTCGCCTTTGGGTTCAGCTCGGCGAGAGTGAGGAAATTGTATTGCAGACATAAGTTGGCTCATGCTTTTGCTCTGGGGCAGCTTGTGGCCACGGCGGCAAAATTAGACCATCTAAAGACCTTCCCTTTGAAGTATCTACGCTTTGGCTTTCCGGTTTACGTTGGAAATTTAATTGGGCTATTGATTAGTTTAAAACAAACTTCTCTTTACTTAACTATTATTATGAAGTCTTCCTAACCAAAGTTACCAGTAGAGCTATGGAGATGCTACATATTTTCAGCAAGCCAGCGTTTCGCTTCGCTTCACTGCTGTCATGCGCACCCGGTGCGGCAGCGGTATTTTGTGCGCCAGTGGTGCTGACGCGTGCTGCGCACGATTAGTAGTCCCCCGCTTGGCAAGTGAAAGGTGTTACTTATTTTAGTGTTTTTAGCGTATTGCCTTATTCTTACGGTAGCATTTGATTTGACTCATATCGTGTATCGCTAAAAAGCACATAAAACTTGGTTGGGGGCATAATAGGTTTATATTTCTTAAGTAGAGGAGATTTAGCACTTTAGGGAAAAGAGTGTCTTTTCCGTGAGGTAGTCTGGCAAGATTCAAATAAGGTTTTATTAGGTTTTAGCTCGTTCGTGTGTTCGCTGATTGTCCCTTTGTTCCTCTTTTTAGGGGAAGAGAGGGATAATCAAGCGAAAGCTCCGTTTTCGGACCCCATAGTCTTTTCTGAAGGAGGAAAAGAGCATGCATCCACCCTAGCCGGTGTTTGTAATGTCTTTTAAACTCTCAAGAAAGGAGGAACGCCGAATGTATCTTCATATGCATCCGACATAGGTACTTTAGCCCTCCGGCGAAGTACCCCCTGAACCTTACCCGGCGGCACGCTGGTAAGTTGTTCGTGCATTGAGGTCAGGGAACGGAGTGATACAGCGCACCGCGTGCGTCTGTTTTAGATCGGAGCATGGTCCTGGGATACCCCCAATAATCGACCGGCAGCTCTATCACAAGGGAAAGCCAGACTTCCCTCACTCCATTTTATTTAGATTTTAGAGGCGGTAGTACTGCCGGAAATACTGAGATGCTTCATATTTAGCAGGCCAAATGTTTTGCTATCGCCTCCTATCATGTCTACGCCTTTCATAAACACTGTGAGCATTGCATTCTCAGTCATCGCTAAGATGTGGAGCCTTATGCGTAAGTCTCTCTCTAAGAATATCGGGTTTTAATGTTTGTATAAAATAGCATGACGTAACAAAAGCCGTGGCCCCTGTGGAGCGCGGCACATCTTTAGTCGCGGAGCGGATAAAGTGGGCCGCTCGCGGATCGTGGGAACACAGCTTTTCTCGGCATTAGCCGCCACTATCGCTTCGCACTAGTGCCTGGGGATAGTGATACGTAGGCGACCCAGTTGTTCGCTGATGCTCACAACATGGATCCGCGTTCCACAAAATACAGTGGTAATTTGAAAATTTATGGAGCTGACACTGCAGACTTTTGATACTGCAGGTGTATCCGTTCACGATTTTTGCTGAGTTTCTATTCAAAAGCCTCCAGAGGGGGCAAGTTTTGCGAAGCAAAACTGTAGGGGGACAGAGACTAAGCCTTCACAAGATTAGTTGTTTCCGATGAGGAAACGTCAATAAACACGCCGATTAGCATATTCGCAATGCCCCTGTTTTGTTAAATAATTGATCCCGTGAAAGCTTATTTGTAGGTTCGCCGTAGGGCGCCCGCAAGGCTATTTTCGAGGCCTTAGCTAATCCGGACAGATTCGGCTAGGAGTGTCTTTGTGGCAACTTTTTTAAATGATTTCTGAAGCAATTGCCTGAAATAAACCAATAACAGGGTAGGTGTGTAACGTTTTTTCTGAAGGGTTTATGTTTAAAAAAACAGCGTTTATTGTTTTTTCATTTTTTATTTTTGTTCTGTCAGCAGGCACTTCTATGGCTGTCGATCATTTAACGGCAGCTACTGATTTTGATGGTGATGGCCTTGGCGATACGGCCATGTATGATGCCAGCACAAATGTGATCACTATCAGGAGTAGTAAGCGTAAAAAATTTATTCAGCGGCAAATCGGTTCACTTGGTTCTATTTATGTTGCCGGGGATTATGATGGCGATGGGGTGAGTGACTTGGTTGCTTATCATCCGATTACTGCTACTTGGTCATATCATAGCTTAATGACGGGGATTAAGTTTGATATGAAGTTTGGCGAGGCCGGGTATCTCCCGCTTCCCGGGCATTATCGTAATCGTAACTGCTCGGATATTGCAGTATATAATGCTCAAACCGGACATGTCGCTATACGCGATTGTCGCAATGGGCAGACTTACAATTACACGGTGTTGACCAAGCAAATTCCTGCTCAGGCTGATTATGATTGTGACGGTTTAACGGATCTCGCCCTTTTTAATCGACGCAGCAATAAGTGGACTGTTTATGGTTCACGCATGGGTATGAAGACTTTTTCTTTCGGGCAGTTTGGCGATCAACCTTTTCCTGTTGATTTCGACAATGACTCTTGTGCTGAAGTGGCTGTTTATCGTCACCCAGGCAATTATTATGTGATTGCCGAGAAAAACAAGTTTGCGGGTAGATTAAGAACGGCATCGAAAAAACAGTGGGGCTTAAGCGGCGACCGCCCGTTTGTGGCTTCGATCGATGGGGATGGTCGTTCGGAATATGCCGTTTATCGCTCTGTGGATAATCGAGTTTATCTGAAAACAGCAAGCGGGGCCTCACAGATTTATAATTTTGGTCCGCGTGTGCAGCAAGTAACGCCACCAGTGAGCGATGATCCGGAAGAGGATTATAGTAGTGAGGAATCGATTGTTAAATACTATGCGGCACAGCTTTGCATTCGTCAGCCGATGGAGGCCAGAGATAATTTTGTCAGCCGTTGTAGTAAGCTGGTGATCACGGCGATCAATCGCGATTATGGCGATTGGGCTGATTATTACGGTTATGATTTTAATGCGACGATGATTACGCAGACAATTGGCGCTATCTATCCGCCGGATTCGTTAGGTATGGCGACAGATTGGGTGAAAAGCGCTCCGGGGATTTTGCAGTCGACGCTTATGGAGCCGGTTACTCTATTTCCGCAATTAACACTTCGTAACTTTGCCGACTTTGATCGTGATGGTAGAACAAACATGCTGCTCATCAATAGCCGCTCCGATAGCAGTTATACTTTCAATGTCGTGCATGATGCACTGCGCACTACGTCCTACAATTTAGGTATAAATAAATACGACGTGGTAGCCGGTGATTATGATGGTGATGGGCGATCTGATACGGTGCTCTTGCGTAGCAGTCGAACACTAGCCAATGAGATTGAATGGCTGTTGTTAAATGCCCAGGGGAAAGTGTTAAACCTCCACTGGGGTCGAGTTGGTGACAGGCCGGTAGCGGCTGAATTTAATGCTGACGGCAAGTATGATCCAACAGTCGTGCGGGTTGTTGGTTCTGGCCTACGCTGGTATGTTTATCTCAGCACTAGTGTAAAAATTAGCGATATTAAATTTGGTAAGTCCAGTGATTTTCCTTTTGCTGCTGATATGGACGGCGATGGACGTGACGATCTGGTAGTTGCTAGGCGTGTGGGCAGTAATATTGTTTGGTATTATCGCCCCTTGCAAGGAGCTACAGAATCAATGAAAGTAGCTTGGGGGCTTTATGGTGATCGCTTGCTGCGGCCTTTTGATTATAATGGTGACGGCCGGGCGGATTTGGCTGTTGCGCGCACGGTTGGCGGGAATAAGCAATTTTTTATTAAGTATACGGGGAGCAAAAAGGCCAAGAGCGTTTCGTTTGGTGTCGGTAGCGATTTTCCGCTGGCCGGATACTATACGATGAGCGCTTCGGCTGACATCGCAGTTTATCGACAAAGCAACGCCACTTTATATACGATGAACATACTCAGCGGCGCTGTTTCGGCCATTCCGGCTAAGCAGAGTATGGGCTTTCCGTTAGCTAGCGATGGCGTGCGCAACATCAATAGTAAAATCGGTAAATCCTTTGAAGGCGTGCGCTGCGATGTAACTAAGGATTTTTATGACGGTGCCGGAGGTGCTCTTTGGAAGCCGGTTTCGGAAAGCCACGGAAATGCTATTTTCTTACTGCCTAAGGAATACCAAGGCACTTACTCAGCTGAGGTTTTAGGTTCGCAAGGTCAGTTGCTAACTACGGCAAAATTTCGTGAGTATTTCTTTGGCGGCCGGGCGGTTATGGATACGCCGATGCGCGCTAGTGCTATGGTTCCTCATGCTCCGATTACTGTGCGCTTTCAGCACAATGGGGTGACCGTATGTTATGTGACGAATAATCCAATGGTGAGAAACGACTAGTCAGTGTAGCCGTCACGATTTTGGTCGACTACGTTGTCAGGCATCGAGAGTCGAGAGCCGCTTGTGGGCTATCGAATTGCTCCGCGAGTAGTTTACTACACTTACTGTGCTCGCCTCTCGTCTTCCTAGTATACCTCTTCGTTAGCACTTTCGGGCGTCGAGCCGGTGAAGGATACTTTGGTTTTCAGTAGATAGGAAGGAATAAGGATTTTGCTACCGGGTTCCAGTGGGGCCGTGGGGGAGATTTTTAAGTCGTTGATACGTTTGATGGCCTCAGCGTTTGCTTCGTCGCCGGTGTACCATTTAACCACGGCAGCTAAAGTCTCTCCAGCTGCGCCGGTAATATGAATATAGTCTTCCTTATTGGTATTTGGCTCATTCTTCTCCTTGTCCCCCTTTTTGTCATCTTCTGCGGTGTTAGTTGCAGCGCTGCTACCAGAATTTGCCAGTAGCTGTTCCCGCAATGGTGTAGGAATTTCTTCCTCATGGGTAATAAGCCAGGCCTGATCTTTCTTGGCGAGTCGAAACAGCTCGTTTTTGCTTAGGTAAAATAAACGCAGTTCCGGATATGAACCTAGCGTGCTTAACTCCACATAGTCAGGCAGGGAGTGGCGCATTAGAAACTGATTAAGCAGCGGGGAATTCATTCGTTCGCTGTTTAGATAGATATTGGCGGAAACATCCTCATATTTTTTGCTAATCGCTAATGGGCCTTGGTCGGCAATGAGACTAGCTGTGTCCACTGTCGGGGCGGAACATGCAAAAAGAAACAAACTAACTACAACTGCAAAGCGGCGTAGGTTTAGGCGATACATACGTGTTGATACTCTTTGAAGGATTCAAGCACATGTCCGGCACCGCGCACAATTGCCGTTAGTGGACTGCTGGCGCGCATAACTTGTAGGCCTGTCTCTAAGCTCAACCTTTCAGGGAGTCCGGCTAGAAGTGCGCCGCCACCGGCTAAGCAAACACCATTGTTGATGATATCCTCGGCTAGCTCCGGTGTGGTCTTTTCCAGAGTGAGGATGACAGCATCGACTATTGATTGCACAGGTTCTTTTAGCGCGTGACGAACTAAGGCGTCATCGATGATCATTTCGCGCGGAGTGCCTGTAGCAATGTCGCGCCCAAAGATTTTTAACTCTCTGGCTTCGGACATGGGCATGGCTGAACCAATACTTACTTTGATTCTCTCGGCTTCGAAGATACCGATCTGTAAATTGAAAGCTTTGCGGATGAAGGACTCGATAGCTTCATCCATCTCGTCTCCGGCAATGCGAATAGACTCGGAGTAGGCTGTGCCGCCTAATGTGGTAACGGCTACTTCTGTTGTTCCGCCGCCGATATCGACGATCATATATCCGGAAGCCTCATGCACAGGAATACCGGTGCCGATAGCGGCGGCCATGGGTTCTTCCATCAGGCTGATGTGGCGAGCACCGCTGCTTAAGGCGGCATCAATTACGGCACGCTTTTCTACCATGGTGATACCCGAAGGCACGCTGACAATCAGGCGTGGGCGGCGCATCTGCCAGGTTTTGGATGCGCGGGTGATAAAATCTTTAATCATGACATGAGTCATTTTGAAATCGGCTATCACGCCGTCTTTTAATGGGCGCACGCATTTAACGCCGCGCGGTGTTTTGCCGAAAATTTCTTTGGCTGCCCGGCCGACGGCGAAAGGTTTGCCTGTATCTTCGTTAACGGCCACCACGCTCGGTTCATTGAGAATGACGCCTTCGCCACGCACATAGATAAGAGTGTTGGCTGTGCCTAAATCCATGGCCATGTCCTGGCCGATGAAGCTGGTAAGCAGGTGGCGCCAGTTGTTGCCGGTGGTGGGTTTTGGCTTTTGCTGTTTATTGGTCCTGATTAGATCGTGCTGAATTAAGGGCATAGATTCTCTACCGATCGGAAAGTTATTCGGCTCTATACTTTGATGTAATTCAAGCATTTCCCACTTCCTCCATAGTTTTCTGTGAACTAACTTCTTCCGCCAAAGTTTCTATACGTGAGCAAAGATCGGCCAGGGTCTCACCGTCTCGAGGCGCATAAGCTGTATAAATCTTGATGTTCTGTAAAATCTGGGCACCCGGCGTGCTGGAAAATAAGCGACTTTTGATAGCCTCGTTAATCCCTAGATCCTTAGCCGTGATTTTTTTAACTAAGGTCTCAAAGCGAGTGATGAAAGCCGGGATGTCAGCCTTGCTCAGTGCCAGATAAAATCTGTTTCCATAGAGCCGACAAGCCGGAGAATCTTGCAGCTTGATTTGCTCAATAATGCGTGAAATCTTTCCGATTAAGGCTAAAGTAGCATTGATACCTAAACGCTCCTCTAGCGGGCCGAGTTTGCTGATATCAATACGCAGCAGGCCGATGGGTTTGCGCTGTTTAATCACCTCATGTAGCGCTTGCTCCAGTCGCTCAGCAAATAGCGACCAAGAAAGAATTCCCTGCGGGCCGGCTTTATCGAAGTGTAACTGGCGCAACCTCACTCTTTCTATTTCATGACCCAGAACTCGGGCCACTTGCTCGACTGCCGCTATGTGTTCGGCGCTGAAAGAGGCGTGTTGCGAGCTGATAAAATTTAGCGAACCGCCTTCTTGGTCAAGAACGCGGAAAGGAACAGAAAGAAATGTGTGGGCGAGTTTTCCATCTGATGGGCGAAAGAAAATACTTTTGTCACTGCAGATTACTTTTTTGTGTTTCCTTACATGTTCCAGTAAGTGGTGATTAGCCTGGTTGGCTTCGCTTTGTAAGGAATAAACTTTTTGCTCGGCGCTAATCGGCGACAATTTTAAGCCGACCATCGCCTGAAAGGGAACAACATCTTTGGGAAAATCAGCGACAACTGTCATTAGCTCGTCTTCGTCTTTTTTGTCGCGGAGCTGATCGATAATCAAGCGCAAAGAGTCCGGGTTGACGACGCTTTGCTGCTGCAGCGAGTTAATTTTTGCATGTAAGGCGATAATTGTAGCTGCCTGCTGCGCGCAGTCTTGTAGGATTTTTTCCGAAACTTTAGCAAAGGCATAATTCTTTTTGCTGTCACAGGCGATGACGCCCAGTAAGTTACCTTGCTCATTTAGAATGGGCAGCGATATAAAACTTTTAAGTGATTGGTCTTGATCGTAATAAAGCAGAGTGCTGGAATCGTGCTCGAAGGGGCAAACAAGAATGCGGTTTTTGTTTTCAGCTGTCCAGCCGACGAGTCCTACACCATATCTTATTTTGGCCTGGCCGATAAAATCGCGGCTCAAAGAATGATAGGCGCCGACAGTTAAAGATTTTTCCTGCTCATTAGCTAAGAAGATAACCACGGAATAGGCTTCCAGGGCATTAGCAATGAGTGCGCACAAGCTTTGTAAATTATCACCCAGTTGTTGTGGAGCGGAAGCGCACTGTAAAGTTTTTGTTAGTGCTTGCTCATCAAAATTACTTGCAGCATCAATATTAGAGGTAAGATTGTCGGTGTTAAGAAATTTATTTAAAACAGTACTAACAAGCATTTTGGAGACTTTCTTTATGAGTTGTTCAGATCAAAAAGCTGGCTAAGTGTGCCTTAGTGTTAGGGTAATTGCAACAACTAACTTAAACTTAAATGAAGCTAAATACCGAGAGATATGCTACTAAATATAGGCTGTTAACAACAATGGTAAGACGCTGTTTTGCTAATCAGCCGGTAGTGCTCTAGTCCTGATTAGGTTCGTTATTCTGACCGCTATCGGTGGTCGGAGTCTCAGGGGCTTCATTGTTTTGCGCCGGCCCTCTGTCGTTACGATAGGGCCGATTGGAATAGCGACGATTTCGTTGCCGCCCACCGCGATATCCACCACGATCATTCGACTGTCTTCTATTATGCTCTTGCTTGCCATAACCACCGCGAGGCTTACGATTGTTTTGTCGCGGCCTTGGTCGTTCACCTCCAGAGTCATCGGACTCCGATCTAGTTGGGGTTGCTCCAACCTCGTGATGCTGGGTATCGCCTCTTTCTGTTACCAGCTCTAGCTCATACTGGTCAGGTTTCATTCGTCCATCAGCTAATACTAAAATGTTGACGTGACAATTTGTTTCCAAATCGGAGATAATCTGTTTTTTGTTGTTGAGCAAATACAGCGCCGGAGCCGGTGACATGCGCACGCGAATACTTGAGATACCTCCGGAAAATACGGAAGACTGAATTTTGATGAGCACTTCCAAAGCAACAACTTCGGCTGTTTTGACGCGCCCACGTCCATCGCAATGCGGACAGGTGACATGACTTTGACTAATCAAAGAGGATTTTAGCCTTTGGCGCGACAATTCTAAGAGGCCGAATTTAGAAATTCTACCAACTTCGACTTTTGCCTTATCGGTTTTTACGACATCCTTAACTGTGCGCTCAATTACTTGCTTGTGGCGATGGTCGTTCATGTCGATGAAATCAATAACTACCAGTCCGCCCAGATCTCGTAGCCGCAGTTGGCGTGCAACTTCGACAGCTGCTTCTTTATTGGTGGCAAAGGCGGTTTCTTCAACGTCGGATTGTCCTGTCGAACGGCCGGAATTTACATCCACGGTGACGACCGCTTCGGTTGTATTAATGACGATTGAGCCACCGGAAGGCAGAACCACCTCGGGCTGATTAATCGTTTCAATTTGTGAATCAATGAGAAATTTAGAAAAGAGCGGTTGTCGTTCTTCGTAGAAACTAAGCTTGTTGATGTATTTGGGCATAACTTTGTTAATAAAGTTATAGGCCTGATCATATACATTCTTTTCGTCGATTAAAATCTCGTCAATCTCTGAGGTCAAATAGTCGCGAATGGTGCGAATAGCTAGCGCCGACTCTTGATAAAGTGCAATTGGACCATTAAGCGTTAGGCTCTTTTCCACAATTTGCTGCCAAGTATCGACTAGACTGTCGATGTCTTTTTGCAGCTCGGCAGTGGTTTTGTTGATGCCAGCGGTGCGGACAATAACGCCCATCCCGGCAGGAACGCGTAAGCCGTCAACGGCTTGGCGTAAGCGTTTTCTTTGTTTGATATCAATAATCTTTCTCGATACCCCGCCGCGCTGATTACCAATCATCAGCACTAAATATCTGCCGGGGATAGAGATGTTTGTAGTCAGGGTTGCGCCTTTTAGTTCACGCTCGTCCTTAACAACCTGGACAACTAACTCTTGTCCGGCGCGCAGCACGTCTTGGATTGCCGGGCGATGATAACGTCCGGAGGTAGGCGGCTGCCAGTTCTCATAGTATGCCGGGTGGATATCGTTGATTTGCAAAAAGCCATTGCGACTGGAGCCGATATCGAGAAAAGCGGCTTGCAAGCTCGGCTCAATTCTGGTGATTGGGGATTTATAAATATTGCCTTTAAGCTGCACTTGCTCGGCGTGTTCTACGTCCAGTTCAATAAGCCTTTCGTTTTCAACAATGGCAATGCGGGTTTCTTCAGGATGGATTGCATTTATTAATAATTTGCGCGCCATAACTTAACTCCGTGTATTCGGCGCGACCAAGAAGAGAATGAGCTAAATTTTGTGTTTAGCGGAAATATCAAACAGCGAGTTGCTGCACACAAAATAATCTAGCTAAGTAACAAAGGCGGATGGCTTGATATGACACAAGCATAATAGGCTGTCTGTCTTTTTGGAAATTTTGTCGATTAGAAGCTCTGACCATAAATGCTCTCTCAACACCAATCAGCAGTCTGCTCTCAAGTCACCGTTGTATGCCAACAAGGGATCCACCGTCGAAATCTACAAACTTAATCTTGATCGTCCAGTTTATAATCTATCTGGGGACAGTATTACTTTTACCGTCTCGCTAAAATTCTTAAATCTTTTTGCTTAATCAGCTTGAAAAACGAAAACTTTCATCGCGTTCATTGCTGTAAGCCTTTTACTCTAAGCCACATTGCTGCGCTCAGCTCAGGCACTATAGCTAATTGAGGCAATAATGCCAAATATTATACTATAATCGAGTTATACACTGCGATTAGATGCTAATTGCATGACAAAGGATTTTTCTAAAATCTACGCGCTAAAGATGAGAAATTATACGGCTGACAATCTGGCCTGTTTTATCGGTAGCTTGCCCCAATTGGTTTCTAAGCAAAAACCAAATATTTTATCGGCATATTGAGTGAATAGAGGAGGTAAGGATAGTTTACCATCTAAATCAGTTATTGTGGCCGATGTATCGAACTGCGGATTTCGCATCATATACGGCAGAAATGGCAAAGTCTGCTTAAATATATCTAACCGTTTGGCGTAAAACCGTTCAAAATTGATTACGCCCTGCAAAGCCAGATTGAGGGAAGATGATAAGAGAGAGAGCATCTCCGGAGTGAGAAAAGTAAGCTTCCTTACGCCGAGGTAGTTCCTATGCTTATAAAGCTCCAATGCCGTGATGATGCATTCAAGAATTTCTTTGGGGCTCGTTTCACGACCCAAACCGGCAGAGAGGTGATAGCACTTACCGGAAGGCGCGTTTAGTTCTGATAATTTGAGAATAGCATCGGCCACATAATTAACCGGCACGACGTCAAACGGTGTGTGCGGAATTGCCGGTAGAGCATGAAACAGTCCTTTTACAATAAATTTAGCAGGCACATATAAAACATTAAAAGCCGAGGTGTGCCCAGTGTTGCTGTCTCCGATAATAATACTTGGTCGGTAAATTCTAGTGTTTATTTCGGTAGAGACATCCCTGACTAGTTTCTCTGATAGGGCCTTGCTATATTCGTAGTGATTACGAAAAGATCCTTTTAGATTTAAGGCCTCGGGAGTTACTACACCGTCTGTATCGCCGGCAACATAAGCAGTGGAAACATGATGCAAGCTTATTCTTCGGCCTTCTTGCGCCGCGCAGCGGGCGAGTTCAATTACTTGTTTGGTGCCTTGAATATTAATTTTTTCAGCGCACGTCTTTGATTGATTTAATGCTGTCGATGCCGCGCAGTGGTAAATCGTCGATAAAGATTTGCTGGCTTGCAGGTAGTCGTTCTCTGTTAATCCTAATTTATCTTCTGTCACGTCACCGGGCAGTAAGTGTATCTTGCCTAGCAACTCAGAGATTTCGCCGGCGGAAAACTTTTCCTCGAGTATTTCGATGATGCGCTCGCGCGCATGAGCTTGACTGGTCGCGCGGATAACTAACGAAATTATACGAATATCTTTATCGACAAGCAGTTTAGAAAGTATTTTTTTTCCTAGGAAGCCGGTTGCCCCGGTTAAGAGTATCATCTAGTTTTCAAATCGTCCTTAATTTGAGAATGGTATTAATCTCCGACACTACCTTGGTAGGGCAGGTTGCTTTCTTCACCGATATATCTTTCGTTCCAGGGTTTGGTCTCTGCTTGTCCCCACTTAGTGGAATCATGAATATCGCGGTGGAGCACATCTACTTCTGTTTTCTCTGTAACATTATCCGGGAATGCCGGTTCTCTCATTACGTGTATTTTGGGCTGAGGTTTCGGAGAGCAGCCAATCAAGCTCATGCACGCGATGCATAGGGCTAAGAAAAACATCGTTTTAATTATTTCTGTCAGTGTGCTGGTCATGATCAAGCTCCTTAAAAACGCGTCCCGTATATGGGCATTGTTGCCAAATTTCAATTTTTGCCAACAAATATTTTTTAAAAATTATAAGTAAGCGGGATTATTGTCTATATTGACTTGAGTGCGCAGGTCTTTGTTCGTTTAGACGAAAATATAGAATACAAGTTGAGATATTGTGATAACTGAAATCAAGTGTTACAGGGGCTTAGGCGTTTTTAGGAAGTACGAGCCCTAATATGTAATGTATTCGTTAGTCAAAATATTGTTGACTAAGGTTGAGGTTGAATAAGCATGGCTACAGAAACAAAGACCAAGCATATCTTGATGATTGATGATGATATCACTGCCCTTGATATAGTTTCTTATCTTTTTGAAGAGAAGGGTTATGAGGTGGAAAGGCGTGCGGATGGATTTAGTGCTTTATCATACTTGGAGCGTGTCACTCCTGATCTTATTTTGGTCGACTTGCGAATGCCACAAATAGATGGAGTGGAAACGGTTAAGAAAATTCGCGCCATGGGTTTAAAAGATGTGCCGATTATTGCTTTTACTGCGGTTGATGAACCTGAGTTACACGCGCAGGCGATAGATGCCGGCTGCCAGGAAGTATTAACTAAACCTTGCCCGTCAGAAAAGTTAGTGCGTTATATTAAGCGCTACTTAGCTAACTAGAATTTCTTTTATTGTGCAAAAGATGATCTCAAATTTTCTCACACGGGATACTGCTCGTCTGAGCAGCGATGAATTTGATTTATTGGTCATCGGTGGAGGGATTAACGGTGTTGCCGTAGCCTGGGAAGCTGCGCTACGTGGGCTGCGTGTGGCTTTGGTGGAAAAAGGGGACTTTGGTGGAGAAGCTTCTGCCGGTTGTTTTAAAATTATCCATAGTGGCGTGCGTTATTTGCAGCATTTAGATTTAATGAGGCTGCGTGAATCTGTAGTTGAACAGCGCATCCTTCGGCAGATTGCTTCACCCTATGTGCATCCTTTGCCTTTTTTAATTCCTTGCTATGGCTGGGGCATGAAAGGGAAGCCCTTGCTGAATATTGGTATGCGCTTATTTGAAGCGCTTAGTTTTCCGCGCAATAAGGGCGTAGATAGCTATCATTTCTTACCTAATCATCAGTTGCTCACCCGCGAACAGACTCTAAGCATAGCTCCGCATTTGAATCAACAGGGCTTGACCGGCGGGGTAGTTTATTATGACTGCCAAATGTCCAACTGCGAACGCCTGACTTGGTCGGTGGCGAGAGCGGCAATTGATGCCGGCGCGGTAGTTTGTAATTATGTTGAGCTTATTTCCGGTAGTGTCAGTAAAGACGAACAAGGCAAGGAAAGAATCCAAAGCGTAACTTTACAAGATAAATTAAGCGGCAAAAACTTTTCATTAAAAACAAAATTTATTGTTAACGCTGCCGGGCCTTGGTTGGGTAAAGTGTTGCAGCGACTTGCTCCTTCTTCGCCAAATAGTGAAGAGCAAAAACATAGGAGGTTATACACCAAGGGTCTGCAATTTGCAGTGCCACAATTTGTTAATAGTTACGGTGTGGCTGTGGAAAGTCGAGGGATTGATGAGGCTACTGTTGTTTCAAGGGGGGCGCGCAGTTATTTTATTTTTCCGTGGCGTGATCATTCGCTGGTCGGGACTACCGATGAATTAGTTTTAACTGATCCGGATACGTTTGTTATTAATGCTGAGGAAGTTGAGGCTTTCCGCCGGGAAGTGGTGGAAGCTTATCCTGATGCCATATTAAAAAATTCTACGATCAAATTTGCTTTTGGTGGTTATCGTCCTGTAGATCGGCGCTATCGGGCTGATGAATTTGAGCAATTAAAAGAGCGCGATTTAGCAACTCCGTCCCGTGACGATTTGATTGTTTATCATGGCCGACAAAATTTTGATGATTATCAGCGTCGCCTAAGTAATGTGATTTCGGCGGAAGGTATGAAATATACGACTTTCCGTCACTACGCCGAACAGATTGTAAAAAGCGTTGTGCAGTGGGGAGGTTTTAAAGTTAGTCCTTCAAAATCAGCGACAACCAATCTGCCGGGCGTGGGTGCGCAGAGCTACTATGATCTGATCCGTTACTATAAGCAGCAATATGCTCAGCATTTTTCAGGAGAGGTGTTAGATAATATGGTGCGTGAGTATGGAACTTTTTGCTCGGATCTGATGGCTATTGCTGACAAAGAAGGCCGTGGTGCGGAACTTATCGCCGGGAGTAGATTACCGGGAGCAGCTGTTATTTATTCCATCCGATATGAGTTAGCACAAACATTAAGCGATATTATTTTTCGCCGCAGCGGTTTAGGCACCTTGGGTTATCCCGGAGAGCAAACGATTAAGCAGGTTGCTCAGATTATGGCTGATGAATTAGGTTGGGCAAAAGAGCGCATGACAATGGAAATTCAAAATTTACACGTTGACTTTGCTAAGCACGGAGTAAAAATATCTTCGTTGTAGTTGAACGCAAGCCTTGGTGCTTTTAATTCTCATCACTGTGTCACTTTCTAAATGAAGTATCCCTGTCCGCTCATTAGCCTCTTTCGGACGCTCACTAATTGGTCGTTTCGGCGCAGCCGGCTCTTTGTAGCGATATTTCCTATTACTTGAGCGTTTACGATTACCCCTCTGACTTACTACGTCCAGATTTGG
>JADZAE010000068.1 GCA_020852715.1 Deltaproteobacteria bacterium
AAGCCTTTCTTGCCATAGCTCTTCTTGTTTTTTGTTGTTCATATCGCCTCCGATGATTAGCGCCTCCGGGTTATCCCGAGGCTTTTGGATGGGCTTTTGGCATCGATTCAATTCGGCTTCAACATGTAGGTAGGCGGACAATTACAAACCTTTTCGTTATGGGAAGGAATGTGTGTTTGCTGATCAAGCATTTCAATTTTCCGTACCTGCCGATGCTGAAAGCGGCAATTATGTTACTGAAGCTAAAGTGATCGATAATATTCGGAAAATTGAATTATTACTAAAAGATTCTCTCAAGGTTTCTTAGTTGATTTTTGTCAATTCTCAATGCAGTAAGGGCGCCTAAGAAGCAGAATTGACAAGAAGATATCGAGAGTGATCGGGAATATTTGTTACTTGTAAGATGCCCCCATATGATCCGTTGTCGCTGTCAAGTACAGGAGGCAGCCTTCATCATTATTAATGCATCAAGTAAGCTCGTAGTCATAGGCAGCTATCGGTTTTTACTTGGATAGTAGTTAGATGCGCTTATTGTTTGTGTAGTCTTAGACAGAATGCTCTGAGTTTGTTGGTTTGTAAGTAAGAAACTGATTATTTCATAGCTTACAAAATTATGTCCTAGTTCGCTTAAATGAATAGGATCATCAGTTAAATAAAAAGCATTTATCGAGGAAGTTGGTTGTTTTTGCATTTGCTCTTTTATTTTTAACAAAGGAACATTTGCAGTTAGAGTAAAGGCGAGGAGCTGTTCATCGGGGTAATTAGGCCATTGGTTAAGAAGCTGATGGAGAATAGGAAAAGAAATGATCATGAAACCGGCGCTATGGTTTTCTGCAATCATTTTCATTTCATGCAATTGTGGAAGCATATAGCGCCAAGAAGCCGGAGACCAGGAAGCTCCGACTTCATCAAAGTAGTCTTTGGTAAAGGAAATAAAATCTTCATTGGTTTCGTTTGGGTTAGCGTTTCGGAACTCTAACCACCATTTGTGAAGTGTGCTATTGGAAATTCGATTAAATCTTTTGCCCAGTAATTTACTAATCCGAAATCCGATGATTGATAGTCGCCGATATGAATGTTGCGCAAGCCATGACCATTGCAAATAGTATGGAGGGTTTAAAATGACGCCATTTTGACTTCTTTGAAAGTCATTGAGAAAATATTGATATACCACAAGATCCGGCTTTATTTGGGCAATAACTTCTTTTAATAAAGCAACTTCGTCGGATAAACTAAGGCCACTAATAGAGCAGTTAATTGTTTCAACTTCTATCCCGGCAGCATAGAGGTCGGATCCAACAATCTTAACAAAAGTGTCTTGTTCACGGATATCTTCAGCAAAAGTAATAGAATCTCCTATAAATAGTATTCTTGGTTTGTGTTTATTTTTAATTGAATGGCTTCTACATCCCAGTTCATTGGACGCAATAGTCCAGCTTTTATCGCCTTTATGTCTTTCGGCAATAGTATTTGGATACATACGTGTGCCATTTGGAGTTTCGTAAAATAGATTTGGTCCTTGTATGAGTGATTTTGGGAAGTCAGGAATGATTCCTCCCGACAAAATTTTGCTGGTTTCAGGTGATTCCATGAAATGACACATGATTTCAGCTATCGCTAAGCCAAGGGTAATAGCAAAACAAGAACATGTTAAATTTATAAACAGATTTTTTATGATCGCAGACATTTAGGCGAGCCTTAGCAGGATAAAAGTTTTAATTAAATAGAGATTTGCAAAAATACTATTTGTTAGTTTTACTGACACATCCTTATCGGAAACGAATAAATGTGTGAAGGACTAGTTTTTGATAATTATGTTTTGCCAATTCTATTGACTTTTTTGGTAAAGAAATGCGCTTAAAATTATATGTGAAATTAATATTTACTGAACCCTTCGGTATGTAGAGCAGATACTTGGGTGATTGGATATGGATAGGACTAGTTTGCTTCTTTCAAACCAAACTTTAAACTCTAAAAGCCACTAACTTAGTAAAGCTAAGCTTATTCGATAATGAAATATCGCAACAATGGCATATTAAAAACATGTTAATATTTATACCGCTAAATATGGGTTTGTGCCTTGTTTTAGAGAATATTAGAAAACTAGAGTTTTACAGATTTTCAATTAAGGGCATGCTTTTATTTAATCTCGGTGTTGTTGGTATTTTCAACTTTACGTTTTTTTTAGTTGTGCCGATAAATAGGATTTGAAACAACCTTATTAGTTGATTTTGTTGTTTTATATAAAATTTTGAGTTTACGTTTTTCAACGGTAATACTTTGGTGAACCTTTTGGGGGTAGATTATGGCTACTGGTTTTGGTGCTCGACCTGGAGCAAGTCGCGGCAATAACAATAATAATTTAATATTGCTAGTAGTGTTACTTGTCTTGCTAGGATTGGGTTTAGCTGGAATTTTGTTTGCGGGTAAAGACTTAATTAATAATCTTACCAGCAAACCTATCGAAAATACTCCTGTTGTCGTGGTTTCTGAACCGGTACAGAATATTCCTGATGGAGTGAATGTACTCGTTACTCGTCAGCGTATTGAGGAGGGTACTCCGTTTGATTTTAATGCGATGTTTATTGAAGAGCCTCGCAGCCGTAGCCAGTTGCCGATAAATTATTTCCCGGCTAACAGAAAATTAGAGCTTACCGGCAGATTTGCCAAGACCATGATTAATGCTTCCACCCCACTTTTGGAAGAACATATCACTGATGTGCAGCCTGTTAGTACTTTGCAAATTCCGGTTGGGTTTCGTGCGATTACTATTACAGTTGATGCCAGAAGAGGGGTTGAGGGCTGGGCTAAGCCAAATTCACGCGTGGATGTACTTTGGACGTATAATGATCCGGATGGAACTAAGAAAGTTGCTACTATAGTTCGTTTTGTAAAAGTTTTATCGGTGGCCGGTCAGACAGCAAATGCCCCGCAGCAAGGTCAACAGCAAGGACAAACGCCCGCAGCAGCTCCGCAAGGAGAAACTACTGTTACTTTGTTGGTGGAAGAGCGTGAAGCTAAGAAAATCGAGTTAGCTAGGACTTTGGGCGAGCTTAGTTTATCTTTAATCGGCAATGAAGCTCCTAAGCAGCCGCAGAATGAAAAGCCAGTTACTTTAAGAGATATTATTGGTGATCCTAATGATAAATCTCCGGAGGAATTGCCGGCAGATGGGAGGATGTACACCAAGGATGCCCAGACGGGAGAACTTGTCCTTTACGAGTTAAGGAAAGGCAGGTGGGAACGAGCTGCTGAACAATAATTTCGTTGAAGGTTATAAAGAGGTGAGATTATGGCTGATAAAGGAGATTCAGATAAGTTAGTTGGGATGTTCTCGTCACGGACACGCACCGAGACTAAACCCAAGCTGATTGAAGGTAGTAGCGAAGCGCAATCTAAAGACGAAAAGCTTCAGCAGACGACCAGTCAATCAAATAGATCTTCTTCAACATCACAACTAAACAGAACCATTTCTTCCGTTTCAACTTCACCGATAGCAAATGCGTTACTGCGTGAAACACGACGAGAATTGAGTAATCGTTATGATTCGGTAAAAAACGGGGCAGATATTGATGAAGAGGAAATAGCTAAAGCGATTGATAAGGTCTGCTCTACTAAGGGATATTCTGTAGATGATATTGTTAGAGCCGATATTATTGTTCACTTAAAGCGGGATTTGCTGGGCTGGGGTGTGTTACAGCCGCTAATTGATAATCCGGAAGTAACTGATATTCACTGTTATGATTACAAAACCGTGGTTTTGCAGCGCGGGAAAATGAGTGAAACTACCGGGCTTCATTGGCCAAACAAAGAAAGTTATGTTGCTTTTATTGATCGCTTATTGTTTCGTTTAGGTAAAAGTTTATCTACACAGCAGCACACGGTAGACGCATCTTTTCCAGATGGGAAACGCATTTGTGCTGTGCATGAGTCGGTTTGCGGAGCGAGAGGACCGCTAGTTACTATTCGTGTTCCGCGTGTGCCTGAAATTAATTTGGAAACACTCCTTATTTATCAAGTGGCTCCCCCCTTGATTGTGAATTATTTAGCGGCTCTGGTTAGGGCTAGTGAATTTACGATGATGGTGGCTGGTGAAACAGGTACCGGTAAAACAACTTTAATACGTTGTTTGGGGACTCAGTTTCGAGCAGATGAGTCGATTATCGGCGTCGAGGATACTCCGGAATTAAACTTTCAACACCCTTACTATCGAAGCCTGGTTTCTCGAACGGCTAACACTGAAGGTGTGGGCGAAGTAACATTGCAGGAGCATATCAAGACCACTCTTCGTTTGTGTCCATCGCGTGTAATCTTGGGAGAAATGAGAACTCCGGAAGCAGCTGAAGCTTTCCTTGAGTCTGCTCAGACTGGTCACGTGGGAATGAGTACTATTCACGCGCGTAATGCTCGTGAAACTTTGACTCGTTTGGAAAGTTTGTTAGGACGGGTTCAGCGCGGTGTTATGATTGATATTATTCGCCAGCAGATTGGTTTGGCGGTGGACGTTGTTGTTTGGATGATTAGAGAAAAGGTTACCGGAAGAGTAAGACTGGGAGAGGTGATTGAGGTAGGAAATTTTGTCGAGGGAGTTATTCAGATACGTCCTATGTTTAGACTGGCTGAACAAGGTGATAATCCTGTTTGGGAAGTGCAGTCTTGGGGTAGTAATTTTGAACACATTTTAGATAAAAATGGAATTATATTGGGTGATGCCCCTAAATATTTAAGCTTTTCTAGATAGAGTAATATTGAGAACCGCTAATGTTTAATTTATTTTTAGTTATATTGGCTGCGGGCCTAATCGGGATTGCTGCCATCATTTATTACTCAAGGAGGGGAGATGCCGACTTTTCCGGTGGTTTTGAATCTGCCAAGATGAAAAAGGCTGTTAGCCAAAACCTGAGAAATATGGTTGCGGCCCAGCGCGCCAGCGGAGAGGCGGTTAAATTCAATAAACTAACCGAACATGCGGCGAGAGAAGCTGATGTAAGCAGAGAGGAATTTCAAAAAAGCTATGATATCAGCTTAGAACGACGGCTTAAATACGGCCAAATGGACGTGACTCCAAGCTTTATCAGAATTATGCAGGGAGCCTTAACTATTATAATAGTATTGCCACTTGCGTTAACCGGTAGTCATATTTTAGCCTTATTATTTGCTTTAATGGCTCCCAGTTGGGTCATAGACTACGTGAATAGACGAATGGAGAAAAGGTTCATGGAGTTTGATAAGGATTACGCCACGATGCTCATGTCTTATGTAAGCTTACTCAAAACGGGGATGAATACGTTAGTAGGTTTACAGGCAGCAGCTGAAGGACTGAGTGAAGAGTCTTTAGTGAGAGCCGAAATTGAGTTAATGCTTGAGCGCATTAAATTAGGAGTTACTGAGGAACAAGCGATAGGTAGTTTTGCTGAAGACGTTGCCCATCCGGAAGTGGAATTGTTTTTGCAATGCCTGATCTTAAGTAGACGATTAGGAGGAAACCTTTCAGGAACGTTAGAGAGATTAGCTAAGCAAGTGAGAAAAAGGGCGCAATTTCGCGGACAGGCTAAATCAGCAATTGGTATGGAAAAGGGCTCTCTTTGGGGTGTAGTGTTTGTTATGGGCGGCTTGATGGCTTATCTTACTTTCACCGCCCCTGATTTATTTGGTAAGCTCGTAACGACACAAACGGGATGGCAGTTAGCTCAGGCTGGTATTTTTTTAATTGTCATTGGAATTTATTGGTCGTCAAAGATAGCTAAAATAAAGGTGTGATTAGCAAATGGATATTATTATAGTAATATCAGTGGTTCTGGTAATACTAATGGGAGTCGTCGTCGTTCTTCTCGTTAAAGGTAATCGTCCAAAAACTACGGGCAGTCATCTTCGATTCATGTTAGCCTCAGATGAACTGAACCGAGAAGAAAAGCAACAAGTAGCAGAGGAAATTTTAACTAGGACTAGTCGGGCGAAAACAAAGAAAAAGGAAGATAGTTTAGCAGTCAAACTTTTTAAAGCCGGCTATTATACCGATTCTGATCGCGCTAAATTTAAGCGGCTGCAGTTAATTTCTTTGTTTATTGGGGCTCCGGCAATTGCAATTCCAGCCTTTATACTCCTTACTACCCCGGTTTTAGTTATTGTAGGCGTTGTTTTGGGCGCTTTTATAGGTTTTGCATTTCCAATTACTCGGTTAGATCGCGCCATTGCCAAAAGGGAAGAAGAGATTACTTATTATTTGCCTCTTGTCATAGAAGAGATATCTATTGGAGTCAGTAGCGGATTGGATATTGGCCCGTGCCTCTCCCAAATTATCCAAATGTCAAAAGAAAGAAACTCCCCTAATCCGGTTATTGAAATGTTCATGCATGTTGAGAAGTTAATCCAGGCCGGTCTTAGTTTGGAAGATTCATTAATGGAAGTAGCAGAGGCCTATGGTCAGCGTGAAGTTAAGCATGCATTTATGTTTTTAGGGCAATGTTCCAAGCATGGCGGCGAGGTATCAAGGCAATTACAAGATCTTGCAGATGCTGTAGCTATGGAAAGACAGATTGTTATTGAAGCTAAAATAACGGCTTTGCCTGTAAAAGCTACCGGACCATTAGCTATAGTGTTTATGGGGTTTTTTATCGTATTAATCGGGTCAATTTTCCTAAAAGTAAGCGACGCTTTTGTTACTACTGGTGGTTGAATTACATAGATCAGTTAGTATTAGGCAAAACTAAGGAGCATTTGAGTGAAAATGTATGGGGCAATTGGGAGCGTGGATTTCTGGTCAAAGATTTAGTGGGTGGTCGTTGATTGCTCTGTTACTTCTTGTCTTTTTATTGTTATTTCCGATCAATGTTTGGTTCTTTGATTTGTTGTTGGCGTTTTGCTTGTTCGCCTCTTTGTTCTTTTTTGCGCTTTGTTTCTTTAGCCGTGATCGGCAGTCTCTTTATATGTTGCCGCAAGGGTTAATGTCGCTGGTTCTTTTTCGGATTGTCATTGAAATTGCAGGTTGCCGGTTATATTTAACCGGCTTGGGCCGTGAAGAAAATCCTTTCGGGCAAATTGTTGCTACTATTGGTAATAGTCTTTTTGGTGGGGACTGGATAGTTGCTGCAGCGATTTTGCTGGTTATCTTTGTTGTTAATTTTGTCGTGGTAACAAAAGGGGTGGCGCGAATTGCTGAAGTGCTGGCGCGGTTTTCTTTGGATGCTATGCCGGGCAAGCAGCTGGCTATTGATGCCGATTTTCGTTTAGGCATCATCAATCAAGAGCAGGCTAAAGAAAGGCGTAATGCTTTAGCTCAGGAATCTCGTTTCTTTGGCGCGATGGATGGATCGATGCGCTTAATTCAAGGAGACTTAGCGTTAAGTGTATTTTTAACAGGTATTATCCTCATAGCCGGTAATATCATCTCTTATCGTAATGACAATGAATTAGCCCAGGCAGCTATTGGCATAACTCTGGACAGTTTTTCGTTTGGTCTATTCTTTTCTCTTACTTCTTTGCTTATTGCCTTGGGGGCAGCTAATGCTATCAGCAAAAATACTGAGCAGGAAAAAGGTTCGCATAAAGACTTATTGGCATTTTTTGCCCGACAAAAAGAATTGATGATGGTTTTCGGTTTTTTGTCTATTCTTTTAGGCTTTTCCCCATGGTTGCCTTTTTGGCCATTTTTTGTCCTCGGTGTGGCAGTACTGGGTTTCATGGTCACGCAAACGGCATTTAACAAAAGAAGAAATCATAAATATAAATTTGTCTTTGATAGCTATTTATCCGGTTCGCAAAAATTAATGGAAGCCACACCTGTCAATCAGGGCCCGGCATTGTTTTACGAGCAATCTACTGAGCTACGGCCTGTAATTTTGGCTATTAGCCAAGATTTAATAGGTGATTTGGATTTTAACTTGGATGATTTGCATAATGAGTTTTGGTCCTACTTTGAGAAGGTCAGAGGCGAATATTTCAATAAGCGAGGGATTTTATTGCCGCTGCCGCAGTTAATAGTGGGCGATTCGTTAGCCGGCGGCGAGAGTGCCATTTTTATTCATGAGCAAGAAAAAAGAGTTATTACTTTAAGCCTTAATCAGAGTTTTATAGAAGCCGCGCCGGAGCTAATTGCTAATTTACAAATCCCTGTCGCTCGTGAGTCGAAGCATCCTCTCACCGGGCGTGCTTGCTGCTGGGCTATTTTAAATGAGGCACAGCGCCTGGCTTGTCGGCAGATGAATTTCAATTTGCTCAGCGGCCAAGAATATCTTGCTTTAGAGTTACAAGCGAGTTTGCTGGATTCGATCGAGCAATTTTGCGGCTTAGATTATGTGAGTAAGTCAATTGATAGCTTGCGTGTCGAGCATGCCGGTTTGGTTGGCGAGATTTTAGATAAAAAGGTTATTTCTTTGTTTGAATTAAGTGAGCTGATACGTCGCTTGATCAATGAAGGCCTTAATGTCCGTGATTGGAAACAAATATTAGAGGTGATTGCTAGATTTTATTCATTGGGAGAAGAAACAGAAGATAGATCTGTATGGTTATCTTCTTTACATGCTTTTATCAGAAAGCAGATGTTAAGCAGCGTGCTTATTGAATGCAGCGAGAATAAGAAGATAAGATCGTTTGTCTTGTCTTCTTCTTTACAAAAAATAATGGAAAGAGCGCTGCAGAACATTGATCCTTGGAAAGAAAGTATGCTCTTAGAGCCGTTATTGGAAAGGAGTCTGCGTTTAAATTTGGCTAATTTGTTTGAACCGGTAATTAATCGCGGAATTTTGCCGATTACTATTGTCACTGAACAGCAGCTACGTTTTCCCCTACAAGAGTATTTAGCCGACATTTATGGTTATCAGATTATTCGTATTATTTGTTTTACTGAAATACCCAATGACTATGTGCTGGATACTGTGGCGGCAATATTAGCTGAACAAAATGAGATAAAGGGGCAATAATTAGGAAAAGGGGTTTAGCAATGATTAACAGAAGAGGAGCAAGTGTTGTCGGCTTTCTTTACGTCTTGCTTTTCGCTCTATTGATCGTTTTATTTTTTGTTAGTTTACCGCGCCTTGCCTTTTGGTATGGGAAATACGTAAATGGTCAAGTGCCGCCTGAAATCAAAGAAATAAAACAGGCTTTACCTGAAGAAACTTACTGTGATGATATTTATAAAAATGAAAAGTTTGCAAATGCTACTTCCGGTTTGCAGAATCTTGTCTTAACCGATGAGCAAAAAGACACTGAGGCTTTAAATGGCCTTCTTCCTGATGCTTTGGGCGAAGAGGTCTTGCCTCTTTTGCTTTGTTTTAATGAGGAACAAAAAAATACTACAATCAATGCTAAGCTCATTCAGCTGGCTGCTGAGCGCTTAAATATTGTTAAGCGCAGCCAATTAGCTTTGCTGATAGAAGAGTGGATGAAGCAGCGACTCTTAACTGCGACTCCGCGTCTATTTGAATTGACTTTGATTGTCGGTGTTGTGGGAAAGGAGAATCCCTTAGTTGAAAGGCAAACCGGTATTAATGAGCTAATGACTCTTAACAAAGAGCTTGCCGAGAAGTTGCTATACGCGCTGTATTGGGATGGAGAGAAAACGGGCTTTATTAGAGAAACGTTTTTAAAAGATTTAGGCCTGGCTCTGGAAGGTTCGGGAGATAAAGAGCTTCTCCTGGCTATTGTTAATCACCCTTTATTGGGAAACTTTATGGTTAACATGGTTAGTAAGCAAACACAGATTTATGACAGCGAGTTTTTATTGCAGTTATTGAGATCTTCGGTCAGCAAGAATATATTTTTAGCTACAGAGATTATCCGTGAGTTGGCTGGCCGCTCAATATTTGACAAGTACCAGCTTGAATATGTCAGCGCGCTGTTGGATAATGAAGCGCGCCTATCAAGTGATGTAAAGAAAGTTTTTATCTTAGGGGCGCTAGGGCAGATTACGTCGGGAGAGATTGAGATTTTATCGCGCCTTGAGGCCGGATATATGTATCGTCCGCTTTATGCTGCTTGTGTAAAGCAGCCGATAAGTGATGTTAATCTGGCGGCGCTTGATGCCTTAGCCACACATAGTAATCAAAGCACCGTTGTCCTCAGTATTTTGGACTTTATTAAAACCCGCTATTGGAGCGAAAGAGGAAAAATAGTTCGTCTGTTGGGGATATTGGGTTTGTTAAATATCGCCAACGAAGACGAAGTTAAAGAGATGATTAATGGTTTGGCGCCGCTGCTTCCAAAGGGTTCATTTTTTGATGAATTGGTGTCTACACAAAATAATTTAGTTATTCGCCAGGCTGTTTCGATTTTGGGTATGGGTACTAATGATGAGCGCTTACTTCGTTTGCTGAATAACGATGATATCGCCATCAAGGCAGAGGTAATTAAAGCACTGCGCAATAGGCGTGATCTTGCTGTTATTCAGGCGATTCGTCGCCTGTGGAGCCGTGAAGAGAACGCAGAAATCAAACAAGCTATTGCCGAGTATCATGCAGACTTAATTAAGGAAAACTAAAAGTGTTTGCTGTAGAGATAGAATTTCATGATGGTGTTAGCTCGTCAGAGTTTTTGCTGATGCGCAGGCCATACATGCGTATCGGCAGCAATGAACTGGCTGATATCGTTGTCGAAAGCCGCGGGATCACCAATGATTTGGTTATTTATCGAGGTTTAGGCAATGAGTTTTCGGTATATGCCGCTGATACTCAATCCGGGGCGAAGGCGAATTTTCTTGAGGGGACATATTCATCTGAGGCACAATTTTCTTTTGGCGATGTTAGCATACATATGATCAGTCTTGATGCTGATTTGGCTTTGATTAGCAACGAATATCCGGAGCGGGTGGGCGCGGAGGCTATCAGTAAGGCATTTGGCGAGACGATCGAACGTTTCCCGGCGGTGGCGGTAAATGGCGAGAGGCCGATATTTATTTCCGTAGGTCGGGAGAAAAGTATTATTATTGGGCGCTCCAGACAGTGTGCGCTAAGGTTAAATGCCACTGATCTTGGTCAGGAGCATTGCCGCATAGTTAGCTCCGGCGATAAACTTTTTGTTGATGCCTTAACAGATTATTTACCAATTAGGATTGAAACGGACAAGATAGGCACAAGAAGGATTTGGGAACGAAGCAAGGTGTTGTCCTTAGGCAAAGAAGTAGAATTGCTTCCCATTTATGGGGACGAGGATTTAACGACTATGAATCGTTATTTAAGCTTCCTACCATTCAAGAATACGTCCGCGGCAAATGCACCAATGTTAGTTAGTAATTCGCTAGCCGTTAAGCCTAGTCGTATTTCATTGGGTATGGGCAAGCCGATAACAATCGGACGTGATCCGACTAATGATGTTTGGATAAATGCCGGTCATATCTCTAGGCATCACGCTGTAGTAGTTTATATTGATGAGTCAACGCTGGAAATCAAGGATCTGAGCAGTAATGGCACTATTGTTAACGGGGCGGTCATACCACGTAGTGAAAATATGGAAATGCCGCTGGAGAACGCCGAGCTGGACTTTGGCGAAGGAATTAAGCTGCACATAGCAATAGGCGATCAAATAAATCAAGAAATAATACAGCAGCAAACTTCTCTTGATATAGAGAAAAAAAAGCGTGATACCCTAGAAATTTCGCGTAAAGATGCTATGGAAGCATCTGATATCACGGATGATATAACCACAGACTTAAATACGGAAATCGAGCTAAGTGATTTTACTGAAAGTGCCGATAAATCCGCTGTAGACAGAGTAAATAAGTATAAGCTGCAGGAGAGCTTTAATCGTTGCAGTACAGTGCCTGTCTTTGTAGGAACGGTGATGATTATCTCAGTTTTGGCTGCCTTATTTGCTGTGTGGTTATTTAATAATTAGGTAAGAAAGTCGTAAGTTCTAACGTAGTAGGTTTTGGAGACTAATTATGAGCGCAGATGATAGTGAGTTAACATTTATTAGGTGTCCGAGCTGTCGCAGCTTGGTACCGGCAGTAGCATCTCGTTGCCGCATGTGCGGAACGGCACTGGCCGGTAGCACTGAAAGCAAAACCCCGACAGCTCCCAATGAAGATCAATTGGCGGAGAAAGCCAGCCGGGTACGCAAGAAAACAATTTCATTAGAAGGTGAAGAAGCTGTTCAGCCAAGAGAGCGGGCCGAAGCTCAGCCAAAAAGAGTTGAAGTTTCACAAGTTGTGGAAACCCCCAAAGAGAGCGTTTCTCCTGTCTCAAAATTTCTCAAATATGGCTTAAAAGATCAGGGCAAAGCTGCCCCGGAAGCTCCGGAGAAAACAGAAAGCGCACCTGAGCAACCGGTAGCAAAAGCTCAATCCGGCCGCGAACCGTTGCGTTTCGGCAAAGTTAGCAATGCTGTCGCAGTTGCTTCTGCCGCAAAGCCTCAAGCTCCAAAAGAGGAAGAGGTCTATGAGGAAGAAGAAGAGGAATTAGGCGAGTTTTTAGATGAATCCATACCTGAGCCAAAAGATGAGATTTTAGAATCATTCGAGGAAGATGGTGATGACTTTGATGAAGGCGACGAGGACGAGGATGATGGTGAGGATGAGGCGTCTCCGGCGGCCGGCCCGCAGCTAACTAAAAGCCAGAAAAGAAGGCTTCGTAAAAAGAAAAAAATAGCTATGGCCGGAATGCAGGAACAACCAGCGCCGCAACCGTTTGAAGCTCCGCGGCCGCCACAGCCGGCGCCACGACAGCAAATACAACAGCCACCAAGGTCGCTAGCCCCGGAAAGGCCGGCTCCTGTTGCTGCTCAGCCTGTTCAACAAAAATCTGTAGAAGTGGAGAAAAAAACAATGTCACAGTTTAATCAAACAACAAATGAGGCCCCGCGTTCAGTCAAGGCTAAAACAGAAGGCCGTTTAATCGGCTGGCTGGTTACTTATCTCTCAGATTTTCGTGGTGCCCCCATTGAAATCAGAGAGGGACGATTTTTTATCGGCGGTGCAAAGCTGCGCGATACTGACCTAGTTTTAGCTGATGAGAGCCTTTCAGTTCCTCATTGCCTGGTTAAAGCCGAAGGTAAAGACGGTTTAGTAATGCAGGATCTGATGAGCGAGAAGGGAACATTTATCAAGCGCCAGGGAGCTAGTGCTTATGAGGCGATTACTATGCCTACGGTAATCGAGCACGGTGACTGGATCAAATTTGGCGATTACGAGCTGATGGCTTGCATTGTTCCTTCTGATGGGCGCACTCAGAAGCAATAATAATCTCTCCTATTTAATATAGAGGGCAGGCTGCGCTGAGTCTTATCCTCAAGTTGCTCACTAAGGATGTCGTGTTTTGATTTTGGTATAAGATGGCTAAACGCAGCAAAAGTCATGTCCCCTGTGGAGTGCGACCCATGTTGCGGAGCGACTGGGTCGCTTGAGGATCGCGTGAACCAAGCATTTCTCGGCATTAGCCGCCACTTTTAAGGTCATTGGAAAACCGACACGCTGGCGACCCAGTTGTTCGCTAACACTCGTAACATGGGTCAATAGAATGGACCCGCCTTCTTTTTTACGGCTTTTTTGAAGCACTGAAAAAGTGTTTCATGAGCCAAATATGAATAACGGACTATTATGTCCAAGCATAATTAGAAGGAGGGTCCAA
>JADZAE010000069.1 GCA_020852715.1 Deltaproteobacteria bacterium
GGCGGGAGTAAAAGTTTAGCCACTTCAGCTGAAGTTGGACATAGACAACCGCAGGTTGAAGTTGAAAGGCTGGAAAAGATTATTGGCCGGCAGGCGATAGAAATCGACGCTTTAAAAAAAATTCAAGATCTGTACGGGAAAAGTTAGCTGCGGCGGTGCAGCTTCAAAATCAAGGCATTACGGTTTGCAGATCATGTGAGCTAATGGAGCTGCCACGCAGTTCATATTATCGGCTTAAGGCCGCCAAAAGCGAGGCTTCCTCAATAAGCAAGAGACACGATGATACGCAAGTTTTGGAGCGGATAAAAAAGCTTCGTGATAAGCATTCGCCACATGCATACCTGGCTAAACCGACGAGAAGGTTGTAAAATCGGCAAAAATCGCGTTTTACGGATAATGAGAGAGAATGATCTTCTGATCCCTCAAAAACGCTATAACGCTAAACGTAATGTCGCGACATCTAAACCCAAAGCTGAGTATCCAAATCAATACTGGGGCATCGATATGACTAAATTTTTGGCTGGATGTAGTTGGTTTTATCTGGTCATCGTGATTGACTGGTACACTAAGAAAATAGTCGGTTGGGACCTTGCCTTAAGAAGTAAAGGTTGCGATTAGCTTAGAGCTTTAGAAAACGCTGTAGTAAACGAGTTTCCGCAAGGCATTCGTGATAAAGGGCTTAAGCTTATTAGCGATAACGGTTGCCAACCCACCGACACCAGTTTTCAGGACAGGTGTGCAGCGCTCTCGGTTCTCGTTTCGCCTCCTACCCAATTCAACCAAAAGAACATTGCTTATTTCGCTTTTTTTCCTTTGCGCAGCAGCCTTTCTGAGTATTCTCACTTATCAGCGTGCTCAAGTATGGCAAAATGGCTTCATCTTATGGACAGATGCCATTAGCAAATATCCCGACCCTCTCGCCTACGACAATAGAGGAGCATATCTAACAAAAGTCGGTAAATTCGACGAGGCCATCTCAGATTTTACTGAGGCACTTCGAATAGAAAATAAATACTACGATGCTCTCATCAATAGAGCCATCGCTTATGCTCACAAAAACTCTTACCAAAACGCTCTTGCGGATTTTAACAATGCTCTGTCTTATGGTCCCTCTTATTCCCTATTCTATAATCGCGCCACTCTTTACCTACAAATTGGCCAAATCCCACTGGCAGTGGAAGATTATAAGAGACTTATAAACCTTTCTAATGAAGTATCACTGACCCCACTGGGCCAAGAAATAAAAAACACCTTCCCCAACAATAGCCTACAAATTACTGACGAACTAATTGACAAAAATGCTCTCCGCGTTGCGCATATCCCGAATACGCATCAAAGGAAGAACAGCCCGGCGAAAACAGCAACACATCGCCCTTTTCTAAAATATCCTTAGCTGCCTTCACCGCTTGCGGCAAATCGACGACCAATAGCGGCGAACATGCAGCCAATGCCTTATATATTTTCGGTCCATCGCCCCCACAGCAAACAACCTTCTTAACTCTTTGATCTAATAGATCAGCCACCGGCTGCCAGGAGCCATCCTTATCCACTCCGCCTAGTATTAGGACAATCGAGCTTTTCGGAAAATCCTCAAACACTGTCTTCATGGCAGCCACGACAGCAGAAACATTTGTTCCTTTAGAATCATCAATGTAAACTTTTCCATCATCACTCGGCACTAAAGCTATCCGATGCGCGGATAAAACAAATGTCGCAATAACATCTTCAATGACGCCTTTTGCTACTCCCAACAGCAACACACTAGCAATCGCTGCACAAAGATTTATCTTATTATGTTCTCCACGAGGTCGCCATTTTTCAGTCGAAAACTCTATTCGCTTTCCGCCCACGCTATAAACAATTAATTTACTATCTCGAAAGTAAAAACAGCTATTTTCTACCTCCTCGACCACACTATCACGAACCCCAACAAAAATAATTTGAGCATTACTTTTTTTAATTACGTCGCTCGAATTCTTGTCATCGACATTTATAACTAAATAGTCTTCTTTACCTTGGCCGGAAGTAATTTTTGTTTTTGCTGTCGCATAATCCTGAAAACTCCCATGCCATTCATTATGATCATCTTCTAAATTTAGCCAAACCCCAACATGAGACGCGAACTCCTCGGCATGAGCAAGCTGAAAACTGGAAATTTCACAAACCAAGGAATAGTCCCTTTTTTGCTGACCGTTATAAATCTCAGCGCTAATTGCCGCACTTAGTGGCTCCCCAATATTTCCTAAAAGCTTCGCGTTTTCTCCAGCTGCCAACAAAAGTTTATAGATCAAGCTGACAGTTGTAGTCTTTCCATTGGTGCCGGTGACCGCAACTTCTGGCCTGCCTAAGAAAGCACAAGCCCAGTCTAATTCTGAAATTACTTCAATATTAAGATTTTTTATCGAATTTAATAAGCCACTTTCCAGCTTAATACCCGGACTAGAAATAGCAAAAAGTGCTTTACTTAAACGCTCCGATCCCGCCTCTACCCGGAATTCATCCAGCAACTCTATTTTAGAGTCTGCGAATTTTGCCTTTTGTTCTGCTTTTATCCTCGCCTCATCAATGACCAGCACGCGCACTCCTGCTTTTGCCAATGAAAGCGCAACTCCCAACCCTGTCGTCCCCGCTCCTAAAACGAGAATAAATCTACCTTCCCCCCGCCCTATCCCCGCCGGCAATAGCGCTGCTCTACCCTCCGAACTTGTCATAAACTTTTTCTCTTAACGTAATTTGAGCGTAGCTAACGCTAATAATGCCAACACAAATGATACAATCCAAATACGCACAATAATTTTCGGCTCGGCCAACCCTTGCAGCTCAAAATGATGATGCAGCGGCGCCATTTTTAGCACGCGTTTCCCAAAATACTTAAATGAAAACACTTGAGCAATTACCGACAAAGCTTCCACCACAAAAACACCTCCCGCCACCACCAACAATAATTCCTGCTTTGTTAATATCGCCAGCATACCAAGCGCACCACCGATAGCTAAAGCACCAACGTCGCCCATAAATACGCTTGCGGGAAATGTGTTATACCACAGAAATCCCAACCCCCCGGCAATTATCGCCGCTGCAAATATGGCCAACTCTCCGCTCCCAGCCACATACGGAATTTGCAAATAATCAGCCAGTTTGGCGTGTCCAGCCACATAAGCGAATACACCATAGGCAAATGCCACCGTCATAATCGGCCCCGTTACCAATCCATCTAGGCCATCAGTTAGGTTCACCGCATTAGAGCATCCCACAATAATTAGTACGGCCAACGGTATAAACCAAAGCCCTAAATCAATTGTTGCATTTTTAAAAAACGGAACGCTGATCACCGTGGAGAAGTGTGAGACAACCACCAATAACACTATCACCACTGTCGCAATGAAAAATTGCCAAAACAATTTAGTCTTTGCTCTAACGCCTTTGCTATTTTTTACCCGCACTTTTTTAAAATCATCCACAAAGCCAAGTGCTCCGTAGCCACTGGTCACGGCCAATATATACCATATATACACATTACTCAGATCGGCAAAAAGCAAAGTAGCGACTAAGATAGCCAAAACTATAATCACACCACCCATGGTCGGAGTCCCTTGTTTTACCAGATGAGTTTGTGGGCCATCGTCGCGAATTGGTTGCCCCATATGATTTTTACGAAACCATCTAATGAACACCGGCTGCAAGGCTAATGAAATAATCAACGCCAGAACAAACGCTGCAAATGATCGAAATGTTAAATATTTAAGAACATGAAAAGGAGCAAAGTGCTCATGAAGTTGGTACAGAAAATGGTATAGCATCTAATTTCTCTTCTATTAATTTTACTGCCGTCTCTAATTTAATGCCTCGTGACGCTTTAAATAAAACTAGCGGCACATCCGCACTGGCAAGAACCTGTTCAGCAATTTGAGCCATGCTTTGCGCAACCGTAATCCGCTCATAGCCCATACTGCAAGCCCCGGCTGCCACATACTCGGCTTGCTCCCCAATTACCATTATATAATCCGGATCAACAGCCGCAGCATTTTTACCTAATTCAACATGATATTCCTTGGAAGCCTCCCCCAGTTCTCGCATATCCCCTAGAATTAACGCAAATTTTTGCTTTTGGGCAATATTTTTTACAATTTCAAACGCAGAAAGCATACTCAAAGGATTGGCATTATAACAGTCAATTATAAATTGTTTATCCCTTAATTTCTTTATTTCTAATCGCATTCCCGCTTTGCGGCTTTGGGGTAAAGCCTGAGCGATGTCCCCTAGCTCAATCTCCGGGTAAGCAGTCTGCAACGTAGCAACTGCCGCGCAGGCATTAACAATGTTGTGTAATCCCAAATGAGGAATCGACGTTTCATAGCTCTCGTCTCTCAATCCGGACAAACTAAATCTCTCCCCATCCAGACCTCGACTTTCAATACTCTTCACCCGATATTGCGCTTGTTCCGAAAGTCCGAAAAAAACCTTTTTAAACTCTTTTCCCTGTCGTGCTTCTTCCCTGGCCACTCCGGCGAATAGTTCAACGTTATCTTGCCTTAAAATTACCTGGCCATTTGCTCTTAATCCTCTAAGCAGTTCACATTTCGCATCAGCTATCGCCGCTAAAGATCGAAAAAATTCTAAATGAACTGCCTCCACGTTTAAAATCGTCGCGCAGTCCGGTTGTGCAATACTAGTAAGGTATTCTAATTCTCCAGCGTGGTTCATTCCCGCTTCCAACAGAAGCCACTTATCACCTACCGATGCCTCCAATACTGTCATCGGCAACCCTACCATGTTGTTATATGACTTTTTATTCGCGGTGCCCTGTCCCACCAACTGTTCAAGCAAAGAGGCCAATATTTCTTTTGTCGTACTTTTACCGACCGAGCCGGTAATTGCTATTGTTTTGGGATTAAGCTTATTGCGCCAATATCTGGCTAAATCACCCAAAGCCAGCGTCGAATCATTCACTCCCACAATCGCATAACCATTCTGGCGAGCAAGCGTCTTAAATTCATCGGTATTATTGGCCTCTAGCCAAGCCCGTTCAGCGATTATGATGCTTGCCCCGGCAGTTAACGCTTTAACTATATATTTATGCCCATCATCCGTTTCACCCCTTCTAGCCAAAAAAATTCCACCATCTTTGACCTCGCGGGAATCAGGGGTAATTCCCTCAGCACAAATATCTTCCGGTGATGAACAATAAACAACATCTCCGGCCAGCACATTTATTAATTCATTTAGCGCTATTTTAACGGGCATATCTTACTTTTCAGCTGCATCAACCAATCTTGAAGTAAAAATTGACTTAGGCTAACAAATGAAAACCGACATAGCAACAAAGATTACCAAAAGCCTTAAAGGATTCAGGCGTTCCAGAATGAGTAAAGCAAACTGAGCCGATTTTAAATAGACAATCCTTGAATAAGTAAGCACATTGATAATCCCCGGTTATAATAAAAGAGATAACCCAAGCATCGCCTACCTTAGAATTAAACTCTCAAAATCAAACCGGCTAATACTTGTGGGCATCAATTCCATGAGCCTAGAAATGATATTCAATACAAAGATAGCGGCTTCCTTCGCTACCCGACACTGCTCTGCGACATTCGCACATTGAACGACTACCCTCTGCGTGCGACTCTAATAAATACGGATTATTGTAGCCACACTTCGCACCTGCCACCCTTCGTGTAGGCAGGTAAATTATCTCTTCCATTATAAGTGAAGCTGCTTTCCCGTCCTCCACACGCATTGCCTCCTCCTTTCAACTTTATGCTTGGCTTACACTCACTCGGTAAGTGTAGCTTTCGGCAAAACGGTTAATCAAGAGGAATGATGGAAATTTTTATTAAACTATTGCTAAATAGCCCAGATTAAATCTTACCTATTTTTCCAAAGCTCCGGTCTGACTATTTTCTTCAATCATCGGCTTACAGGATAAAGTATTACGGCCAGAATCTTCCACCATTTCGATATTTGCCGTTAAAGGTTTGCCCGTATCGGATCCACTATATAATTTTCTCATTGCCAGCTTATTTAGCTTCCCTACGCTGGTGCGCAGCAAAGCATCGACAAAACGCAGCTTTAAAAGCACTACCTGCTTACCTAAAATCCCTTTATCTAAATAGCCATGCGTAAAATGTAATATATCCTTCTCCGTAACTTTACCGACAAACTCCGCTTTCAAAACAACAAGTGCTAAAGGACGTTCTCCCCATTTTTCGTCAGGTTGACTGATCACTGCCACTTCGCTTACCGCATTATGCCGAGCGATAGTATCCTCCAATTCTAATGAAGACACCCATTCTCCCCCAACTTTAATTACATCTTTTGAGCGATCGGTTATCTTTATGTAGCCCTGAGCATCACGATAAGCCACATCTCCGGTATGCATAAATCCGCCCTGCCAAAGTTTCTCGGAATTAACATTGTCTTTCAAATATCCCTGCGTAAGCCACGGAGCACGAACAACTATCTCACCAGCGCTCTCTCCATCTCGCGGTAGCTCATTCATGTCTTCATCCATTATGCGCACATCTACCAAAGGTAAAGTTACCCCGGTTTTACAGCGATGCTCGACCTGCTCTTCAAGTGAAAGTCCAAGCATCTCCGGCTTTAACTGCGCCAAAGAAAGAATTGGGCATGTTTCAGAAAGACCATAGCCAGTATAAATGTCTATGCCGCGGCGCAAGGCATCAAGACAAAGTGCCTTCGGTAAGGCCGCTCCCCCAATAACTATTCTCCACCCATTAAAATCCACCTGAGCAGCATGCGGATGCTTAAACAGCATATGCAATATAGTCGGCACACAATGAGAGAAAGAAACTTTCTCCTTAGTTATCAGCTCAAGTAAATTCTCCGGTATATAACGACCGGGATAAACCTGTTTAATCCCCATGCAAGTCGCCATATAGGGAATACCCCAAGCATGGACGTGGAACATCGGCGTCATCGGCATATACACATCATCTCTATGGATTCTACCCTGTACTGCCGGGCTACAAAAAGCGCTTAATGCCGACATCGTATGCAAAACTAATTGGCGATGACTAAAATAAACCCCTTTAGGTAATCCTGTTGTGCCCGTGGTATAAAAAGTGGTCGCTCGGGTATTCTCATTAAAATCAGGAAAATCATAATTATCATTTTCTTTAGCAAGAAGATCTTCATATTCACCGATAAAACTCCCGTGCGGAGTATCAGTATTGTCGTGCTCTTTGATTAAGATTAATTTTTGCAATACATCAATACGTGCCCGCATCGGCTCGAGTATAGGCAAGTAGTCTGAGTTCACCAACAAGATGTCATCTTCTGCATGTTCAATAGTGTAAAATATTTGCTCCGGCGACAACTTAGTATTAATCGTGTGCAAAACAGCACCAAGCATCGGCACAGCAAAAAAGCACTCTAAATAACGATGACTGTCATAGTCCATGACGGCTACAGTATCACCGGCTTTCACCCCGATCCGGCTTAAAGCATTTGCCAAACGACAAACTCTTTTTTTAAATTCGGTATAGGTAAAACGCAGCTGCCCGCGGTAAACAATCTCCTGCTCAGGATTTTCTGCCAGCGGGTTAAATAATAAATTTTTAATTAATAATTGATAATCATAGGCCGACTCGGCCCGAGCAATAAGATTTCCATTTAACTTATTCATAATTCGATATAAATTGATAAACTATGTATGAAATATTACTAATTAACTTTTGCTGGCTTTGCATTGTCCCACCTTTAAGCATCATGCAAAATATATAAGGTACATGTGGTACATAAACGATACCACAATCAAGGTAGTAACTACCTTCAGTCCAGTAACCCATTTTATGTGCAACAATTAACGGGGCAGGAACGCCTGCAGGTAGACCCTCTTTATATATGGTCTTAGCTAATAGATCCAGAATGAGCTGAGAATTTCTGCGTCTGAGATAACTGGAAAAATACAAAGATCGTAAAATATTGCTATAATCACGGGCAGATACATGCAAAAAATTGCCCTCTACATTAGCCGTCAATGGGATACCCATAGCAACGATGGCATCAAAAATGTAATGGCGTGGCACAATCCTTTCTAAAGCACTTGCCGCCGTATTATCAGATTCTATCAGAGTATATTCAATTAACTGCCGAATAGTAAGCTCATAACCAGAACCCTTTAAATATAAACTTCCACTTTTATCATTTAAATCTCTGCTCTCAATAAAAACCTTTCTTGAAAGTGATATATAGTCATTTTCCTCCATCTTAAGAACCGCCGCAACTAAAGGAACCTTCAACAAACTTGCCAACTTAAACTTCTCTCTTTCGTTAAGTCCAATCCAAGAGCCGGAATATAAATCCTCAAAATAGATAGAAACAAAGATATCATTGTACTCTTTTATATTTAAAAGGATTAATTCTCTAAGAGGCTGATAGTTAATTTTGGTATATTTTTGTTGCTGCGCAAATTCTTCATATTCGATTTGAGCAATGCCTGGGAAAAGCAAGCCAAACTTGCCTTGCACGATAGAAGATCGAACGCCTGATTCCCATAAATGGGAGATGATGATAGCTAGTAATACGCCATTCAACATCCAAGACACCCAAACCAAGAATCTAATCTTATTTTTTAAAAATAAATTCATAACGACTCCACTAAAATCAAAGATCCCCGTTCACGATGATTAGCTGCTATTTAATTAGCCACTAAGCAGCTTTATCATAAGTATTATTTATATTTGGCGCACAAGATGTTACAAGATGCTTGCGCCTCACCTTTAATACGCTTTTCTCGGTAAAAATAACGATTAGTTTATAGCTCAGTTATACCGTACGCAAGAAGTTAGTTGAGCAGTATATTACTAAGTAATTAAGTTTTGCGTGCGATATTTTGCGTGCGATATAAAGAAAAGCAAGGATGCTTTTCGCGGAAGCGAAACCCCGATTTGCTTCCGTAAATGCCCATAAATAAGCCATGGATGGCCTATTTATGGGCAAAAGTGTAACGCCTCAGCTGGAAATGGATAAGCGAACCTGATAAATAGCCTAGTAGCAGAATCCGAGTAAAAGGAGGCTACAATGGCTAGAAAGAAGAGGCATAGACTTAGTGGAAAGGAGAAAGCCAAGATACTAAAACGGCACTCAAGTCAGACGACAAGCCTAACTTCCCCCAAAGCAATGAGGAAAACAATCTTGCCTTTCTTGCCCGTGTTGGGGCCGACAACATTCGTGATATCCCCCCCCCCCAAGCCGGAAACATCTCCCCAGACTAACTGAGTTCCGGACATAAAATGGGTCACGCAACCGCTGAGGCACCCACGCGACCAGAAAGATGGTACCTTCCAGAAAAGATGATCCCCTTAGAAACAAAGAAGAATCTAAGGGGCGATGAAAAAAAGAAAAGAATTTACGCTCGAGGAGCGCCAAAAATATGTTGAATCTCATTTAAGTAAAGCTAGTCCAGAGCTAATAGCAGGGAGATATAAGATATCAAACCCTGGCGAAAAAATGAGCCCTGAATCCATCTAGCAATGGATATACAAAGAAAGACAAGACCTAATACCAAATCTGAACGTAGTAAGTCAGAGGGGTAATCGTAAACGCTCAAGTAATAGGAAATATCGCTACAAAGAGCCGGCTGCGCCGAAACGACCAATTAGTGAGCGTCCGAAAGACGCTAATGA
>JADZAE010000070.1 GCA_020852715.1 Deltaproteobacteria bacterium
AGCTCCGTTAAATTACAGTTCTCCAAATTTGGTATTATCGCATCTCTTCCCACACATACTTAAAATCACACATCAAACAAAAGTACAATACCTTTTTTCGATCAACTTTTTTGAAAAACGCTATATGATGCACAAAATATTTGCAGCGCCTATGGAACGCGACCGATGTTGTGAGCGCCAGTGAACAACTGGGTCGCCTACCCCACATAGGCACGCGATATTTGGCGGCTTAGCCGCACACTGCATTGGCATTCCCCACGCCGGCGCGCCAGATCTTCCGGCCTTCAGCCTTTAGATCATGGCACGCGTTCCAAGGCGCTCAGCACATTTTCATGCACCAGTGGCGCTGACGCGTGCTGCTCCTAAGTAACCCATTCAATGAATTTGTACAGAAGATTCAGCTTACGGCTGTCGAACCCAATTATCATCGCTAACCTTACTCTCTTTGGGGATAAGGCGGTAATTATCGATATTGCGGTCTTTTGATGTTTTTGTAGAACGGGGGCTTTCCTTAGGTGAGGATAGTTGCTGAGAAAACTTATCTATAAGGGGAGTGACATTGCTGTATAAGCTATCAATCGAGGCGATCATCCAAAACAAACAAATCAGAATAAAGATGCCACAAGCAATAAAAAATGGTCTTAGTCGTGGGCGATCATCATCTTGTTCGGCAAGACGCCTAACATAGCTTTCATCGACCTCAACATAGCCATCGACTATGTTTACTTCTTTTTGCTCGTCGTCCGTTCGTGAATCATCAACATCGGACATCTTAGTCTCCCTTTTGCATCAACACGCTAAATGCTCCGGCGCCCAGGCCGCTTTGTGGCCATATCCGATAACATGGATGCTCTATATACCCACTTTGAAACTCACTCAAATTATTAACCTCTAGCGGTATAAAATTTCTATTATTCTCTTGAAACCATATTAAATTTTCCTCGTTCTCTTCTCTGGAATATGTGCAGGTTGTGTATAATAAATAGCCTCCGGCTTTAACTAACCGCGCACAATGAGCAAGAATGCGTCGCTGGCGCTTAGCATTCATCTTAATAATACGCCCATCAAAGCAGCCAAAAGAATCCTGCCCTCGTGCCCTCAGAGATTGGCCGGAACACGGGGCATCGACTAACACCAAATCAGCGCTTTCCGCATAGTTCTCACTAAGTATGCTCACATCTTGCCTGGTAACTTGATAATTCTCCACCCGGCAGCGCTTAATATTACTAAATAGTGCACCATGGCGCTTGGCGATAACTTCGTTAAATATAATCGAAGAAGGTCGAAATAAACGCCAAGCATATATCCCCTTACCTCCCGGAGACGAACAAACATCAATCACCGTCCTTAAGGGTTGATTGATTACTGAAAGTGGGGCCAGTGCGAATATCGAGGAAAAGTCCAGACAGTAGTAATAACCTTGCTCGTGCAAGTCGTTTGCGCCCGGGCGCTCAGTGTTATTCAGACGGTCAACAAAAGACGGCTGCCAACTAAGCCGCGCTTCTTCGGTAAATATTTCAGGAAGTTTTTCTTTGAGCCAGAATATAGTCGGCGGAAACTTTGTCGGATTGACTATCGCCTCAACAAAGGCCTCCCGCCGGACACTATCTGAAAACAAGCTGGATGCCGTTTTTAGAAGGGAACGCGTTGCTTGCATTACCCTATTTCTTCTTGGCCGCCTTCTTTGCCTTACGTGCTACTTTGGTCGCCTTGGGGCGAGCGTTACCAAATGAAGCGGCGAATATTTTTCCTTTAGCTGTTCTCTTATCTCCTTTGCCCATAATATCTCCTCATGGTTGTTATCATTACAATGCCGAGCCCTTAACATTGCCTATTACAAATATCAACTTCCTTGTTACTGCCATCAATTCTCGCTTTCTTCGTCCAGCGAAGGAATTTGCTCGATTTCTAAAAATCGTCCCGGGTCCTGTCCGACAAAAATAGCCTGCAGTTTCTCCTGCACTGTCTGCACTAGGTCTGTTAGTCCGCTACGAGTAACAGCCGAGATGGGTAACGCATTTAGCCGATTGGAGAGCATTTGCACTTCAATGGCTGAGAGCAAATCAGATTTGTTTAGCACCAAGAGCCGCGGCTTATCTCCGTAGCCCAGCTTTTCTAAGGTGGCAGCAACAACCTCGATTTGCTTCATCATTTCCGGGTTAGAAACATCGACCATGTGAAGTAATAAATCCGCTTCCCCTACTTCTTCCAAAGTGGCGCGAAAAGCGTTGATTAATTCTTTGGGCAAATCGCGGATAAAGCCAACTGTATCGACAAACAACACTTCCTTTTCATTAGGAAAGCGCATCCGCCGACTAGTCGGATCGAGCGTAGCGAAAAGTTTATTTTCTACTAAGACATTGCCCTTGGTCAGCGCATTTAATAAAGTCGATTTACCGGCATTGGTATAACCGACAATGGCCACCACCGGCACGCCTCTTTCTTGTCGCCGTCGACGCTGCCGTCCCCGCTGAGAACTAATCGCTTCGATCTTTTTTTCCAGCAGTATAATGTGATCACGCGCACGGCGGCGCCCAATTTCCAGCTTGGTTTCACCCGGGCCACGTCCACCTATGCCACCGGTAAGGCGACTGAGCCCGGTATCGGTTTCCGTTAAGCGCGGCAGAGAATATTTAAGTTGCGCTAGTTCTACCTGCAGGCGACCTTCGCTGGTTCGAGCGCGCTGGGCAAAAATATCCAGAATTAACATTGAGCGATCAATGACTCTAAGCTCGGTTAAATTGGTAATCGATCTAAGCTGTGCCGGATTCAACTCGCGGTCAAATATTAGGAGATCGGCGCCCAAATCCAGACTATGTAAGACGATTTCTTCGAGCTTACCTTTACCTACTAAAGTGCGCGGATCAAGATCGCGGCGGCGCTGAATAATAGTATCGACAATTTCAATGCCGGCAGTCGTCGCCAGCTCTTCGAGTTCCATCATTGACGCTTCGCATTCTTTCATTGGATCAGTATAAGCACCAACCAAAAGCGCCAGTTCCTTGGAAGTATCATAGCTCTTTTCTCTGGTCGCGATGAGGCGCGCTTCGATCTCGGCAACAAATTCATTAAAATCAATATCGCAACTGGACACATCGCGATAAGTTTTATGGGTAAGTTCCACGCTCGGCCGAGATTTGCTGCTCATCATCTGGGGACGATGCGTCGTCGGCTCCAAATAAACCAGCTCCATGGCACCGGGTAGAGCATCGGCTGTAGAAGATATGACGGCTAGGCAATCTAGTCTAAGCTTCTCTAAGTCCGTGATCAAATCGCGAGCGATTTCTTGGGATTTTGCTTTTTCCTCGAGATACGGTTTAAAAACGAGCAAGCGCAAACGGCGCAGACGGCCCATGTCTAAACGATAGCGGCCGAGATTGGGTAAATAAATACGGTTTTTCGTGCCGGCAATCACATACTCCACAGCGCTATCGCGGGTGATAATTAAGGCAATTTGAATTTGCAATTGATTAGCTAGAGCAATAGCCTTGCGCGCCAGCTCATAAGAAAGCACACGATGCGGATTCAACCGCTTTTGTGCGAGCTTTTCTAAGCCTGAAAGCTCACTAGCGCGAAGACTTTTTATCTCGCCACAAACATTTTTCATCAGCCAAGTCCCTTGGCAAACACAGGCAATGAATGCCGGTTTATATTGAGGCCATAGATATTGTAGCAGTTTTTGCCATCATTGTTGAGCGAGGAATTTTTAGCTGGTTGCATACCCTGCCTAGCTTCGTCGGCGCGGCTGCGGACTTACGCAACGCATAACGACGAGGCAATTATTCTCTGACAAGTCTTTTTGCGTCACATCGTTAAGAGAATCGGAAATTTTATTTAGTCCTTGCTCATTGATCAGCACTTGTTCCACCGCTAAGCGTTTACCATCGAAACGAACATTTTTTGCTTCTTCAATTAACACATGGCTTAGGTTCACTACTTCACCGGTTACAGACTCAACAGAGCCGACATTGATTACTGCAAATCGATTGGGCTTCAAGATACGACACATCTCTTGCAGCGAAGCAGCCATAAAATGCCGCCATTCACTAAGCTCGCTAAAATTAGCTAATTGCGGGGCATAACTGCGTGGATTGAGATCGCTAAACCAGCATTCCAACCAATGATCATATAGATAAGCATCCCCTTCAAACTGCGGCGGAGCCGTCAAAATCAAATCCACCGAAGATGTTTCCGCCCAGCTCAAATTACGCGCGTCGGACATTTGCACACGATTAGCTGCTGCCATGGAAAGAAAATCACGTGTCACGCCATCACGCAGCACTTGCGCAGAGCGCTTAATGATGCGCGGCGAAACCGCCATGTAATCGGGAACACTGCGTCGCTTCTTGTTCATCAAGATTTGCTTTTCCGGCGGCAAAGCCAGCTGGGGAAAAGTATAAGCAGAAAAGAATGCCGAAGTATGCCCATGCAACCGTGACATAGCCAGGAGCTCGATAAAGGCACCTATCCGGTCAAAATTAGACCTAATAGATGCCTTTAAATTCACAAGCTCGCGGTAAGTGTCAGGATGATAAAATGGTGCGAAATTTTCTTGATAACCCCGAAGGTCAATGGGGCGGTTAAAATCTGTTTGGGTTAGACGAAGCACTATCTCATCTAAGCCACAAGGTTCTAATTTGGCCTTACTGAGACGCGCAGCCAAAGGGTTAATATCTGATATCCAGGCAACACGACCGAGCAGATTAGCCTGCACTGCCGTAGTCCCGCGACCACAGAACGGGTCGCAAACAACAGCCCCCTTTTCGCTATATTTGCGGATACAATAATCGGGAAGCTCAGGACGAAAAGCTCCACGATAGCTAATCGCATAATGCAGCGAATGCATAGCCCGCTGCTGAGCTGTCCAAAATTCGGCGCTGATAGTTCTATAGCCCTCGTCCTTGGGCTCTTTCTCCTGCACCAATCTAAGTAAAGGTTTTCCGGTCGCCACAGTTCTAATCCCTGAATAATCTTCTCAATCCGGTCTCAGCTAAAATATCCCTTTAGCCGACAACCAGCCGGTCAAAGCTAGCAAGAGTTTCTTATTTGCGCAGCAAAAAACTATTTTACTTCAAGCTTACTAAACAAACAGGCTCTCAGAGGACATGTTTAATGAAAATTTTCAAACTATTAGGTGGCACAAAGCAGCCGGTGGCAAAGGGTTAATTTCACCTTTTTTTCCTCCAACCCTGGCCTCCTTTAAGAAGAAAGTATCAGGTCATTAAACTTGGACGGCCCGGATATGAAGAGTCTTATACATAAGTCCGTTAAATGCGTTCCTTTGGAGCAGCCAGTGCCACCAGCCTACAAAATGTTGCTGCCACACCCGGTGCCACAGCGGTATTTTCTTACACCGATGGCGCTAACGCGGAATACCCTTAAAAAACGCTTTAGATGGCTTTGTGTATATGACTCAGTAAAAGTCGTGAACGGTTACTTCTAAGACAGAGAATGGCTATTTGATTAAAAATAATAATGCCTTAGGATATTACCATAACGCCTTCGAGGCGTTAGAGCATAATAGAGAGTAGTAAAGCGATCTTTGGTAAGAGGAAGCAGAAATATGAAATCTTTGCGCTTAGCTTTAACCTTTCTTTCCATACCTCGCCTTTTTTTAACTTTGATTTTTTGGCCTCTATTTCTGGGGGTGATTTTTGCTGCACTGCAGGTCACTTTATCCGGTTTTTATATCAGCGCTATTGACCGCTCGCCGGAACAGTATCGTGAGGATATCTTAAATAAAACTTCCAGCGACACCTTGCTGCTAAAAACGATTTTACCCGATCATGCAGTGGCGGCAACTGCGCGGCTCTGTTTCCATGACAGCCAAGACTCAACCTTCACTAATGCCTCCTGCGCCATCGATAACTATGACTTGGTTATAAAAATGAATACTCTCGATCAGGAGGTTATCAATAACTGGGAAATTTTATTTTCCGGATTAGTGACAAAAATTCATATCTGCCAAGATTGCACTAGCGCTATCGTCATAGATTATCGTCAAAATCTCACCATCACCACTTTGCGAGATTATAAGGCGCTAATTCTCTTCTACGCAGCTCACGGCATCAACCGCCACCAAGCACGAATAACAATGCTAGATGCCAAACAGATAATGGACAACTTTAAAGCCCGTTCCGGCCATATTTACTTTACTCCCGCCAACAACACCCAGAACATCACTCTCTCCAACAGCGAAACCTTGGTTATATTATTATTTAACACGGCGACTATTATCTTTATTGCTCTCTGGTTACTGCTACGCTCACATCGTAAAGTTTTAGACTATTTTGCCAAAAATGGAGCTCTGCTACCCCTGGTCGTCGCTTGCGGAAAACAAACCTTCTATCAGTCGCTCTGGGTCACCACTATTATACGCGTCTTAGCTTTTCTCATATCGTGTGTGCCCGCAACTATCCTGCTTTACCGTGACGTGATTAAAGAAGAGAGTATCAACCTCTCGCTTTTTGCTGACGGCCCCCAGTTAATTCTCTGGGTTTTGGCCGTTTCCCTAGGCATGGGCACACTGACCATTATCGCCTCGGTCGCTGATCTCAAAGAACGCCATTCGACACTCAGTCCCTGGTTTAGAATCATCCCACTGATTTGCTGCCTGCTCGGCTTAGCGCTTTGGGCGTTTTCGCTGATTATTCCTAACCCCTGGCTTTATTACCTGCAACGCATCATCGTGGCCACGCCGGTATTAGGAATCTTACCGGTAATGTTTGCCCCCATCATAGCCACTGATCAATGGCTGCTAATCGTGCATATCTGGCTCTCGGCCTTGGTCACGATCTTATTGTTAAGAGTCAACGCCCGTTGGTTTGCCGCCCATCTGGAGGAATTATGAGCGAACAGTTACAAAACCACTTACAAATTAACGCGCAAAGCCTGGAAGTAAATTACGGCAGTTTCCAAGCATTAAACATTGAGCATCTTGCCGTACGCGGGAGAATCATTGCTCTTGTCGGTCACAATGGGTCGGGAAAATCGACATTAATAAAAACCCTGCTCCAACTTCTCATGCCCCGCCACGGCTATATCGTCTCTTCACTAACCGCCGACGCGCCGGGCAAGATGCTTCTCCCGCATGAAGACATGGCTTTTTCACCGGAAGAAGGCGCCATATTTGAAGATCTCACTGTGGCCAGCTATTTTCAGCTCTGGTGTCGCTTAAAAAGAGGCTCAGGCAACTATTATAAAAATCAAGGCCTGCCGTTACTAGAGAAATTTCAGGTTCAAAATCTGCTGCACAAATATGGCCGCCAACTATCCAAAGGACAGCGCCGGCGTGTACAAATGGTCGTCGGTTTTTTAAGCAACCCTCGTTTTTTCCTTTTCGACGAACCCTTTGACGGACTAGACGTTGAGCAAACTAGTCGCTTGGTGCAAATTTTATCGCAAGAGGCCAAACAAACAGCTCTCTTAATTTCATCGCACCGCATGGAAATAGTCGAACGCCTCGCCGATGCCCTGATTGTGCTCAAACAAGGAAAAGTTAGTGCCGCCGGTACACTCGAAACCGTTTGTCAAAATCTCTGTCCTTGCGGGTTTGCTATCAACCTCGAACATAATTCTCAGTCCGGCGAAGCATTAACCGCCAGCCTCAGAGAATATTTCTCGCCGCTGTTAATTAGCCCCAGCGCAGCAAGAATCACCCTCTACGGTAAAGATATTGCTCGCGAAAAACTTGTTCAGATTCTCCAAGCCCAAGGACAAAGCGAAGAGCAAATTATTGCCATTAAACCTTCACTAATCGAAGCCATGCATTACCATTTACTATAAGTCTCCACGGAGATATGATACTATCAAAGTAGCGCTAACTCCTTAAATATAATAATTAACTTCCCGCTTTCTGAATCCTATTCTGAATCCTTTTCTGAAAACACGGCTGAAGCCTTAATTTTGAGTTCGCCCCATCAAGCCTGCTACTTTCACTCTAGCGAACCAAGAAAGGTGAGAAGAGAGAATGCTTGGATTACCTGTTTGGCGCCCACCCCTTACCTTCATCTTAAGCATTTCGAGCAATCTCTCTCTTCCTTTCTTTTCCTTCTCTTACGGATTACCGGACTTAATCTTGCTGCGCAAAGGGCCACGATAAACGATTGAAGAAAGGACAACTTATGCATAACAGCTTAGGCTCGCCAAATAAGCTCTACCTGCGTCTGTTGGAAGAAACTTCACCTTCCGGTATATGTTTATCTGAGCAACAACTCCAACACAACAAAACCCGACTATTAGAAATGATCGCTTCTATCCCTCTCACGGCCAAAAAAGCGCGGGGCAAAACACAAGTTGGTAGTACCGACAACAGTGTTATCAATACGGCCGAAGAAATTTTCAAAATACTTAATTCTCAAGAGTTCTCTTATCTTCCCCGAAAAGAATTGCTGCGCCATCGCTCGCCCATCATCGGCATATCCTTAGACAAAACCATCAACTACTGCGTAAAATTCCAATCGCTGATTAACCTTCTGGGGATGACGGAATTCGTCAGGCTTTACATTCTATCCAACCACTGGGCATGGACAAAACAGCCACCCAACCAAAGCACATTAAGAAAAGATCTCGATGAAGTCCTCAGCTACTCCGAAAATAGCAGTCATCGTAGTAACAATAAACCCAACCTGGAGCATATAAAAAAACAGATTGACTATTACATGGAGATATCCCGATCCTGGGAGAAAATCATTAATGCTTTAATTATAAATGAAGTGCATCTACTGCAAAAAAGCATCAAACTCCCCATCTTTCGTTCCTTTCCCGGCTCCGACGCCAACATTCAAAGCGGAGAAGTCGGTGCGATCATCGAAGACAATGTGTTCGCTTATGAACTTATCACGACAAAAAATTATAACAACTACCAACAGTATCTTATCGCCGTAACCTACAACGAAATCATTGGCTATATTGAAGAACTAAGTTTCAGAGAAAGCTACATCAGCTACCAGATAGACTTCTCGTATCATCAGACCGGTACTTACATAAACTAGCTTCCGCCCGCAGTGGCGATCACAACATGCTCGTTATAACGAAAATAATCTCCGACAAAGGCCGGGAAAGGAAAAGAATATTGGCGGGTAATTTTAAGGTTTAAGCAGGCACAAAGATCTCCCATTTCTTTAAACCCGACATAGCGCACATGCGTGCTATCGCTCTTAAACCCGGCCCTCTGCGGAGTGATGAGCACTATTTTACCGCCCGGCTTTAGGTAGCGGCAATAGGTATCAATGAGCCCACGGGCGGGTTCTTCCTCTATGTGTTCAACAACATGAGAAAGCAACATGGAATCAAATGTTCCGGCATGAGCATATTCAGAGTCCAAGAACTCCTGCGGCGTATACGCAAGCAAGCGATGCTGGCGACAAATTTTCACGGAGTGTTCATTATGATCGACTCCGACACCGCTACCATTGAGGTTAATGAGATTTCTACCAATACCACAGCCCACATCCAAAACATAACCTAAATGTAAGCGACTCAGATTATATTTAAAGGGCCACTGAACATACAGCAGTTTTTTCCAAAATGCGTACTGCATCGATATTAGTCGCTCAGTATATTGAATGTCTTTTGTTTCCATCCGCCTCTAAGCAGGAATCATACGCACTTCAGTAACCGGGTTAAAAGAAAAACTATTCAGTAACTCACGCAAATCAGACTCCTTAAGCTCAGCAATAATTTTTAATTCATCTTGCAAACTCAAATACCGGGGCTGATATAACCAATCAACGCCAACAGAAAGCAAACGACGTAAGGAGCTTTCTGCTTGCAACACCAAACGTGTACCAAACTTATTCTTGGCCCGCTCTAAGTCGGCTTCATTAAAATCACCGGCTGAGAGCATAACCTGTTTAAGAATGCCCGCCACTTGATCAAGCATTTCCGGAAGACAGCTGGCATAGCCAAGAATAAAACCGGCATTATCCATATCATCAGCGTCAATAGACGCACTTTCGGCTAACCCCTTATCAATCAACTCCCAATATAAGCGCGAACCAGTGGAATCGCCCATAATCATCGATAAAACTTGTGCCGCATAACGCCGCTCATCAGTCGCGCTGGGACCGGGGGCAAAATAACAAATATGGCTTAACTGCAAATTTTCTTTGCTCAGCACTTTATTGCTTAGTCGCGGGGCATGAGGTGTTAAATCTCTTGCTGTATCGTATTTTGTCCAATGTGCGCAGTAACGGTTAGCCATCTCTAACACTTTCGGCCATTCAAAATTCCCGGCCACACCAAGCACCATATTGCTCGGTGAATAGCGCTGATTAAAATAGCTGAGCATTTGTTCCCGACTAATGGCGCTCACACTTTCTGTCGTCCCTAAAATAGAATTGCCGGCTTTATGCTCACCAAAATATTCTTTTAAGCCTGCCTCATACATAACATGCAGCGGCTTATCCTGATAAAGAGCTATTTCTTCGAGAATAACTTTTTTCTCTGTATCAAACTCATGCTGATCAAGAGCCGGCCTAAGCATATCGCAAAGTATATCCATCGCTTGCTCAAAATACTCAGGCAGCACAGCCATATAGTAAACGGTGTTTTCCTCTGAGGTAAAGGCGTTAGCCTGGGCGCCGATCGAACCCATCTCGTAGGTAAGCTCTAGGGCCGAGCGCCGCGCTGTCCCTTTAAACATCATGTGCTCTAAAAAATGAGAGACTCCGGATATCTCCGGCGTTTCATCACGCGAGCCGGTGCGCACAAAAAATCCCAGCGCGCTACTCACTGCTGTCTCGTTATATTCCCCAATGATGGACAGTCCGTTAGCTAATTTTTCCTGATAAAACTTCATACGACTAGCTCCAATTGTCTATTGCCTAATGTCACCATAGTCACTGCCTGCACCGGATACTGCGCCAAATGGGCTTCGATGTCGCTGATCTGCACAGCATCAATATTAGCCTTAATCTCATCAAGCTCACGCAATCGGCCTAAATTCCACCAGTCATTGATTAAAGCCGACGCGCGTAATGAAGTGTTTTCGGCATTGATTAACAAGCGTGCTTTAATATCGGCTTTCGCCCGTTTTAGCTCTTCGGCCGTGATATTTTTGGCAAGATTTTTCAGCTCGGTAATCATAACATCTAAAGTCTCCTGGCCGCGTTCTGGCGTGGTGCCCGCATAAACCAGCACAGCCGCCCGACCCTTGGCCGCGCTATGAGAGGCCGAAACGCTGTAAACCAGCCCTCGCTTTTCTCGCACTTCGATAAATAATCTCCCAGCCATTCCACCGGAAAGCAGGCCACAAGCGATACGAGCGGCATAATATTGCGGATGCTCCACACCGACGCTGGGATAAGCAAGGGCAATTTGCAGCTGACTGGAATTTTGCTCAATATGATATTTTTTATCAGTCGCTTTAAATGCACCGATGGACAAGAGATCACCACTTCCTTGCCAGTAGCCATAACTACTTTCTAACTTCTGCAAAATCTGATCAAAATCAAACTTACCGGCAAGCACAATCGCCACGTTAGAAGCAACAAATTTTGCTTGATAAAAATCTTTGAGACTCTTAGCGCTAATCGCTCTAATCCCGGCCTCATTACCTAAACTGGATCGACCAAAAGGATCGGGATAATACTGCTTTGCCAGCTCGATCATTACCTTCTGCGAAGGGTTATCTTCGATATGCTTTAGCTCCTGTAGCGCTAATTCTTTGGCACTATCCAGCTCCTCCGCGGCCAACTCCGGACTAAGCAATACTTGGGCATATAATTCCAACACACGCGGCAAGTGCTGAGTTAGCACTGAGCTGGAAAATACCGATATCTCAATGCCCGGACTATGGCCACGTGAAGCACCAATATCTTCAAACAAGTCTGATATCTGTCGCGAACTCTTTCCGGCTGCCCCTTTGTAAAACATTTCAGCTAAAATATTATTTATTCCCTGCTCCGAGACAGGGTCAGAGATAGCCCCAACCGGAACAAGCACAGCAAAAGATGCTGAGCTAGCATTGGGCAAATACTCACCAATAACTGTAATTCCATTACTTAGTTTCGCTTGTTTAAAATCCTGCTTCACTAAAGAACCTCCTTACTCTAGGTTAAAAACTCATCTCAATACGCCAAAACTCAAGCTTTTGTGGCTGTCCCTTACAGATTAGTAAAAATTCTGCTTATTTCGACCCTTGTGCCTCATATATTATAAGCTCCAATCTTAAAAGATAAATCCCTTACGCCAGTACGGTTTTCGTGATATGAGGGCGCCGAGTATGCATGAATTAAGGCAGGATAGAGAGAATGGACCCGGTTTGTTTTAACTGCAAAAAACCGCTACCTTTTGCTTTAGGCGGAAAAGTTAGCCGTAATGAAGAGTGCCTGAGCTGCCGATCAGATGTGCGCTGTTGCTATAACTGCAAGCATTATGACCCCAACAGTTATAATGAATGCCGCGAAAATCAAGCAGATCGGGCGCTAGAGAAGAATCGAGCGAATTATTGTGATTACTTTGCTCTGGGCGTAAGTGGAGTAAAGAGCACGGACACAAGTAAAGAAGACACGCTAAAAAAACTGAATGATTTATTCAAATAAAGAAAGAGGGTTTTCATGCCGACAGTAATTATTGCCTTAATCCTGATCTTCCTCATTGCTATCGCTTTAATCAATGAACATAGATCGCGGCGTACTAAATCCGGTAGCGAATTAGTCGAAAATCAAGCAATGGTAACGAAGCCCACGGAAGACGATGAGGAGGAAGAACTATCGCCTACCTCTACAGCCCGCATGAGGGCTCGGGCCATACTTAGTTCTGCAAATATCAAGCAAAGCAATGCTGCTTCAGGAACATCTCAAAAGGTTTTCAAGTCCGAGCCTGTGTTTCCGGAAGATCTGCCACCGTTGCCTGATCCTTTCGAAGAAAAGCGTAAGTAAGCACCTTTATATCAGCCTAATATTTGCCGGCTTTACGGAAGTAATTAATTCCACGACAACAACTTATCTTTTTTAAGCAGAAAATATTACGCATAACATATATGCCGTATGTAAGAATTTAGTTGAACGGTATATTACTAAGTAATTAAGTTTTGCGTGCGGTATAAAGAAAAGCAAGAATGGTTTTCGCGGAAGCGAAACCCCGATTCGCTTCCGTAAATACCCATAAATAAGCCATGGATGGCCTATTTATGGGCAAAATGAAACTAAGCCCCATCGGGGCGGATTTTGCGAAGCAAAATCATGGGGGCAGAAACTAAGCCTTCACATATTCAGTCGTTTCCGATTAGGAAACGTCAGATTAATCATTAGTATTTTTACAATAGCGTTATTTAATTGCAATTTTTAACCATGTGAAGGCTTATCCATTTCCTTAGGGCAAAGATAGAAAGCCGAAGGCTTTTCAGCTCAAAAGTTAATTTACTTTTTGCAAATGGTATAAATAGAGAATTAGTGCATTTTTATTGTCCTGCATATTTGAAACCTACTCCGCTCTCTGCTAACAAACCACGGACATAACCCAGTTACGGCTATTGTAAATTTATTATTGATAATTTCAAACAGCAATTTAAGGGGGAGATTATATGGCGCAAATCACCAGTCCAGAGGCGAGAAGAAACATCGCGGTAATCGGTCAAAGTGGTATTGGAAAAACTCCTCTCTGTGAATACTTGCTGAATATAACCGGCAACTCCACGCGCATCGGCAAAACTGTTGATGGTAGTTCGCATTTTGATTTCGAGCCCGAAGAAGTCAAGCGCAACAGCACACTAAAAACCTCCGTTTATGATTTCTCTCATCAAAACATTTCTTATTCTATAATTGACACACCGGGATCTTCAACTTTTGTCGTTGATACTGCTTATGCCGTGCGTGCTGCCGATGTCGCGCTCTTAGTTATCGGCGCTATCTCCGGAGTCAAAGTGCAGGGAAAGAAAGCCTGGAAAAGCGCGACTAAAGAAGGCATAGCCCGAGCTATGTTTGTTAGCGAGTTAGATCATGAGAATGCTTGCTACGAAAATGCTCTGGAAGCAGTAAAATCGGGATTAGGAGTCAATGTCGCCCCACTGCAGTATCCGATTGGCAGTGAACACACCTTTCAGGGCGTAGTTGACCTAATGACGATGCGCGCTTATGTCAAGGAAGGCGGCAAGTGGTTTGTCACCAGCGATATTCCTGCCGAAGTTAAAGATGACGTCGATAAAGCTCGAACAGCACTTATCGAAAGTATCTCCGAAACAGATGAAAAACTCTTGGAAAAATATCTCGAAGGCGGAGATATTAGCGCTGATGAATTACTCGCTGCGCTTAAATCAGGTTTTGCAGCAGGAGCGATCATTCCGCTGTTCATCGGCTCTCCCGATACCGGTTTAGGCATTGATGCTCTGCTTGATGCCATGAGAACTCTTTTCCCTTCCCCGCTTGGACGCAAACCTTATCAGATTAAGGCCAAAGATGGGACGCTTAGCGATATCGCTATCGGCGCTGAGCAGAAGTTAGTTGCCCAGGTGTTTAAGACATTTGCTGACCCCTTCACCGGGCAAATCAGTATGGTGCGCGTAATAAGCGGCACCATTAACAGCGATGAAACTGTGTTAAACCCCCGCACCGAAACGGTGGAACGTGTCGGCAAATTACAGATTCAACAAGGCAAAGAACATAAACCAATTGCCGCCGCCGGACCGGGCAGCATAGTTTCCATCATGAAGCTTAAGGATACAAAAACCGGCGACACGCTTTGCGCGCAAGACGCCCCACGACAAGTGGCGAGCATCACAATTGCTGCCGGCTGCATGAGCTTCGCTATTGAACCGAAATCACGTGGAGATGAAGAAAAAATCTCTTCGGCCATTGAAAAGATTATGGCCGAGGATCCTTCTATCTCCATGCACCGGGAAATAGCCACCTCTGAAACTCTTGTTACCTGCATGGGGCAGCAGCACATTGACATCACAGTCGAACGCATCAAGCGCAAATTCAACGTAGAAGTTGTGCTCCATCCGCCAAAAGTGCCTTATCGCGAAACGATTAAGGGTCAAGCGGAAGCACAGGGAAAACATAAAAAACAGAGCGGTGGCCGCGGCCAATACGGAGACTGCTGGTTGCGCATTAAGCCGCTTAAGACCGGTGAAAACTTTGCTTTCCATAATGAGATTTTCGGCGGCGCTGTCCCTAAGAACTATGTCCCGGCCATCGAAAAGGGAGTTATGGAAGCTATGGGAAACGGTTACTTAGCCGGGTTCCCAATGGTCAAAGTAGACTGCGCAGTTTATGACGGCTCCTATCATGAGGTTGATTCCAGTGATATGGCCTTTAAAATCGCCGCCTCTAAAGGGTTTAAGATTGCTGTTTCCAAGGCTAGCCCTATTTTGCTCGAGCCAACTATGGCCGTAGAGGTCACTGTCCCTGATGACGTTACGGGCGATATCATCGGTGATATTAACGTGCGTCGTGGCCGCATTTTAGGTATGGAACCGGACGGCGCAATGCAAGTGATTAAAGCCGAAGTTCCGCTGGCTGAAATGCTCACCTATGCGGCTGATCTCGGCGCCATGACTTCTGACCGCGGCTCTTTTACTATGGATATGCGCGGCTACGAAGAAGTTCCGGCACAAGTAGCACTGAAGGTCATTGCTGATAATGCCTCACGCAAGAAGGCCGAGGAAGAAGAATAAGTCCTCACGGGATGATTTTTATAAGCGTTTCACAAGTAATACAAAGATGGTTATTTGTACTTAATTTTAAGCAAGGGGTAACGTGCTACCAGTTAAAGGTGCAAATAATAGCAAGCTCTCTCCTGAGCTATTGAAAATTTCAGTAAATTCTCTGGTTGAATACCAGCAGCATGGCAAATCCATACTAGGATTAGCTGCCGCACAGCTAAAAGATAAGTGGCAAGTTATCAATGAGCAAGGAGCCGAGGTCTATCTGCCCGTGGCACGCTTGTGCGTGCTTGGTCAAGCGGAGGCTGCCGATGTCAGCGGGCCTAAGCGCATTGAATATCTACGCCAATTAAGCGCCGCCGCGACAAAAGCCAAAGAAAGCATCAACCTTGAAGAATACTGGGAGCTGCTCAATGAGGAGAAAAAATCAGTAACCGAGCATGATCTTGCCGAGCTGGTTTTTACTCAACTTGGCGCCAAGGAAAAGCTCGCTGTGCGCCGTGCGCTTTTAGAAGATAGCGTATTCTTCCGCCGCGATAAAAGCAGTAATTATTTTGAGCCGCGCAGTAACGATGTCGTCGAGCAGCTAAAAGCTCAAGCAAAAGTCGAACAAGAAAAGGAAAAAGAACGCACCGAACTGATGAATGCTATCATCTCACGTATCGGCGGCGAAAAAATAAAATTACCTGACACTGTGGAGATTCTGGAGGACTTGGCGGTTTTAGGCTCTAAAGCCAGACAGGCCAAAGAGGCGCAAGGGCTTTTGGAAAAGCTTTTCGAAGCTAACCCAGCGCTCAAATCCGGTGGGCGCGCCGAAGAACAAGCGCTGCATTTATTGGTCGCCGCCGGACACTTTCGTCGCGAAGAAAATCTTGCTCTTTACCGACTTGGCCGCCGTCCTTACTTTACCGATGCTCTGAATGACGAAGCAACGCGTTTAGCTGAAAACTATCAGCAGTTAATGAAAAGCGATAACGCTGTCGATCTGACAGGGTTAGAGGTTTTTAGTATTGATTCCGCCAGCACTGATGATATTGATGATGCTCTTTCCATGGAGCCCTTAGCTGATGGTTGGCGGGTGGGCATTCACATTACCGCACCCGGCGCAGTAATAGAAAAGAGTTCGCCCTTATTTAATGAACTCACTTACCGGGCTTCTTCTATTTATTGCCCCGATGATCATATTCCCATGCTGCCCGCTGTTTTATCTGAGCAGATGCTGAGCTTAACAGAAGGCGAGGAGAACCTGGCTGTATCTTTTTTTGTCGATATCAACCGACAAAAGGAACTTAGCAATCGCCAACTTCGTTACAGCAAGATCAAGGTTAAGTTCCGACTGAACTATGAACAAGTCGACGCCTTCTTGTACGAGGAAAACCCAGGGGCGGCTGATTGGACAAAAAGTTTAGAAAACTCCCTGCTTTGTCTTTATGAGATCACCGCCGAATTGGAATTGCGCCGTGTGGATGCCGGGGCATTGCAATTTTCCCGAAAAGAAATGATGGCCGTGATTATGGACGACGGGAAAATCGTTTTAGAGCCGAACTCCGATCACACGCCGGCAAGGAAGTTAGTTAGTGAGCTGATGATCTTGGCCAACGAAACGGCGTCAATGTATGCTCGCGATAATAAGGTTCCTTTTATTTATCGCAGCCAAGAAGAGCCACAGTTTGATCCCAGCGAACAAGCGCTGGATATTCCCGAAGGGCCGGCGCGAGATTTTCTGCAGCGTGGTGGATTGAAGCGTTCACAGGCCAGCCTTGATCCGCTGCCGCACTACGGATTGGGCCTACAAGTTTATACTCAGGTTACTTCCCCGCTGCGCCGCGCCAGCGACTTCATAAATCAAGCCCAGCTGATCGCACACTTAAAAGGCCGCACTTATCCCTTCAGCGAAGCGGAGTTAATTAATCTTATCGCTCGATTGGAGGAGTCTTTAGGCGAAGTCAATGAAGTTCAGCGCGAACGCAGCCGCTATTGGCTGCTTAAGTATTTATTGCAAGAGAAGTTTACTAAAATAAGCGGCGTCGTTTTAAAAACAGATTCTCTGCGCCCATTGGTAGAACTAGATACTTTATTTATGATTTGGCCTTATGATCCGCTCCCGCAAAAGCGCGTCAAAGCTTATCAAGTAACCACTAAACCCGGCGAACGTGTCAACCTGAACATCGTTAAAATCGATCCACCTTCGCTGACGTTAAGATTGCAGGAAGTGTAATGACAAATTACGGGCGAAGAATTTCCTCTTTGCGCTCAGGACGATAAACCACAGGACGAATGGCACTTTGGTCGGCAGGAAAGAAACCGCTCAGCTCCGCTGTCACGCTACCAATCCAGACGCTACTTTCGAGCTTAACTATCTCACGTCTTTCATCAGCAGTGATCCAAATCGTCGCGGATTTTAGTTTCTTCTCCCCTTCGCTATCGGTTAGTTTTTTGACTGTAGGAACAACTCGAAAAGTATCATACTGCCTCCCACTTACTTCGATTAGCTCGCGTTTCTCAACTTTGAAGGTAATCAAAAAACGGTGCTTGCCATTAAAAACGTCAAAGCTCTTCTCTTCGCCAACGACAATCGGCACGCTGCGAGCCATAAAAGTTCCGGCAATCGGATCAAATATATTATCAGCAACAAAAGACAGCTCTTCTTCGATCTTTTGATTCTTCCAACGCTTGGCTGAGATATGACCGTCATGGCTGAAAATCACCTGGCGCGCTTTGGTTTTTGATCTATTTTTATCCAGCGTTGAGAATGCTACCGGTTTAAAAGAATCCGTGCTGAACATACTCTCGGAAACATGGCGCATCTTATAAAGGATATCTATAGCCGGTAAGGTCTCGCAAAATGCCTCGACGTCATAGACGCCGGAACCATCTAAAAGCTCATCTTTAACTTCTACTTTTGAGCGGGCAACAGGAACACCTTCCCAGGAAATATCATAGGTATAAGTGCCTCTTTCAAAATCATTAATTTGCGGCTTATACTTTTCGGTCATCACCGTGACATCGCCCGGCTGAATAAATTCAGCCCAACTCGGTCCTATAATCAAGAAAGATAACAACAAAATAATTAGATAAACGCTTCGACGCATAATTTTTATAGCAATTCTATTACTTTTCTAGCACTGCTTCGGCTGGTGCGGATTCTATCATTCTTCGAATAGTTAAGCCAAGCAATCTATCTAGGCAAATTTTGGTCCAAACATATAAGATTCTCAGCTCTTATGCGTAAAATCTCGCGCCACGGGGTAGATAAAATCAGACTTTTTTGCGAATGTTTATTTCATGTGCTAACTTACTGACTTTACAATAATTTTTTACTGTATGCTGGATCTGATTAAGAAAACATCGCCACGTTTTGCGGGAGTATTATCAAGAATACCGCAATATACAGATAACTCTATAATCGAGGCGGCCTATGGCTTTGCTCACAAAAATGGCGGCTGTCAAGAAATAGACTATCAGCGCCCGGAAGGTCAGAGCCATAACCCGCGCCTGGCCCGCATTGGCTTAATGACAATTACTGAACTTAAAAACACCTCTAGCGATTGTCTTAGCGCAGCGCTTCTTTCTACCGCCACGCTAAATTCACTAGAGCACGCACCATTTGCGGAAAATATTCTTCGTCTAGCCAGCCGCGCCCGACAATTGGAAAACGAAATTACAACCGGCAATAATATCATCCGTGAGGATCTCTTTTGCTACAATTTAGCTTTGCTTCTTTGTTTGGATCGGGCACGTCATCTGCATCTGTGCAAAGCCGATAAGAAAATCGACTTGGAGCGAATGTTTCGGGAAATAATGCCTCGATACCTAGCCCTTGCCAAAGACATAGAAAGCCCAGTATATCCCCTGCTGCACGCTTGGTTTGAAAGATTTAGTAACACAGCAGCGATAAAAATATGAAGCGCACAAAAATACAAATATTTTTTGACTGGCTTTTGTATCTTCTTTTTGTGCTATTGATGCTGATTATCCTCTTGCTGTTTGATCCTCTGCAGCGTCTAGCCATCAGGATAAGCCGCAATCTACACGCGCGCGTTATCTATCTTCTTAATTTTTGCTTGGTTTTTAACCTAAAAACGTTAGGCGCCGAAATTAAAATCAACAAAACGACGCATGCCAATCCGAGTTTACCAACCATTGTCATCTCCAATCATCAATCGATGTTTGATGTTTGTGCCATGTATTTGGTGTTTCCGGAAAAACTGCCGCGTTTTATTGCTAAAAAAGAGCTTTCCCGGTGGATTCCCAGCGTTTCTTATAACTTGCGCCACGGCCATAATGCCGTCATTGACCGCAAGGATAGGCGCCAGTCCATCAAGGCAATTTCTTCTTTTGCCAAGCTGGTGAACGAAAACAAATATTGCGCCGTCATTTTCCCGGAAGGCACGCGAGCGCGTAGCGGAAAGCTCAAGGAGTTTCATGCCGCCGGGCTCGGAGCTTTGCTTAAATATATCCCGGAGGCCGAGATTTTTCCTGTCGCCGTTGATGGATCATGGAAATTCAATCGTTATGGCTCCAGCCCCACACAAACATTTTCTTCAGTAACTATTACTGTCGGCGAGAGAATATTAAAAAACAAAGACTCTGATCCGGAGCAAATTAGTAGCGACTGTTTTAATTTTATCAAACAACATTTGACCTAAAAAAATCAGTCGAGGCGATAGAAAGCATCAAAAAAAGAGATTGATTGAGTTTTTTAGGTTTAAAGACAATTGAAGCTTAGAATTATCCCGATCACTCAAAGTCGGATGGGGCAAGATTGCGATTGCGCTCTACTTGGATCACACCGTCGAGCTTCTCTAGCGCGCGCACAATGGTGCTAGCTTGCGCTTTATTTTCGACAGAAATATCAAAGCGATGTAATGCTTTGCCATTTTGAATGGCGGCGGCTTGGGCCGCAACAATGTGCACGCCATGGGCGGCAATACACTGAGAAAGCGCGGCTAACATGCCGACTTTATCAATGGTAATAACGTTAATGTGGATCGTGCGCTCGGCCTTAGCATTAGGATCCCAATGCACGTCGATGAGACGGCGATAGTCAAAGCTCATCGCTTGTGTGCAACCACGTTTATGAATAGTAACGCCGCGCCCACGAGTAACAAAACCTAAGATATCATCGCCGGGCAAAGGCTCGCAGCATTTAGCAAATTTAAAAACCAGCCCTTCCATGCCGTTTACTTGCACCCCGGTGTGGTCACCATGCTCAGCACTGCGGGGCAAATGCCTTTGTAAAACCGAATCATCGGCTAGTTTCGCTTCTAAATCTTCTTCTTCCGGCAGCAGCTTTTCAACAACTGCGGTACTGGTGATTTTACCATAGCCAATTTCAGCTAATAATAAGTCCAGATCTTTATAACCTAATTCCTTGGCCGCTTCCTCCAGCTCGCCATCTTTGATCAGTTTCGGTAAATTAAGCTTTAGTTTGCGTAAGTCTTTGGCTAACAATTCTTTACCGACGAGCACAGACTTTGCTCGTTCTTCAGCCTTTAACCAATTACGGATACGCTGCTTGGCTTTTGAGGAAACAACCATGCGCAGCCAGTCTTTGCTCGGTGTCCGATTGGGTGAGGTGTTGATTTCTACCGTATCACCATTTTGCAGCTTATGAGAAAGCGGCACTTGTTGACCATTAACACGCGCCCCAGTGCAGTGCATGCCCACTTCGGAATGCACCTGAAAAGCAAAATCGATAGCCGTGGCGTTTATCGGCAGCGCTAACAAATCGCCTTTGGGGGAGAAAACATAAACTTCTTGCGGGAAAAGTCCGTCCTTAATTAGCGACATGAATTCATGTGGATCACGCAGCAATCTTTCGCTCTCCAGCAAATCTTTAAGCCACGCAAATTCGATTGATGCCGGAATAGTTTTAGCTTTTCCTGTTTTGCTTGTCTCTTTATAAATCCAGTGCGCGGCAATACCCTTTTCTGCAATGTCGTGCATTTGCTGATTACGAATCTGTATTTCAATACGCGCCGCTTTAGGCCCAATGACGGCTGTATGTAACGACTGATAGCCGTTAGGTTTAGGCATGGCGATATAATCTTTAAAGCGCCCGGGGATCGGCTTCCACGCGGCATGGACAACACCTAGTGCAGCATAGCAATCCATCGTCGAATCGACAATGATACGAAAAGCGATTAAATCGTATAAATCATCAAAGTTTAGCGCTTGCGTTTCCATTTTATGATAAATGGAATAAAAAGTTTTCGGGCGCCCGAAAACGGAACCTTTAATATTATTTTCGCTTAACTCGCGAGAAATGAGCGCAACCACATCTTCAATATACCTTTCCCTCTCGCGTTTTTTTTGATTAATTTTTTCCTTGATGCCGGTGTAAATGGTCGGCTTTAAATAGCGAAAACTTAGGTCTTCCAGCTCAGATTTCATCCAATAAATACCCAAGCGGTGAGCAAGTGGGGCGTAGATATCCAAGGTCTCTTGGGCAATGCGCATTTGTCGTGGTTCAGATAAGAATTCCAGCGTGCGCATATTGTGAGTGCGATCACAGAGTTTTAGCAATAGCACACGAATATCGCGCGCCATGGCCAAAAGCATTTTGCGAAAATTTTCTGCTTGTTGCTCAGCGCGTGAAGAAAAATTAACACGATTTAATTTGGTCACGCCACCGACCAGGTGGGCAACATCCTCGTTAAATTCTTTTTTTATGTCATCAATAGTGATGTTGGTGTCTTCAACTGTATCGTGAAGCAAAGCGGCTACAATGGAAGAAATATCGAGCTTCAGTCGGCAGGCAAGAAACGCAACTTCCGCAACATGGGTAATATAAGGTTCCCCCGAGGCACGCATCTGCCCGTCATGACACTGGCGTACATAATTGAAAGCCTTCCTGATCGGCTCTAGGTCAGCACTGGGGTAATATTCCTGTACTGCCGCTATTATCTGCTGTAATTTCACAAACCCTCTGTAATGCGTTGAAACAACAGCTATCTATCGTCACTTAGCCCAATTCAGTAAAGTGCTAAGTTGTTGATATTTTACTGTATATCTTCCTCGCCTTGAGTTTCAGATGTAGGAACCTCTGACTCGATGTGCGGAGTCTTATAATGAACTTTACCGGCAGCAATTTCTCTAAGTGCAGTCACCACCGCTTTATTTTTTGAGTCAGTTACCGCCTGTTTGCCTGATAAAAGCTGCTTGGCGCGCTTTGCGGCTAAACACACTAATGAAAAGCGATTGTTCTCTATTGCTAAACAATCTTCAACTGTAATCCGTGCCATGAAAATCACCTATTTAAATTTTATTAAGCTCAACCAAAGAGCTCGCATATTTTATACATAAATCCTATTAATGCAAGACACTCCTATACCCGACTATCTTACTGCCCTTTAAGCAACTCACTATAATTATGGAACAACACGATCCCTGAGAACTTCATAAAAAACTTAATACCCCATGCAGGATCATAAGAAGTTATTTCAGCGTTCGATCACATCAGATTTCATTAATGGGCCGCCCTCGTGAATATAATTGTATTTACCCTGCTTTCCTTGGGATTTGACAATTTTATCAAAATTTTTTTGATCATCTTTAATACAATACTGATCGAAAACTACTTTGCCGTTTTGGTCATGGCAGACAAATGGGTATGTAGCCCCCGCTGCATACTGACAACCTTTTAATTCTTCGTTTTTGGGCATTATAAAATAATCGTGAATATTGACCGAGGTAGTATCAACCGGATTCCCTTCTTCGGGATCATATATATCCGGATTCTTCACCGGGCCACCATTGGACATCTTATTATACTTTTCCCGCTTCCCTTGTTTTTTTATGATCTTATCTAAAACCGCCTGATCGTCTTTAGCCGCATCGAATATAATGTTACCTTTTTTATCAAAACACCTTCCGGGAAAAGTATCCCCTGTGGCTAGAACAGTTACGGGCAGAAACTTGATCGCTTTAGGCCTCCGCCACAGAACAATTTGCCGATTAGGCCTTGCGGCTGTGGCACTTCGCGAGTCGGCCGGGAGATCTGGGTCTGCTGGACTTTGTTTTCAATACTTAGGTGTTCGTTAACTTTAGAGTCTGTTCTCATCAGTCGAAGCGACATAGCAATTAACGGGTACAATATAAAAACAATCATAATCAAGTAACCACCGAGTCTAATGGACTCCCCTTCAAATATTTGAAAAGGTTTTGCTGACTCTTTATCTCCATTATTGCCCGAGGCGAAGAACGAAGACTCTCCGCTGCCACTACTCCATGATGAATTTTCTTCAGACATATACAGCCTTAATGCATTACGATTATTCTACTAGCAGACATAAAACTAACAATTGCGTTATAGTCAAAAACTCAGACATTGATACCCATCAGGCTGGAATTTTCATAACGAACAGATTTAGACAGATATGGCCAGCTTAACCGTGATGAGCTTGTACCTCCGAGAATTTCTCCTTTTGCTTTTTTTGGAAAATGATATCGGTGCGATAGAGAAAGGCTAGAATTTCAGCTACTAACTCAAATGTCTCTTGTGGAATCTGCTGGCCAATACTGATGCGCCCCAGAACTTCGGTAAGGCTGTCTTCCTCATAAACAGGGATATTGTTTGCTTCGGCAATTTCAATGATTTTTTTAGCTATTTCTCCGGCGCCGGCGGCAACAACATGAGGAGCCTTATCTTCCAGATCATAGCGCAGAGCAATGGCTTTTTGTCGTTTATTTTGTGTCTCTGTTTTGCTCATCGCTGTCTTCTTCTTTCCCTAGCACCTCATTTAACCGCCACCCACCCTTCCTGGGAACAGCTTCCGGTTCTTCACCGAAAAGAAGCTGATTACTTCGATGATAATCCTTTATCGCATCAACAAAACTCTCTGTCGCCCGACTAATATATTCTTCAATAAAATACCCGGCTGATCTTTCAGCGTGCTTAAGTGACCTTTCAATGTCACGATCTACCGGTTTTAAATTATCGCCGTTTTGCTCAAATGCCGAGCGAAATTTACGCGCCAAGTCTTGGGCTGTCGATGCCGCATCCCAAGTCATTTTCTCCAGTAAGCGATGTGCCCTGGAACGACGACCTTCACGTAAGACGATAAAACGCGCGACAAAAGCTGTACGAATAGCAATATTTTTTAACTCTGGCTGAACTTCTCGTTTATAGCCGCGACGCTTATTACTGTCTTGAGTATAACTGTTAGCTAAAACCATATTTACCCTAAAGCGTATTCCTTCTGACAACCGTCTTTCAATAAAACCTATGAGCCATGAATATGTTCTAAAACTTAAATCGTCAAAAATTACCGTAATCTTAAGTGTTACTTTTCATATAGCTAACCACTACTAAATACTATAAAAATTTACCTTGTTTTACTATCTCGGAAGGGCAACTGCGCGCTTAAGTAGAAAACGCTACTCGCCTATGCTACGACACCGCATCAGTCAAAGGTCAAATACACACATCAATGGAGGAAGTATGTCACGCATTATCACAGCTCTTTCCCTCATCGCCTTAACGCTAATAGCGCCGGCTCTCAGTAATGCTCAGGTAGCTTTAACTGTCGGCGTGGAAGAAATTTATGATCAAAATATCTATTTGGAAGACGACAACAATATGTTGGTTATTCCCGACAATGTTGATCGGTCCCAAATCGGAGACATCACTCCTTATGACGGAGATCCAAACGAAGACTATATAACTAACGTTTATCTTTCAGCTTCCGGAAGCATTCCTCTATCCAGGCATTTAAAAACTGCTGCCGAAGGGCGCTTAGGATCTATGTTCTTTGCCGAAAACAGCGACGAAAGTCGTTTGACCTTGGATACCTTAGCCACGATGGAATCAGAAGAAAGCCTCTTAGCTAAGCCCTGGTTCTTTAAGCTCAGCAGTGATTTTAATTCGCAGTCGGGTGACATCACGGTTAGCGACGGCGCAACGGCTAAACAATCCGAATCGCACCTAGCTACTTTTGACCTGGGTATTAAGAAATGGGAATTTTCTCAGTCCTGGGACCTATCAACCAATTATCGTTTGCAGCGCATGGATTACCTGGACATGTTTACCTTTAGTGACAGCGCACTGGAAAGCCAAGACGGAGCAGATTATTTAGCTAATGGGCTGGTGAACGAAATCGGCTACAAATATTCTGAAACCTTGCGTTTTGTATTAACTTCTTCAGTTGATTATTTTTCTTATACCAGCACCGGTGACGATGCTGACTTTGTGGAGAAAGACGACTTAAATCGTATCGCTTACGACTCTCGCATGGGGATCAGATATCAGCCGGAAGAGAAGTTAGCCTTGGCCAGCAATGTGGGATTCGAAGCCAATCATTATCCTGATCGCGAATTCCCTCAGGCCAATGTTACTAACAGTGAAACTCCTTCGGCCAGTGTAAGCGAAGCCGACAACGATGAAATGTCCTTTGTTTATGATGTTTCGGGTAGCTACATGTTTGACCCGACATCAACGCTAAGCCTGCTATTTGAACAAACAACAGGTAACGACATAAGCGGGGCCAGTGTCAGCTATCGCAATTTAGCCGTTAACTTCACCAAAGCCATAAGTGACGTATTATCGCTTAACACCGGCGGGCGTTTTATGCAGTATAGCGATGGCGATAGCATCTCCAATGCTACTGATAGATACGAAGCAACGATTGCCCTGAGCTATGCGCTAACCGAAGCTTTATCTCTGAGCGCCGGATGGAACTATGTAAACCAAAACGCTTCTGAGTATGAAGTAGATAGTATGCTTGCTAGTGACGATTACGAATCACACCGCGCTTTTATCGGTATCAGCGCCGGAGTAATTGGAGTTAAGCAATAATTGAGCAGATAATGAAATAGAACGGGGACGCACTCTGAGTCTTATACACAAGTCTCCGAAACGCATATTTATTGGGTTCCAGCGTTAGCTCCACGAACTCCTAAATTTGCACGACGTATTGTGGAGCGCGTATATGGACCCGCCGTGGATGTCAAAGACTAAATACTGGTGGGAAGGTGAGGATGCGTGCGTATATGCGGCTTCTAA
>JADZAE010000071.1 GCA_020852715.1 Deltaproteobacteria bacterium
CACATATTTAGCCGTTTCCGATAAGGAAACGGCAGTGACTAATCAAATATTTTTATAATAGAGTTATTTAATTAAATTTTCTACCGAGTGAAGGCTTATCCATTTGCTTAGGACAAGGATAGAAAGCTGAAGGCTTTTCAGTTCAAAAGTTAATTTACTTTTTGCAAGTGGTATATACCGCACACAAGGTTGGCAAAGACACTTATGAAAAAGAAATATCTTATCGCATCAATTATTATCGCCATTATCGGCGCACTGCTCATTATTGCCATGATCAATCTTAATAGTCTGCTGGAAACAGTTAGGCCAAAAGTCGCCGAGACATTATCCAGCCAGCTAAAAACAACCGTGAGCATAGGAAAAATAACAGCACATTTTTTTCCACAAGTCTCCTTAGAGCTAAACGGCGTCAAGCTTGAAGAAAGCAAAGAACAAGCATCGCAACTCGGTAAAATTTTAATTGCCCCGCGCTTTTTAGATTTATTAAAGGGAACTGTCGCACTGCAGGCTTTCAGTATTGAGAACAGTAAGATCACAATTAGCAAAGATAAAGACGGGGTTCTATCTGTCGCCGGGATTAAATTAAAGCAAGAAGCTACCGCGGCTACTCCACCAACCATGGTTAGCAATGTGCAAACAGCCCTCCCCGCAACTGAAACAAAAACTCCCTTAGCTTTTGCAATCCAGGTTATCACTGTGAAAAATTCGCAGCTAACTTATTTAGAAGAAGGCAAAGAGAATTTTAAACCGATTACCATTGGCGCGATTAACCTAAAACTAACGGACATATCTCCTCAGGGACAGCTGAAAATAAATGGCGGCGCCAATATTTTTAGCTCGAAGCCTGACAATTTTAATATTAACGGCCAAGCAGAATTAGTAAATTTTAACTTCGCCCAAGCCAAGGCAAATATCGCCCTTAAATTTACCGATCTCGATTTAGCGCGAGCTAAAGAAACGGCGTTACCTTATGCTCAGAGTCTTTCAGAACTTGACGTCTCCGGCGCCGCCGACCTGGAGTTAAAACTAAGCACTATCGAAAGAGGCCTACAAATAAATCTTGCCTTTGATGCGCAGAAAGCAGAATTGAACTATCCTAACACGATAGCCAAAGAAAGCGGTGTGCGTTTCGGACTTAGTTCAATTATCGAAATCGTGGCCACCGATAATAGTCGGCCGATAACCGAAATCAGGACAAAAGATGCTAGGTTGGAGTTACATGAGGCCACTATTCCGTTTGAGTTTATTGCAGCGCTAGGTGAAAAAGGCAAACTGGCCATTGGTAATGGTGAGCCTGTTAAACTGGAACCACTACGGAAAATTATTCCCCCTTTTGAGACATATCTTGCACGCGGACAGATTCTGCCACGTCTGAATATTTTCTATTATGAGCAAGCTGTTCTAACTCCTAATCAAAAGCCAATCGAACCTCGCGGCACTGTGGAGTTTAAAGATGTCGCGTTTACTTTGGTGGGACAAAATGGTCAGCCGGACAAAAACCTGACACAGTTAAATGGCGCTATTTCGCTTCTGGCTAAAGAAAAGACTATTGTTGATCTTAGCGCCCGTTATCGCAACTATCCGCTTAAGCTGGAATTACGCACACGGCGTGATGTCGATAAAATTATTATCGAACCCAGCCGTTTTATAGGATTAAGCGGTGTAATTAACTATTATGGAGAGATTGCTGATCAGCTACCGAAACCATACAAGATGACAGTTAACGGTCTGGGCTTTGATGTTGCTTCCACGCTAAACGTCCTAGACAAGCAGGGCGACATGCAGATAACAGGATCCGTAGAAAAGCTGGCAGCAAATCTGACCGGCGACTTAAAGGCCGAACCGGCTAAGAAACCGGAGGGGCGCATTGATTTGTCTATTCAAAAAGGATCAATCAAGGGCGTAAACATTTTATCGCAAACTTTAGGTGCGGCAAAGAATCTGCCCGGTGTTAGCGATGGCTTAGCTGTTTTTATTCCACATAAATATAAACCTTTAATCGATTCCTCAGATACGGCTTTTGATCGCATGATAATTGAGCTGGGTTTGTATCAGGACAAACTTAATATATCTAATTTGGAGCTGATTCATAGCGCCTATTCGATCAAAGGAAACGGAACTATGCTTGGCGATAATCTGGACTTGAGCATGCGGCTTACTTTAAATACGACACTTACCCAAGATATGATCACCCAGAATAAAGCTATTGCCTTAGCTCAGGACGAGAACAAGAATATAGTTATTCCGCTGACCATTAAAAAAGAAGGCGGTTCAACGATGGTGCTGCCTGATTTGCAGGCCATACTTGATCGGGCCGCAAAAAATTCGCTAAAAGAGGCAGCCGTTAAGGCACTGGATAAAGCAACCGGTGGCCTGGGTGGAGCTATTAAATCGCTACTCCCTTAAACGGAAACCTTTCTCCAATTTTAGTATACTACTTAAATCAGATATCGCGGATCGCAAGAGCTGCTTTGCTGAGTCCTATACAGGAGTCGTAAAAACGTACCTTCGTGATAAATTTTTGCAACACTCTAGGCGGTGCCGCCACGGGGGCAAATAATTTTACCGGCGCTTGTGAAACGCAAAGCATGTTGTGAGCACCAGCGAACAACTGGGTCGCCTGCGCCCCGCAGGCACGCGCCAGCTACTGGGTGCGCGGCATTTTTCTATACCGATGGCACTGACGCGTGCCATCTTTAAGTAACGCATTTGATGGACTTGTGTATAAAACTCAGCCGCTTTGCCCACCGATTGCTGCTGACTAAACCATAATTTTCCCTTTATTAATGTGAGTTGCTCTTGTGCATTGTTAGGTATATATAGAATATGCGAAATCGCGACGGCACTTCGCCAGTGATGAAACTTTTACCGTCACGATTATCGATTCTCTTGCTCCTTTGATGCGCCATTTAGAGTAGAAGTTTTACCCTACCCTGGCTTGTCTTAGCTAAAAATTATTTTTAATTTAAGGCAAGGCTGTAAAAAGGTTTTTAACCTTAATTAGATTAAGGTTAGAGAAAGGAGCTTCATTATGCATCGTGACCCACGAAAATACATTGTAAAGATGTATGGGTTCAGTCCATTGCAATGTCTCTATCTGAGGCTTGATTTGGAGGAAAAAGAATGGAAGTTGGCAAATGTGCGATCTGCTCCGAAGGTTATCGGAGGGGCATCATGGATTAGAGACTTTCAACCGGTGGAAGAAGGCTTTCTATGGGATCAGTCCTACGTTCCCTTCAGAATGCAAAATTGGCAAGGCTTGATTGGATTTGGACGACTATCAGAAAGAGACATGGACGAGTTCATTGGGGTCTTACGTCATCATTACTCCGATGAGGACATTTCTGAACTACAATCGGGAGAGGAAATCGTTGATTATCTACTAATCGCTCCCGATAGTCCTCCTGTCGTGGGCTTCATTTTCAACTTTGCTCGAGACGGCGGCACATACAAGCACCTTTCCGGATTGGCAGAAGACCCCGATTTTGACTTTGGTCAAGTCCTTGTTCCTCCCTATCATCTAACGTTTGATGTGTCGGAGAGCGGAGACAATTAAATTATCTTAGCTGTTCGTTGCTCGAAAAGCGGAAATAAGAAAGGAGAGAAAAATGAACCCCGCAATTCACCCCACCAATGTAATTTACAAGGTGCAATTGCCGGAAGAATCACTGCCTCACAATGTGCGACCATATCTGCAACTATCTCTGAATGAGCAAATATGGGCACTAGCACACTACATCAACGGCAATGACGAGGAGCATGCGGAAAATAGCAAAAACATTGCTTGCGGAGCACTAAGCCCCGGGCCTCCTGCCCAGTTTGAGGTTAACTGCTCGAAGATGCTCATCGGTTATCAAAGGCTTTCCTCCCGTCAGCTTGAAATATTGAAGCTCGCGGTGCTGCAGGCCGTATGCTCTTGCCGCTGTCATTTTGTGGCGAAGAAAAACACTTTCGCCCAAGTGATAGATTATCAAATCTGTCATGGGCGCGAGATCACTGTGGGATATGTTTTTGATTTCCAATATTCACTCTTTCACTTCAGTTGGAATCAGACACTTTCTCCGGGCCAAAAGTTTGGCTGTGTGTTTTTGCCTCGGCTCAATACCTTCCAGTCAACACTGCCTCCGTCTTGGAACTAGGATAAAAAAGGCTGGAGCGCAAGCCCCAGCCTTTTCCTCTTTGTTTTTTTAATAGGTTCATTACAGCCCTGCGCCTGAATCATGTTGACCAGTGGAAATTTTAATAAACACACGAAAGCACGCCGACGCTTTTAGGGGAGCGTAAGAAATAACGCAGCCTCCTTATAAGCGGCGTAGCCACAGAGAAAAATAAACGCTACTCGCATCAGCACCATTCATTATGATTTTTTCAGCAACATCCTCGGCTAAGTCGCCACTGCGGTGGATGATTTTGCAAACGCTTGTGGAGCGCGAGCCATGTTGAGAGCGCATGCGAGCGACTGGGTCGCGTGTGCTTCACAGGCACACGGTGTTTGGCGGCATAGCCGCGCACAGTTTGTGCTGCTTGTGTGCTTTTATGGCGCACGTGCTTACACTCAAAAGGTGCGAGCTAAAGTTTTCTATTTAACTAGCAGGATTCGCCGGCTTTGCATCAACCGCAGGCTTTTTGCTTTCGACTGCAGGAGTCTTTTCTTGAGGCTTTGCTGCACCCTTTTCGAGTTCTATAGATGATTTTTGCTCAGGTTCAGTTACAGATGAAGAAGCCGATGATGAGCCGGAAGATGCGTAATCTGTCTTGTACCAACCGCTGCCTTTTAGCTGAAAAGGAGAAGCAAACAATAAACGCTTAACATTAGAACTTCCACAACCCTCGCACTGAGCTACAGGAGAATCTGTAATCTTTTGAAATACTTCAAATTCTTTCTCGCAATCAAAGCATTTATAAGCATAAGTCGGCATAAATTCCTCATCATTTAGCTACTGCTTTTATATAAGACAAAGCATTTAAAACGTCAACTGGACCGCCATAAAGTTAGCCATATTTCACTGCACTCGCCACCTCATATCCAACCAAATTACCCCCCTGCTCCACCTCTCCCGCCGCGAACTACCACCCGGTACCTTTTTTTCGTGCCACCCCTAAGTTCGCAAGATAATTCAAACAAGGCCTTATCAAGGAGTTAACGCAACACTTGGAAAGAACAAAGTGTAACGCTTTAACTTATTTATCTCACGTCTGAGAACTCAAAGTAAGCCTTCACGGGATAATTTTCATTAAAATTTCAGGGGAATTAAAAACATGAATATTTTTAAATTTATTGACGTTTCCTCATCGGAAACGACTAATCTTGTGAAGGCTTAGTCTCTGTCCCCCCACAGTTTTGCTTCGCAAAACTTGCCCCCTCTGGGGACTTTTATATAGAAACTCAGTAAAAGTCTGGAACGGATACAACTCAAATCACCAAAAAAAAGGTCCGCCTTTAAGGTAGCCCTTCATCGGATCTCTATGGATTTGGCTTAGAAGTCAGCGTCATCCAAAGGGATAATCTCTTCGGCTTTATGAGTCGCTTTTGGGGCAGCTACCTTTTTTACAGCAGCCGACCTATGAGCAACATGAGCCAATCTAATAGAAGCTTTGGCTGCTGATACTGAGCTTGCGCCTTTGCTTCTATGAACCATCATAATTAACTGCTCTACAGACTCCTGCATAATGCGCGACTGAGAGAGTAACTCTTCGCCGGCAGCAGCGGACTCTTCAGCTGCAGAAGAATTGCCCTGACCAACTTTATCCAGTTCGGTCATTGCAATACCAATCTGTCCTAGGCCTTTGGACTGTTCATCACTGGCTAAAGCAATTTCCTGCACCAAACCGGCCGCTTTCATAGAATTGTCCTTGATATCAAAAGCGCCTTAGACACTTCTTTTGAAACAACAACTCCGTTGTCAGCTAGTTCGCTGGAGCGTTTAATCTTCTCAGCTGTATCTTTAGCGGCAGAAGCACTGCGATGTGCTAAGTTTCTTACTTCCTCAGCAACCACAGCAAAGCCTTTACCAGCATCCCCGGCTCTGGCGGCCTCAACGGCTGCATTTAGAGCAAGCAGATTTGTCTGGAAAGCGATCTCGTCAATTGTTTTGATAATAACACCTGTTTCCTCAGCGGCTTTCTTGATAGCGTCCATTGCCTTTTCCATTTCCGACATAGACTTGCTACCGCCTTCGCAAAGGTTATTAACATTACCCGTGATACGAGCTGCTTCTTTGGCATTGTCCGCATTCTGCTTGGACATGGAGCCAATCTCTTCAACTGAAGCAGAAATCTCTTCAATCGAAGAAGCCTGCTCGGCAGCAGAACCGACTTGTTGCGCACCGGCTTCCATGTCCTCAGATACGCGAGAAAGAACGGTAACAATACCTTTAACAATATAGAAAGCTACAGCTATGGCGATAACGATAACTATAACTGATCCTAGTATCACAATGAATGTGGCACTGTTTAATGCGTCATTGGCGCTCTTGGCAACTTTCTCTGTTTGGCTTATACCCATTTCCGCAGTATCTTTAGCTTTAGCAATAACATTATCAGCAGCAGTGGCTAAATCTTTTTCTGCGGTTGCTAATTCAGACTGGGCTTTTAATATCTCTAAGATACCAGCTTTATATGCTCAGCTGCCTTTCTCGTATTTTCAATCTGGTCAAGGTTAGCTTGTTGTCTTGTAATTTTCTTTAATTCATCAAGCTTTTTATTCATCTGATCGAAAACATCCAATTTTTCTTCGACCAATTTAAAATTACGTAGTGCCTGTGCTCTAAAGTTTGCAACGTGAATCGCATTACCATAATCGATCATATCATTGGCCATGACCATCTTTTCAAAATGCTCTAATATTTTTTCTTGATCGGTATCCTCGGTAACTTCCTTTCTTAATGTGTCAGACTGACCTTTGAGAAACTCATTAGCGTTATCCTTGTAAGATCGCGCTGCGGTATCCATCTTGCCCCGGACATCAACCATATGTTTATTGATAGCCTCGATTTCTTTAAGGTGTTCTCCGTATAGTTTAGCACCTTTGTCTGCAGCATCAACATTAGCTTTAAGGTCAGTTAAGATTTTTTGTTCTTTAGCAAGATCGGCTGCTTTTTTAGATTCTCACCGACATGTGCTAAGGTTTTCTCGCCTTCTGCATAAACATTTGCATCGGCAGTAAATAAATATTTTCTAACTGGATATACCGTGTTCAACGACGCACGTTCTACGTTGTTAGCAACCGTCACTTGCAGCTCATATGCTACAGCTAGCTGACTAGCACTGGTTGCCACATTCTTCATGTTAACTACAGCTATTGTCGCTAGTATCGCTAAATATGATGGGCGCCAGCTTATTACTGACCTTTATTTCCATCTCGATCTCTGCGATGAATACTATCCATATCTACTATTATATTGGCGTCATCGATGACTGTCTTTTCTCTGTCTTCAAAAGGCTCAGGAGCTCGATTTACTTTCACCGGTCCATCTGTAGACCAGACTTTCATCTTTTGTCCGGTGGGGGTTGTGACTTCTTCGCCGGGTAACAGATCTTCAGCCTTTTCATAACTATCGCTGCTCTTAACTTTTTGAGAATGAGCGTCAAACGCAGGAATTGCCGAAAATATCAGGAAAACGACTAATAAATAACGCATATTTTACTTTTAGATTAACAAAACTAAATATCTGTTGAGTATAAAAACAGATAAGTATAGTCTAAGCAAACAGATAAATAATTAATGGAAGAAATCGATATGTCAAATAAAGCAATAATTAAGTTTCTAGGGCACGCTACAGTATTGCTTAGCACGGAGGAAGGCAGGCAAATCATGATAGATCCTTGGATTAATGGTAACCCTAAATGACCTATTCGAGAATCCGACATAGAAAAGCTCGACTATATCTGTATTACTCATGGACATGCCGACCACTGTGCCTCAGCCATTCCATTAGCTAAAAAAACCGGGGCGAAAGTAGTAGCCATCAATGAACTGACTCAGCTTTTGGTCAAAGACGGCTTATCTAACACTCAAGTCGAAACTATGGACAAAGGAGGCATTTTGATGTTGGGCGAAGATCCGCAAATTGGCATTGCACTCACTCAGGCTATCCACTCTAGCGCTTACCAGGCCGCTGATGGGCAGAACCATTACGCAGGAGACGCATGTGGTTTTATCATACAGCTCGAATCCGGCCGCACTATATATTATTCCGGCGACACAACAATATTTGGGGATATGGAGCTCATAGGCGACCTATTCACACCCACCGTGGCATTACTTTCTATCGGTGGGCGTTTTTCAATGGATCCTTTCTTGGCAGCCCATGCAACGTCATTAATAGAATCTGAATATGTAATCCCTATCCATTATGAAACTTATGATACCCTACCGGGCAAAGTTGAAGAATTTTGTCAGTACCTAAACGAAATGCCGGGCGTCAGCGTCAAGCCTTTAAAACCAGGAGAAGAATTCTCATTCTAGCAAATCTTACCTTCATTCAACGCTTGTCTTTTTCCTTGATTAGGCATAGCCTTTCGGATATCCAGATATCCAATAAGTATGGATGTGCCCACATTTATACATGAATAGAAGATTTTGTTTCATCCTCGTTTTAGACGAGGAAGAAAGCAAGTTGAAGGTTTTAAGTTCTCTTTCTCAACTATTTGTCCATCGGTGTTTAAACCGGATCGGGGATCCGGAACATCATAGATGAAAGTGGGGATATAGCAATGAACGAAGTTTCAAGTGGACGCAAGACCAGTTTGGAGCTCGCATTAAAAACCGAGCTCAGCATCAAAGAAACCAGGAAAGGGGTTGTAACCTTCCTGGATTTTACATTGGGCCATTGGGATGATTTTGTTGGCATGGTGAGTGAATGGGGGAAGAACGGAGACGTTGTCGCTGTGTTAACCGAACAGGGAAAAGATCCCATTTGTTACCGATTAACTCTAAGGGATTTGCTCGATGAAGGGATTCCCGAAAAAACGGCTATCCTTTTTGTTAGCCAACCTCAAGTCGCAAAGAGGGTCAAGGATGCAGGGGTACGAGTGATTGATCGCCTTTGATATCTCCTAGAGAAACAAGGGCTGCAACGTTATTGTTTTTACGCTGCAGCCCTTCGTCTCGCCTAAAGGTTAAAATTAGGATAAAAACTTGCTTCTCCTCCCATTCTCTCAAATATGTAGTGTATCTTACTGTATACCAGCTTATTGACAATATAGTTTTCTGATGTTCTATTGCCGCGTTTACCAAAACCTATATCAGAGTAGATTGCTATTGCATTGTTAAAGGACTAGCTCCTCTAGCAATGCGAGTGTTAAGGTTTTTTTGCATTGCGTTTAAGAGCCTGGCTCTTTCTAGTCATTCATTTAGATGGAAAGGAGTGGACCATGCACGGCGCTATTAACAAAGCCAAGTGGCTTGAATATGTTCTCCCAAGAAAGACTCCTGAAGGTGGGTTGTGGTGTCTTATCGGCCCCGATTCGCACGGAGTTATTAGTCCCATCATATTGGGATTAGATGGTATCCATATAGGTATCTTCTTCCTCCCAAGACAAGGAGAGAGCGAGAGAAATCGTCAGCTCTCTATCCTATTTAGAGAAACCAATATCGGTAAGTATCGGTGTTGGCCGGAGTTTTTTGGTCCCGAAGAAGCAGGAGAGATCCTATTAGCTATGAATAGAGCTAATGTCTTTCCTATACGAGGCAATGCTCCATTTTTAGAACTGCTTCAGGATGAGGTAGATACCTCTCCCCCCTTTACGGCGCAACCTTTTGAGGATTCGCCATACATTCAAATTCATTAATCCATTTACGCCAGCGGCGCGCGCACGTATAACAAATCATCATCATAAGCGCGCGCCGTTGGCCAAATATTCTATAGGTTTTTGAATAGGTTTCACACTCGCAGCGCTAAAATTCATCTATCCATTTTTATCCACATAACGTTTTTGTATATGCAAGCTCCGACAGTGGGCAAGCACAAACACGTGCGCAACGTGCCCCATTAACACACGCAACATCACGACCGCATGCCGCAGTGTGCGTCGAAGCCGCCAGGCACCATGATGAGGCCAAGGTGGCGGATGATCAAAGGCCATCTCTACGAATACGACATCATAACAATGGCATTGCGATGGAGAACGCCCGGATAGTCGCGGTCGTAATTTCCTGCAATCCGCCCCCCTATATTTACATAAACGTATTTATACGCACCCGTAGGGACGGCCTTTGGCTGTCCGCAATGACCGCGTGATCACGGTGGCTTAAATAATTATTTTTACGAATCACACCGCAAGTAGCCATTGGAATGTTAAAAAGAAGGGTTTGAAGCAGAAAAGGATTCCCCGTTAAAAGGGCAATTTCGTGGCAGAGAGGAGGAAAGCAAGCGGCGAGGAGCTAACGCTTACCCCGATAAGAAGGCGAGTTTGGGATGAATGCTAGGCGGCGGCCAGTGCGAGCACTAATCGGAAGCCCTCAAGCTGCTTCCGGCAGCGCTACTCACGATATTTAATGCATGTTAGTTATGGAGAGCTTACTATGTTTCTCCGTGTAGTGACCATATGGGACTCGCGGAGCGGAGCCGCGCAGTCTAACGACGCAGTCGCCTAAAATTGCCTGTTTTAGTCGTTGACGATAGGCAACATAGCCAACTGCTGCGACCTCTTAATCGCCAAATTCAGCAATCTTTGATTAGTCGCTGTCAAACCTGTCATACGACGCGGCAAAACACGCCCGCGTTCGCTCATGAAGCGACGAAGCAGCTTGGCGTTTTTGTAGTCGATTTTTAAGGTTTCATCTTCAATGAAAGGATCGTTTTTACGGCGCTTACGAACACCAAGATCTAAAGGCTGAGCGCGGAAGTAACCCATCGGGGCCTGTGATCCTCTGTCGCGATTGTTATAATCTTGATGCGAATCATGACCACCGTGTTGTCTGTGTTGATCAGAAGATCCTTGCTCGCGGCGAGTCCCACGATCTTCGCTTACCTTGATCACGCGACTATCCCAAACGGCGCCATTTAATTCCTCGATCGCACGGCGTGCTTCTTCCGGTGAAGAAAATTCGACGAAACCAAAACCGCGCGAACGGCCACCGATACCTTCGGTCATCACCTTAGCGGAGACAACATTACCTACTTTTGAAAAGAAGTCTTTGAGCTTGTCTTGATCGACGTTAAAAGAGAAATTACCAACGAACACTTTTGTCATTATCTGATCATCCTATGAAATTACACACACGTAATCAGCCTATGGCTCATCCCTAGGCTAAGAATGCTATTTCGAGTAAAGCCGGAGAGCTATAAGTTAATTAGATTTAAAATGCAACCTTCTCGTGAATAAAAAAACGGCCTAACCCTCTAAATTCTAAAGGGTTAGGCCGCTATTAATCTTTAAATAATCCGCTTCTTAGCGTAGCAAGCTTAAACGTTCTTGCAGAATCTCTGGAGTCTGCTCATAGTTTTTAAGCGTTACCTGCAAAGCAGCCGGATCCAAATCTAAGTGCTGAGTTACCCAAGCAAAGCTGAAAGCCCTAGTTGGAGTCAGCGGGCCAAACAACCATTGCCGAGCACTGCGCACAACGTGACGATCACATTGAGCTGAACCAAAAGCGTCGCAAATCGCTCTAGCTAGAACAGCCGCAAGCAAATTTCTTTCTGGCTTTATACCCTTCGACGCGGTTGAGCCTTGCTCATCGTCAACATTTCCGATGCGAACCTTGGCGACTGAAGTGTTATTATTCAAGCTACCTCCCCTTTTCTCATTAAAACACGAAGATCTGCTAACATTGTCGCACGCAAATCGCCGTCGGCTTTACGTTTAACGTAAAACAACTAACGCTTGCATTTCGGATTATTAGAATCAGCAAGATAAGTTAACAAAACTTTATTTTGGCCACACTTACCCATCTTGAAGATCACAAGCATGCAATACATCAAGTAGCTAAGCACAATTAAAATAGACCAAGAAAACATAAGCCAGCCAAAAGAAAGAAAGCGTTAACAAACGAGCCGAAACTTTTCCCGCGACGACAACAAACAAACTCGTGCGTGTTGAAAATCCCCGTGAAAAACTTTGTCTCTACGCATTCAGTCTTGGGCATTCGCAACAACCCCGATTACCCCCGACATCTTTCCTCAGACGCATGCACCATAATTTGTATGCAGCGTTTAAGTGGGTTAAACTTTTAGCCCGTAACCCCTTAAATGTCAAGAAGAAACCCGCTGCTTATTGATGTTTGATTTAACTTTTTTAAAGAAACTGTCTCAACTCAAACCTAGCGCGTCACCATGAAGACTAGCTTGACTGTGCTATCTAATCTAGAACAAGTTGCCTCAACCTGCTATCAAGCTAAGAACATAACCTTGATGGATACCCCAGTGGCTGGCATTCTCTAATTAACCGTTAGATGGTTCTAGCGAAAAACAAAGGCACCGTGGACAAATCTCACTTTGAAATAATTAACTTTGGAGAACAGAAGAAACCTATCAACTATTGGAATACTCAATCTCCGGAAATGCGCTTAAAGGCCTTAGAAGAAATAAGACAAGAATACAACTCATGGAAATATGGTTCTGAACAAAGACTTCAAAGAATTTGTAGTGTTATTAAACGCTCATAAAGTTCGCTACCTAATCGTCGGCGGATATGCTCTCGCTTACCACGGGCATCCTCGCTACACCAAAGACCTCGATATATGGATTGAGTCAACATCAGAAAATGCTTCTCTCCTGATGAATGTTTTAAACAATTTTGGATTTGGCTCTGTCGGAATAAAACATTCCGATTTCCTTGATCCAGATCATTTGATAATTTTAGGAAAAGAACCTACCAGAATCGATCTTATTACGAGCATCCCCGGACTCTCTTTCCCCTCGGCTTACGATAATTGCTCGATGATCACCATTAAAGGCACAACAATAAAATTTCTCAACAAGTCAGATCTGATTACCGCCAAAAAAAATGCTGGTCGGCTGCAAGATTTAGCTGATGTTGAAAATCTCACATCTGATGACCAAAACGAAGAAGGAAACTAAGTTGCAAAACCAAAATTGTGCTTAGAGGCAAATAGCGCAGCGCAGGACCGACGTCTTACAAAGAAATGACCCAAAATTCCTCTTTTAAAATAAAAAAAGCGCTTTGAGAATGAATGCTAGGCGATGGCCAGTGCGAGCAACGCAAGTGTGCTGTAGCACTCGCGGAGCACCGCACCTGGCCGCCAACGACGCAGTCACCCAAAATAGCCCTTTTAACATTTAGTAGCGATAGTGGGCAGGTTTGTATGGCCCATTAACATCAATGCCCAAATAATCCGCCTGTTTCTTAGTTAGCGTGGTTAGCTTCACACCCAACTTACCAATGTGCAGGCGAGCAACTTTTTCATCGAGATGTTTGGGTAAAGTATGAACGCCGACCGGATATTTGCCCTTTTCGGTCCATAGAGCAATTTGCGCCATGGTTTGGTTAGTAAAAGAGCAAGACATTACATAACTGGGGTGACCAGTTGCGCAACCAAGATTGACAAGACGACCACGAGCTAAAACAATAATCGTTCTACCATTGGGCAAAATGAATTTATCGACTTGCGGCTTAACATTAATTTCTTTGATTTCGGGATTTGTTACCAACCAATTAACATCGATTTCCGAATCAAAGTGGCCAATGTTACAAACGATAGCGTGATCTTTCATCTTGGAAAAATGTTCGCCGCGAATGATGTCGCAACAGCCGGTAGCAGTGATAAAAATGTCGCCAATAGCTGCAGCCTCTTCCATGGTGGTAACCTCATAGCCTTCCATAGAAGCTTGAAGTGCGATAATCGGGTCAATTTCCGTAATAATCACGCGAGCACCAAGGCCACGCATGGACTGGGCGCAACCTTTACCGACGTCACCATATCCACAAACGACAGCGACTTTACCGGCAATCATCACGTCGGTGGCGCGCTTTAAACCATCGGCTAAAGATTCGCGGCATCCATAAAGATTATCGAACTTGGATTTAGTAACCGAATCGTTAACATTAAACGCCGGGATTTTTAGTTCGCCTTTTTCAAACATCTGATAAAGACGATGCACACCTGTAGTGGTTTCTTCAGAAACGCCATAAATGCCGGCGAGCAAATCAGGACGTTTAGAATGGATTAGTCCTGTTAAATCACCACCATCATCTAAAATCATGTTAAGTGGGCGATTGCCGCTAAACATGAGAGTTTGCTCCGTGCACCACCAATACTCTTCTTCTGTTTCGCCTTTCCAAGCAAATACAGGAATACCAGCTTTAGCAATGGCTGCGGCAGCATGGTCTTGCGTAGAGAAGATATTGCAGCTTGCCCAGCGCACTTCTGCACCCAGATCAACAAGTGTCTCAATCAAAACTGCCGTCTCGACAGTCATGTGCAAAGACCCGGCAATGCGTGCACCCTGCAAAGGCTTTTTGCCCGCATATTCGGCACGCAAAGACATCAAGCCGGGCATCTCTTTTTCAGCAAGCTCAATTGCTTTTCTTCCTAAGTCTGCCAGATTGATATCAGCGACCTTATAATCTTGACTGCATGAACATTGTTGTGCGCTCAAGGTGACCTCCATAAAAAATAAAATTTAAAGTCAGCAAAAACAGCCACCGTTATTTACGATTTCAAAAACTATAACAATAGGAAAAACCCCCGATAAAAATCTGTATTTAAGCTCTCAGAGGACCTGTTATAGTAATTAAATTAGCTAGTTACATCTAAATCACTAGAGGATGAGGTCGCGAACACTCTGCAACTCGTCTTGATAATTAATCGAAAATATAGCTATTAGGTAGGAGAAATAAAACAATTAATTGAGTAATCAACTCTATGAATTCCACTAATTCACAAAACCTAGAACAGCAAACTATCTCACAAAAAGGCAAGTCGGTAGCGGCAAAACTCCGAGGAAAAGCATTTGTTATCCCTAGCCTGATCACAGTAATGGGAGTTTTTTGCGGGTTTCTATCGGCGATAAGTTCATTTCAAGGTAATTTTAGTTATGCCGCTAAGTGTGTGTTAGCAGCAATCATCGCCGATATGCTCGATGGCGCTGTCGCGCGGCGTTTAAAAGCAACATCAGAATTCGGTAAGGAGCTGGACTCATTAAGCGATGTTGTTGCCTTTGGCGTGGCTCCGGCTGTGATGCTTTATACTTGGGGACTGGGTAGTTCGGCTAATGAGTTTGGTATTCTTGTCGCTTATGTATTTCTTGCTTGCGGTGCGATACGTCTTGCTCGCTTTAACGTCACGACGACAACAAGTCGCGTTCCTAAAAATGCGTTTCAGGGGTTACCTATTCCGGGTGCCGCCGGTGTGGTGGTTACTTTATGCTATACGATGCCGGACAAAATAACAGATTTTTACGCTACTTCATTGATTGCCATGCTTTCTTTGGTGCTATCTTTTCTCATGGTCAGTTCCATTCCCTATCCCAACACCAAGCACTTAAAATTGCGCGATATTGATTTTCACTTATTGTTCTTAGGTTTGTCGGTGATCATTGCGCTTGCTTGGTATAGCACTCGCATTGCGCTTTTTGTCGCTTTTTGGGGTTATTTAGTTTCTGGACCGGTAAATTACTTCATCCAAAAAAAGAAATGCAATAAAGACTTGCTGGTACATTAAAAAAGCCACTTCGTTTTAGCAAAGCGGCTCTTTAACTGTCTAATATTGGCCGGATATTTATTAATTACTATACGGTTTGCCCACAACGCTACATCGTCGGTATTGAATAGGCTTGGATACCCATACCGCATTTGTCACCGGGCAGCTATTAGCATCGGTGCAGGTGCGCCGATAACCCAAGACTCCGTTTAGTCCTTTTTTACAGGCACTCCATGCAGTGCAAGTCCACCTTGGACGGCAAGCTATGCTGGAACTCGATGACCTTACCACACTTGGTTTTGAGCTGCTATTTGCCGCCGAACTGCTACTAGATACCGGCAAAGCACAGTCCAAAATATTGATTGGTTTTAAAATGGTCGAACCGCAACTATTGCTATCACTGCAAGAGCGCCTTTTTATCCCGGCCGCACAGCTGCCCCAAGTGCCACATTGCCAGTTTTCCGAACAAGTTGCGGCTACCCCTAACTGTAATTTATCTACAGACAAGGCATGAGAAATCACACTAATCCCGTTAGGTAAATATATCTTCTCTAGGCCACCCTTACTTTCAATGGTCAGTTTACCCTTACTAATAGCGGCAAAACTGTTACCAAAAACCTTGCTTGTCGCACGCGTCGGAACCTGTCTATCGACCTCAAAAACACGTTTTGCAAAATCGCTTACTGATGGTAACGAAACTACAGTTTTGTCTTTATAAAAATCAAAGTGTAACTGACTAACATTTGGTTTTGTTCCGTTTGCGCCGACAAATATCGCTATTTTTTTCCAAGTCCCACCGGCTTGCGGCACTGAAAAATAAAGTTTATTGCTGCCAGCTCTTTCAATCATTAAACCTGACGCACCAGCGCTGATCCATAGTTGCGCAAGACTTAGCTTAGTGCCGTAATCTGTGCCATTGGAAGTAACGGCACGATAAGTTAATCCCAGTGCAGAATTACCTGTTCCGTAACCAATATCCTGCTCTAACTTTTCTGTAATTACACTAGTATCTCTAATACCCGCTATCCGAGGAGAAGCTTTACCAAAAAATCTTCCACAAGGACGATCGTCTATAAATGGGCCAATCGGCTGCGTTGCATCGATATAAGTCCATCTTGCATCCGGACAACTTCCATATAAAGCAATGGCCTTTGACTTATCTATCCCCTGCGTGGTACTAGTTCCAAGCAAAGCCGTCTCGGAAGTATAAAGCCAATTGTTTAATAACGCCCGCAATTCAACAGTTTTATCATTTATACCAAATGCCTGAACAACATCGACCCCGGCGATATAGCCGCGATACGTTGCATTCGGCAGCCCTTCATAAAGACTGGATACTTTAAAATCGATCCATTCTCCCTTCTTTATCAAGCGGTAACCCCGCCCAACGCTATCGTAAGAAAACTTTGTAATCAGCTGGTTATTTTTATCATATGCTCCAACTTTTTGTGGCTCGGCTCCTGCACAAAAACCTCGACCATCTTCTTGGCAAGCGGTGATACGCACACTTGTTGCGGAAGCCGGAATCAGTAAATTATAATTTTTGTCCGCCTTCACTCTAACCGTAGCCTGAAAATCTATTTTCTTCCCGTCGATGGCCTTAAAACTACTGCTGGGAATAGAAACACTAGCTACTGGCTTTGTCGTATCACTAGGTAAAATATTTCCTTGCGCTGTGGGTACAGGACAGTCCACTTCAGAAATAGAAAATCCCGTATTACTTCGTTGATAACAAACTGTTTTTTGGTTAGCACCATCGGCAAATTTAATACCGATCACGCAAGCTAAATCGGTTTTGCTATAGTCCCGCTTGTCAACTATCGCTACGCACTTACTCCCCTTGGCATATTCTCTCATCTGATTACATCCGGACAAAGGGGTGGGTATAGTGGTATAACAGTTATTATACCCCCTGATCGGAAAAGTATTATAAACGTAGCCGGGGCCATTATCAAAATAGAGTGAAACATATTTTTTGCCATCCGAAACCAAGCGCGGAGCAACATAACTTTGCGCGGCAGCGGAATTTATTAAATATGTGCAGGTCAATAAAACGGCTAACAATATTGGATATAACTTTTTTAACATAACACTCTTTCTGATTTACTAGGTTGATAGAATTTTCAGACAAAGAACGACGAACCATAAAGGTTGGCTTAACTTAACTTTTTGACGCTAAATTGGTCAATAAAATACTGTGCGCGTTACATTTATTTTACATTAGGTGAGATGAAGCTTAATCAGCGGGCCCAAGATGACGGGCATCCTGCGCATATACATAACCCTTCTTTCCGCGTTCAGAGATAATTTCTAACCAGGGACCAAGTTTAGCGCCAACATGAACTGTATCACCTTCCCTAATCTTACCAACCACATAAGATATAGACGAAGGAGAAGAAAGGACATTAGCGTTGGTTACCATTTTATACTTTTGCGGCTGCTTAAACTCCTCTACCGTATAGCCTTGCACAACCGCTCCATTAGGCAATGTCCCTGCGGGAGCTGTCTCCAGCGGCGGATTTTTTGAAAAAACACGCCCATCCCCACTTTGCACCAAACCGTCGGTAGTAACTTTTATCGGCCGGCCATCTTTAGTATCCAAAGATTCTATTTTTGTCTCTTTTATATCTTCGACCCGCAAACGTGGCATTTCCTCGCGGTTCCTTTTATCCTCCTCCGGAGCTGATGAGCTAAGCCGTTCCATCCGTTGTGTTTGCTTCTGCATATCATCTTGAATTTCCAATAGCACGGCCCGACGCGAACTGTCATTGACCCCCTCAATAATCTTCTGACGCTGCTTAGCGCCGCTTTCTGAACGAGCCGCGCTAGAACTGGCAGCGCTAGCGGAACTAGCCGCACCGGATGTAGAACTGCTAGCTATTTCGGGCACAGAACTTCCTTCCGGGACTTTCCCGATTCTATCCTGTATTTTACGAAAAGCCATATTCGCCAAAGCGCTGATCTGCTTTTCATGTTCAGGACTGCTGCTTAATTCAGGCAGATAGATATTTAAGATGCTGGACACTTTAGGCTCCATCACTAAACGCTTTCGTAGCTCTTCCGGATCATGATTTGTAGCAAAAAAATTAAAAAACGAACTATCAATCGCGATAATTAACAAAACAAAAGAAGCAATTACCCCTCCCGATAGCCACTTGTGTCTTCTTTTATAAATTAATCTACCGCCATACAGTTCTTTTTCCGGCGCAACGACAGTGACGACATCACTGCCTTCCTCCATCTCGTCCGGCGCTATTTGCACTTGTTCTTCTTGATATTTTTTTAACAGGGAGCGGGAATTGACAATTTGCTTGTTGTCTTTCTTTTCAATCTTGGCCTCTTTAATTACCGAGGCTTTAAGCGGCCGAATATTTTCCTTCTCTAATAGGGATAGCTTCTCCTTTAAACCCTGCAAATACGCCTTATCTTCACGCCGATGCTCGGCACGCGTAATCTCCTCTTTCATCACCCCGATGTGGAATCGCCATAAATCGTAAGCTCCATCCTCCGCCTTAACTACGCTCGCTAGTTGACGCAAGTGGTCAAAAAGAACGGTAGCTAATTTAAAATGTTCACGCCGCACCAGCTCGATTATAGATTTGAGATACACAGCAAAAGCAATGCTATGTAGCTCCGGCTTTTCTTTCACCGTAACAATGAGCTCATCTAGTGAGGCCGAGAGAGCGGTCACCGGAATTGAACGCAGTTCCAGCTGGCAAAGCACCCAACAAAGTTTAGCGACAACAGACTGAGGATCATTTTCCAGTGCCGTCTCTAAAATAACTTGAGCTTCTTTCCACTTCTTATCTCTGATCAGCTGGCAATAGTTATCATCGTACGCAAAGGTAACAATATAGTTCTCCAACATCTGCTCTGTCTTTTTTAACTGCGTAGCATCCAACATAACTATGATCCGCGAAAACCCCTCACTCCTGCTTTTCCTACTTATATTTAAGGTTATTACGCATAGGCTTAATTACGTAAAGTTTAAAACAAGCCTTTTCAGCCTAGGATTTATCAGCTAAGGTAGCAGCCATTCTCATAATTTCGACCAAGGCAAATGATGAACAGCGGCAAAACAACAATATACCTAGTGACCATAGTTGTGGAAGGTGGGCTAGCACTGGCAGCCTATACCTATGCCCATTTCCGTGGTCTTACCTGGCAATGGGCCATTACCTGGCAAAACCTGCTCTTGGCAATTGCTCTTACTTTACCCTTAGTTGCGCTTAATATGATCTTACTTTGGAAGAAACTAAATGAATTTTACTTTTATCAACACACCCATGAATTCATAAAAACAATAGTAAAACCTTTTTGCGATGCACTGAGCTATAAAGACGTTGTCTTTGTTTCTATTTGTGCCGGTATCGGCGAAGAACTTCTTTTTCGTGGCGTATTGCTTCCGGAGGTCGGCATTTTCTTTTCCAGTTTTTTATTTTCTTTTGGTCATTTTGGCAGCAAAGCTTTTTACTACAAATTCATGGCTATTTTATATTTCTTCATTGGCCTTTATTTTGCCTGGATATACCAGAAAACTGAATCTATGTTTCTAATTATAAGCATACACTCGATGTATGATTTTATTGCTATTGCCTACTTAAAGAAGTATAGGACAGGATCCTGACCGAAGTTCGAAAAAAGTTTTATTTGCTTTAGAATATCCTCTTCGGATCCAGGCTTTATAATTCGACCTAGTTTTTATTTTTGGGGAACAATGAAAAATAGAAATAACCATCTCAATTTTACCTTATTCATCGTTTGTTTATTTGTTGCTATTTCATGCAAAGGAAAGCTCGGCAGCTCAGGCGGGGTAGAACAAGCCGATAACCTAAGTAAAACCTTAATTGGTTATCTCCCCAAGAATACCTTAGCTTTTCATTACTGGGATTTTTCTCTACCCGGTTATCAAAAATATAAAAACTCTAATTGGCATAAAGCAGCAACTCCAACCAGCTTCGTTGAAGGGTGGAATGTTACTGGTAATGAATTAATTGCCACTTTGCCGGAAATCTTGAAACAAAACGGCGTCACCCTTGAAGACAAACTGGTTATTGAAAACCTATTTTCCGAAGGCGCAGCTTATCTGCTTGGACAAAGCGACAACGCAAAGGCTACTGAAATAGAATATGGCGTGGTGGTCAAGGCCCGTGACGAACAAAAGCTGGCGGGATTAACCAAGAGCATCAAAGATTATGCGCTACAAAAACAACTGCAGCCGCTTGATATGCAAATTGATGGCGGTCAAGGATTTAGCATAGCTATTAAGGACAAATATGATCCCAAACAGGTAGTCGATGTTTTTATTGGACAAAAAAAGAACCTTGCAGCCATTGCATCCAAGAAAGAAACGCTTATTCAAATCCTAGCGACAACTACTCCCAGTAGCCCGGTTATCACCACTGAAGATAAATATAAAAAAGCAGTCAGATCGATTCCCGGCTTTGATCAGCTTTATGGCTTTGGTTACGCAGATATCGAACAGCTGAGCAATCTTCTTTCCTCGGTCAATCAGGTTAATCAAGACATTATCAACACACTAAAAAATCAACCATTGATTTCTTTGGTCTATGCATGGGCGATGAACGACCATCCTTACTCCGAAGCAGTTCTCAATATAAAACCTGACGCCGATTCTGCCTCACTCCCGCGCCAATTTAAGCAATCGAGCAGTGAAAGCTTATTACAAATGTATGGAGCTGCTCCATCACTACTACTAAGCCTTGACGGCCAAACCGTTCATAATTTGTTAGCTACAGCAGCCAATGCCAATAGCCAAACTCCTGTGCCGGCAATGGCGCTGACAACGATTAAGGACATTGAACGCTTAAGTATTCTGGCTAAAGTTAATACTGCCGGCCAATCCTTTCTTCCCATACCGGATTTAGTAATTGCCGTGCAGACAGCTAAAGGCGAAGAATTGCAAACTACTCTAAAATCCACCATTGCTCCTTTTATGTCCCTAGCTGCTGGCAACACCTCGTGGCAAACAAAGCAGATAAATGGCACAACGGTAACTTACAACAATACTCCGCTTAATCTCGGTGTATATCTAGCTAGCACTAAAGGCCATCTACTGGTTACCTCTTCAGAGACGCAGATGAACACCATTCTAGGAGCAGGCGGTAAATCAGCTCAGAGTCTCGCGACGCTACTACCCGCGAAGGCCCAAGATGCCCTCGCGCTTAAGCAATCGATCATGAGCTTTTATCTAGACTTCAATGATCTGGCCACAGCCTTGCAAAATGCCCAAGGTATGATGCAAATGTCGGGCAATCAAAACGACGCATTAAGCAAAGCATTAGAACCGAAACAATTAGAAATGCTCAGAAAGCTAGGCCGACTGAGCGCTTCATTAAAGCTTGAAGATAATGTCCTGCGTTTTCAAACCGCCTATGCCCCGGGCAGCGCCCAACAATAACGTATCGAGCCCGCGCTGTTCACATTTTTGGCGAGAGCCTTTCGTTATATCTCGGCAGTGCCGCCACGGTGGTGAAAATGCCAAACACATAATGCGCCGCGGTATGGGGATAGGGGCACGCTGCCACGGCGTTAAATAATTTCACCGACGCTTGTGGAGCGCGGACACATGTTGTGAGCGCCAGCGAACAACTGGGTCGCCGGCGCTTGGCGGCTTCGCCGCTCACCATCGCCGATATTCTCAATGTCGGCGGGTCAGATCTTCCGGCCTTCAGCCTCCAGATCATGCCCTGCGTTCCAAGGCGCCCACGGCATTTTCTTACGCCGATAAAGCTTACGCGTGCTGCTCCAAAGTAACATATTTGACGGACTTGTGTATAAGACTCAGCGCCGTGTTCCCCTACGCCATAATATCCATTTGGAAATCGCGTGGCACCTGCGGGTAAAACTTAATTAGAACTCTTAACCCCAAAAAGAATATAAATCCACGGAAGAACAGCTGCGGTCAGGTAAATGCAAGATAAAAAGGCAATAATATTTTTAACCCAACGAATGCGCCGGGCTATGATAGTAAGAAAGCCAACAAAACAAATGGCAATCATTTTAACATAAAGCAGCGTATCCTCGGGGCCAAACCTGAGCATTAACCCCCGCATAAAAGGATTCGCTTCTGCCTTAATGGTAAATCTTTCCACGCCCAAGGAGGTCAGATACCAATCAGCCACCTGTAAAGATATCAAAAATATACCAAAGAATAAAAAATCCAGTGACGGCTTTTCTATTTCGAAAATCACAGCTGCCCGTTTAGGCAAAGGAATAGTGAGCGTTAATTTTTTATTGCGTATTCGCTCATCGCTCTCTCGGTTCATGGTTGCTGTCAGCGTCAGCGTGAGCGTTCTTCTCTTGGTCAGATTATCTTCTACGGCATGATCAGACATTTCAATTTGCGATTCAGTTTGCGCTTTAGCAATACCGGGATCCATCAAATCATCAACGGCATTAGCTGTAACATATTCTATGATTTCCTCAGCGCTTTGCGGGCGCTTCGAGCTTTGTTTGTCTAAAAGCCGCATAATCAGCTTATCCAGCCATGCCGGAATGGAAGTATTAATATCGCCCGGCGCTAAAGCATCCTCGTTTAAATGCTTATCCATGACTTCGTAAATCATATCCCCGTCATAGGGAAGCTTTCCGGTTACCAGCTCATAAAGAAGAATGCCCAAAGCGTAAAAATCGACGGCCGCTGTTAGTTCCTTGCCCTGCCAAACTTCCGGGGCCATGTAATTCATGGAGCCCACTTTTTGCAGTTTTGTTGTCAGCCGCGAGTTTTTACCACGGGCAATACCAAAATCGGTAATTTTGATCACACCATCAATAGTAATTAAAATATTTTCCGGCTTAATATCACGATGGATAACATCAAGCTGATGAATAACACTTAATCCATCACAGATGCCCAGAATGAGCTTAGAAATTTCTGCCGCTCTAAATTTTTTCTTTTCCTGGAGTTTTTGCAAAGACTCGCCTTGCACGTACTCCATAGCAAAATAAACAACATCTCCGTCCTTGCCACCGTCATAAAAAGCAACAATATTCGGGTGATGGATTTTTTGCAGCACATCAATTTCCCGCAAAAACCGCTCTGCTGTTACTTTGTCTTTGGAGTATTCCTTATGTAAGATTTTCAGCGCTACCAGCCGATTGCTGCCCTGTAGATCGCGAGCGGCATAAACTGTAGCCATACCGCCAAAACCGATAACCCTTTGAATGTCGTAGCGTCCACCGATAATCGTGCCTGCCTTCATGCTTTGCGTGGCAATGCGGGCGGAGCTTATTTCATTTCCATCAGCCATACTTTATGCGTCTACCTTCACTACTTCCCCATTTCGAGCAAAAGCCAAAACCATGCTGATCTGCTCTTGGGGCAAATCCAGATAACGAGCTGCCGCTAAACGGTAACTTAGTAACTGTGTTTTATAAAACTCGACTTTCTTGCCTAACTCATTACTGTTAAGCGTATCGGTTTTATAATCAACGATTTCTGCGCTCCGCGCCTTTCCCTGTTTCCAACTAACCACCAGCCGATCAATGTAGCCACTAATTATCTGGCCCTCATGACGATAGGCAAACGGGTGCTCACGGAACAAACGCAGATCCGCCTTATCTGTGCTATAACGGCTAAATCTCAGTAAATCATTAATACTCTTACGGGTCAGCATTTCCTCAAAATCATCAACTGCTTGCCTAACTAATTCTGCGCTCGCTCCGCTATTGCGGCACTGCGCTTCCAACTTATCGCGAGCCATTATTGTATTATCTAACCAATCAATGCTTTCAAAAAGTTTATGAATCAAACTACCATAATCTCTGGCCGCAAGACGCTGTGGAGCATCGGCAAAGCGTAATAATTTTCCCAAAACAATATCCTCGGCACCTTCAAGCATCGAGGGCGCAATGTGCGGTAAATATTTTCTTTTGCTTTTCAAACGATTCAGCTCCAACGCTGGCGCCGTCACCGACGTTAAGGATACGGACTCAGTAATTTCCGGCTCTTTTTGGAGTTGCCAGTTTTTGTCGCCCGCTTCGTATAACAACACCGACTGCGTCTCGGCACTAGTTAAGGTATCCCGCAGCACTGAAGAAAAACTTAAGTTTTTACTTTGCTCGCGCTCAGTAAACATATAGAGCCCATAACGAGCACGCGTCATCGCCACATATAAAACACTGAGCATTTCATTGACAGTCTCCTGCTTTTCCTGATCATAGATTTGCGCGAAGTCATCATCAAGGTCGCGGATAACAGCCCGGGGATAAAATATGACCTGCTTAATTGCTGCTTGCGGGTCATTTTCATTTTTACTCGTTAATACTAGGCGATCACTTATTTTAGCTCCTTCCAAATCCAGCTCCGGCAAGATCACGGCATCAAATTCTAAACCTTTAGCCTGATGTATGGTCATGACTCTAATATTACTAACTGCCTGGTCATCAAAACGATAAGCCGACACATAATCGACAAAGCCGGTAAGAGCAGCAGCAGCCGAGCTATCATAATTGGCTCCCAAATACTGTAACTGACCTAGGCGTTTTAATTCTAGCTCCGACAAATCTTCGGCAATGATTTCTTTAAGCCAAGCGATAGTTGGGCCATAACCATTTGTGATTATCCGTTCTCTGATCTTGCTGCTAACAAAACTAAGCTCACTATCAACATTATAGCCACTTAACCCCAGCGCAGCACCGAGTTTAGAACTGGCTAACAAATAAGCAGCAATTAAATCTCGCGGATGCTGAGCAATAGTTATTGCCGCCAAGCAAAGTCGCACGGCCAGAGAATCGGTGATTGATATTTTCCCTTCTTCACTAACCTTAAAATAATAAGGAGGGGCTTTTAAGAGTTTACCTAAACGAGAAACTGTCTCGTTTCTCCTGGTAAGAATGCCAATACTAAGTCCCTCCTTTTGTGTACTTAACTCCCTAACCAGCTCACGCACAGCGTTTTCAATCGGTGTAACATCTTCTTCCTCTTCCGAGTCTACTGCCGTCAAACAACTAAAATTCACATAACCGACAAGCTCTTTTTTCTTGGCCTCGTGATGTACGAAATTATTACTCCAATAATCGACCACTCCACTAAAGGGCCGCAGTGCTTCTACGTTTGCTAGATTTTCAAACAGACAATTGACCGCATCAATTACTGTCTGTGTGCTACGCCAGTTAATAGTCAGCGGTTCTTTTTTTACCTGCGGCCAATAATCAGCAATGGAATCAAAGATGCGGGCATTGCCGCCACGCCAGGCATAAATTGCTTGCTTCGTATCGCCAACACAGAAAAAAGAATGCTCCTGTCCATCGCTTTTACTGAGGACTTCGTCCACAATCGGATAAATTACATGCCACTCTAACCCCGCCGTATCCTGAAACTCATCCAACAATAAGTGAGCAATTTTACTATCCAGCCGATAATAAACGGCCGCTAAGTTTCCCATGATCTGAGCATTGAGCACTTGATACTTAATATCATTAAAACTAAGCGTGCCCGAAGCCGTCCTATTCTTCTCATAATGAGCATGATAGCTACTAAGCAGATTGTAAGTAGCCTCTGTCTGTTCAATAATTTTATTTCTCTCTAACGCCTTAATGTGTCGCAGCAATTTATCCAGCAGCTCATCGAAGTCAGCGGGGATAGGGATTTTTGCAAAAATCCCTTCTCCCTCTAATTTAGCCTTCAAGAGCCCTTTTCCTAGAAACTCTAAACAATCTTTAGCCGCGAACAGCTGAGCTAATTGCAAAAGGCTACTCTGCCAGTAAGCATTAGGTTTTCCGTTTTTATTACGCGGACACTGAAACGCCGCTAATTGTTTTTCCAGCTCTGACAGTTCTAGTTCAGAACGTGGCGCCAGTCTCTTTAAGCTAAACCAAGCATCTTTATCGGATTGCAAAAACAATTCATGCAACCCCGTTAGATTTTTAAACAAATATCGCTCAATACCATATTTGTTATTACCTCGATTCATACGCACAATAGACTGTGCGAGGTTTTCCGCACTAAGCTCAGCAAACAACACGCGCAGAATCTTGCGTGCTATTTCATCATTCTGCACCGCCTCGGCAATTTGCCAACCGACATTGAGTCCGAGCTCTAAAGAAAACACCGCAGCTATCTGGTAAAAGAAACTATCTAACGTGCAAATATTTAATCTGTTTTGGCTGGCGATCAAACGATCGAGCTTGGCCATGACAATGTCCGGAGTAAAATTCTCTCCCTCCAATTCCCGGGACAATTTGGCTGCGGCTTCCTGATCTAAAGCCGCGCCGGCTAGACGTGTAAAAATTCGATTTCGAATTTCCGCTGCCGCTTTACGCGTAAAAGTTGTCGCTAAAATTCTCTCCGGATTTTCCCCGGCCATAAGTAAATGTAAATAGCGATTACTAAGCTGATGGGTCTTTCCCGTACCGGCGCTAGCGCTAATTAACTGGGCAGCTAAATTTATACTCATTCAGCACCCTCCCGAGCTAAAAGCAGCGCGGCCTCAACAATTTCCCTGTAATCATCATACCAAACATAATCAGGATTTGCCGGCCAAAAAATTTGCTTTTCGATTGCTTGCAAGATCTCTACAGTCTTTTCTTCAGCGCTGAGCAAAGTATCTTCGTCCCAAGACGCTTCTTCTAGTTTCAGCTCGGTGGCGGCACTGGAAATGGCAAGATAAGCAAGCTTGATATTTCTATCTTTTTTCTCGGCCCCAAGAAAAGCACGATACAATGGTAATTGTAAATCAATCCAATTCTTTCTGTAAAAATAGCTTTGCTTTAAATTCTTGCCGTTTTCACTAACCTTATAATCGATAATTAACCACCGCTTTAAGCTTTCGTTATAATCGACTCGATCAATACGACCATCCAAAGAAATGGTCGACGAAAGCCAAGGTAGTTCTAAATTTGCCGACGATAACGCATATTCGTTGTGCACTATGCGCCAACCCTGCTTAACATGTTCAGTTTGCCATTTAGCAAATGCACGCAGCTTTTCCTCAAGCTGATAAATTTGCGCATATACAATGGCATAACTTGTCGGCCCAAACTGTGATTGATAAGTTTTTTCAGCTAAATCTACTAAATATTTACTAAGCTGCTCCTGATCTGAGCAATCCTTAAGAGCACTTTGGGCAAACCGACTAAAAATATCGTGCATCAGCGCGCCAATCTGCGCACCATCAAGCTCAAAATATTTATCAGTCGACGGTCGCAGTCTTAAAATATGTTTCAGATAAAAGCGGTAAGGACATTTTAGATAATCACCCAAGGCAGTAACAGCCAAGTGCGGAGGAAGACTAGTAGCTGCTGGTAAAAGTTTTTGCTTTTCCGATAATTTGCCGCTTTCTAAAAATGACTCCGTTTGTGCCGAAGTTGCTTCGTTATAAAACTGAAGGATTTGTTCAGCGCGATCCCGGGCATCAGGTAATAAAAGTAAGCGACTTAACAATAAACGCTCGGCTCCGGCGCTTTCTTTGCCGGCAATAATTCTTAGTTTCTTTTTACTCTTGAGCATAGTCAACAAAGCAAAGGCATCACGAGCAAAGCGCAGATCATTATCAAGTAACCCCAATTTTTGTCTTAAGTAGTTAGGTAAAAAGATATCGGCATTGACACTCTCCGGGAAAAACCCTTCATTAGCTCCCATCAGTACAGCAATCGGAGCATCATCGTGACTGAGCTCTAACCAACCAAGCACTTCTATTGCTTCCGCTTGGTCAGGTAGGGGCACTGTCTTAGTTCCTACCACCGCCAGAATGAGGGATAAAGTTTCGGCAAAAGATAAGCGCAAAGGAAAATCCCTTTCCAGCTGTAAAAGATTAAAAATCTCTCCTTCGATTAGTAAACTCCCCTCATAAAGTAACGAGTCTTCACGGCAACTGCGCGCTAAGATAAGATCGCCATAAAGACAGGACAAAATCTGGCCTAATAAATCACAGCACTGCGCCAACGGCTTTTCTTCTTTATCAATTGCTCCTAATAAATTACGCAAAGCATTGTGCGCCTGAGAAAGAAGAACGTTATCGCTATGGGCAAGCTCACGCGAAAGGCTAATCACGGCCTGCAAATGTTGGGCCTGATATTTGTCCCAAGCTCCGAATAATAGAGCGGCAGAAACATTTTCGCTCTGCCTTTTTAATTCTTTAAGCAAATATTTCTCGACGACCGGAAGGCGAATAAGGGCGGCGTAATCAACAAAACTTGAGCTACTGATGTAATTCCGTAGATGCTCAATAAAAACAAATATTTCATTATATTTCATGGCCAAACCCAACGATGAGCGCATCGCTAGATTATTGCTTTTGCAAATATCTTCAATTGCCGGCAGTAGATTTTTATCGGTGAAACCGACAACCAGTTGATCATTATCAATGTTGCGGCTTTCCTTAATGACATTTAACAGCGTTTGAGCTTGCGACGCCGGAGTAGTCGCCAGTAAAATATGCTCTTTGCTGAGGGGAAGATATTCATGCACCCATTTTTCGCTGAGCACGCAGCCATATTCATCAAAGCGCTGCCCATAATCTTCCGGTGCGAAAACCAAACTATAACCTTCTGCCGGCAAGGCAGAAAATATCTGCTTGTAAAGGACATCAAGTTCGCTCAGCCCAACTAAAATAATCGTTTTCCCTTGGAGACGCTCAGGATGCGTATGCAGTAAGCTTTGGGAAAGGCCAACAGAGTCGATCAGATTCCTTTTTTCAAGCTCCTGAAGATAGGCATTTTTCAATTTATCCAGCACAATCCAGCGCTGATCGGCTAATAAATCTTCTGAGCTCTCGCCCAGCTCAGCAATTTGCATAAAACTCACCCCGGCACCGGCAACTTCATCATATAGGCGGTCTAAATACTTTATTGTGCCCAGTTGCGCGATTAGTCCTTTATCTTTGTTGGCACCCAGGCCCAATAAAGCTAATTCATCAGCGGTAAGTTTTTCAATCGCACATTGCCAAAGACAATATCGATGCCATTCACCCGCCAACGGTTTTGTTTGTTGACTGATGCGCGAAGGAAAACGACCAATGGTAGTAATTAATGGTGGTACAAAAGGAAGATTATTGCTCTGCGCATGATCGACAAAAAGTTCTAACAGACGTCGACCGGCTCGACTACCGGAAGTAATAAAAATTAAATGGCTTAAATCCAAGTCCTGATTGCGGATAAGTTTTTTTAGGACAAACTCGCAGACCGACTGGATGAAAGGTTGCTGCCAGTCAAGAAAAACTCTATTTATCAGCATAGACGTTTCCTGCTCTTTTGTTAGATTTCATTCAGGCAATGGCATAGACACAGAAGAATGCTCAGCATCTACTTGTGTTTTGATATTCTTCTCATAATCATCCCAGGCACGGTAAAAGTGACCACGAGCATCAATTAACTCCTTAAAAGATCCCACCTCCAGCACCTGGCTTTGTGCCATAAAAATAATACGATCAAATAAAGGAATAAGATTTAAGCGGTGACAAGAAGAGACGATCGTGCGGCTGGAAAAATGATAGAGCAAGCCCAGATAAATATCTTTTTCTGTTTTTGGATCCAGACTGGAAGTCGGCTCATCAAGCAAAATCAGTTCACGATTTCCCGCCCTGAGCAAGCCGCGAGCGAGCGCAACTCTCTGCTTTTCACCGACCGATAAATTAAGTCCCTTTTCCGCCAAGCTACTATATAGGCCAAGCGGTAACTTATTTAACACCGTGTCGAATTTACAGAGTGAGATGAAGAAAGAAATTTCTTTGGTATCAAACTCTTCGCCCATGGTTAGGTTATAGAGGACATTTTCTGAGAATATTTCCGGTTCTTGTGGAATCAATAGGCAATTATCAATAAAGTCAGTCAGTGCCAGCGAGCTTTGTAAATCAGTAGATAGCGAATAAGAATCTGGCTGAATCAGCCCCCCGAGGACTTTAAGTAGAGTCGACTTGCCGCTACCGCTGGATCCAACCAAAGCGATTTTATCCCCACGGCGAAATTCAAAACGCACATTATTTAGACCAATCTTTTCACCAGCGACATAAGAAAAGTTAACCTTTTTGAAAGAAACAGCATTCCAATTATTATTGAATAATCCGCAGCTGGTTTTTTCCGGCGTCCGCTCAGACTGTTCAATTATCTTCATGGCATCTTCATAAGCGGTAGAAGATTCAATAAGGCCGCTGTAATAGCCGGTAAAGGAGCCGATCGCCTGAAAAATGCGATTTAAATAATCAAGCAACACATAAACCTCAGCAATGTTTATTGGCTGAGATTGTCCGCGAAACTTGCTAAAATAAACGCAAAGCACGGCCGAAGTAACTAAAGCCGAGCCGAAAGTTACTGAGCCCCATTTGAACTCCATGAAGCTGGCAATACGTTGCGACAATCTTAATCCTTCTATGCGCTGATCAGCTAAGTGCTTGCGCGCCGAAGATTCGACACTTAAAGTTTTAACCGTAACAATATTGGAAAGATAATCAACCAAGATACGATTGAGCTTATTGTAAAAAATGTTGTTGCGGCGAATACGATCGGTAAGCTTATGATTAAAAAAGATCATCAAAGCAATAGTCAGTATCGAAATCGCCAAGACAATAAGCGAAATTTCCATATCCAAGGCGATGATGGCAATGCCGGCAAAAACAACTTTTACCGAGCATTCAATAATCTGCCAAATATAAGTGCCGATCATGGCATCAACAGCGCCAACAGAACGATGGAGTTTGCTAAGATTCTCACCCGAGTGATGCTCCACATGCCAGCGCAAAGGAAAACGCATCAAGCAATTAAAAATTTTGCGCATGGTAAACATGCGAGCACAATAAGACACTCGACTTTGCACATAGCGCGCATAATGATGAAAACAGGTATAAAGAAGTCGCAACACAGTAAAGGCGGCAATACCCATAAACCCTTTTTCAAAGGCCTCGGCTGTTCCGCCCAGCGTAGCAAAAGCATTAAGCGTGTATCCGATCGCCCAAGGGACAAGTAAATCCAGAGAATAAGCGAAAAAAAACAAAACAATAAAAACAAATAATCGCGGTCTTTCTTCGCAGGTTGACTCCCAGGCTCCTTTGGTTAGGGCAAGAAAATTTTTTTTGGTATTTACTTTCATTACAAAATTACCGGCACGTGCTCACTTTATAGACTATTTACTATAGCTATTTAACAGTAAATCACTACAATTTGGCAATAAGCTAATATCCCACCAAGTAAAGAACTTATACCCGATAGTATTAGTCACAATTTGCCTATCGGAGGCATCTTAGCTGACCAAGATCGTGATCCCTTACTTGATGATCTCGCTCTCTGTTTCTTTCAGATACACATCATGACTACCGCCTTCGCGCAAAGTAAGCGGTGATACCACGGCTAGCCGTGTATTCTGATGCATCTGTTTAATATTTAGGGCACCGCAATTACAGAAAGTTGCCTTAATCTTGGCAATTGCTAAATCTAAATTGTCGCTTAGTTTGCCAGCATAGGGCACGTAGCAATCTACACCTTCTTCAAAAACCGCCTTATCTTCTCCAATAACGTCGTATCTTTCCCAATTACGCGCACGATTCGAACCCTCGCCCCAATACTCTTTGACGTATGTTACTCCACGCCTTAATTTGCGCGTCGGACTCTCATCAAAGCGCGCAAAGTATCTACCCATCATAACAAAGTCAGCGCCCAGAGCCAGGGCAACAACGATGTGATAGTCCTGGGAAATTCCGCCATCTGAACAAATGGGTATGTAGTTCCCCGTTTTTTGCGCATGAGCATCACGAGCCTTGGCCACATCAAGGACAGCAGAGGCTTGGCCGCGGCCGATCCCTTTTTGCTCACGCGTAATACAAATCGAGCCGCCGCCAATTCCCACTTTAACAAAGTCCGCTCCGGCCGAAACTAAGTAGTCAAAGCCATCGCCATCGACCACATTTCCTGCCCCAACTTTAACTTTGTCTCCATACTCTTTTTTAATCCACACCAGCGCATTTTTTTGCCACTCCGAAAAACCGTCAGAGGAATCGATGCAAAGCACATCGGCCCCGGCCTTAACCAGTTCGGGAACTCTTTCTTTATAATCGCGAGTATTAATGCCCGCACCGACTCGCAGACGTTTTTTCTCGTCAATCAGTTCGTAAGGATTCTTTTTATGTGAATCAAAGTCTTTACGAAAAACCAAGGAAACCAGGTTGCTGTCGTTATCAATTATCGGCAAACATTTAATACGATGTTCCCAAATCGCTGCGTTGGCTTCTTTCAAACTGACACCGTCTTTAGTAAGCATCAACTTAGCGTTGGGAACCATCAAGTCCACAACGGGAGTATTCATATCAAGGTGATCAATTCGGATATCATGAACAAATAAAATACCGTGCAATTTGCCATTGGCTCGACCTTGATCAGTAATGGGAATGGTAGAATGACCGGTATGATTACTAAGTTTCACCGCATCGCCTAATGTTGCTGTCGGCGGCAAATTCACATCGCTGGTCACAAATCCAGCTTTATATTTTTTCACGCGCCTGATCATTTCAGCTTCGCGTTCTATCGGCTGAGAACAATAGATAAATGACAGGCCGCCATTACGCGCTAAGGCGATGGCCATTTTATCGTCAGACACAGACTGCATCAGCGCTGAGACGATAGGAATATTTAATTTTAATCCGACATCTTGCCCTTGTTTATAACGAACTAGCGGCGTGCTTAGGTCAACATTTTGCGGAATATGATTAACCGTAGTTAGACTAGGCAAAAGCAAATATTCGCTGAAGGTTCTCGATTCATCAGGAAGGATAATAGCCATGTTAAACTCCTTTAGGGATTGAAAGAACTGTTCTCTATAAATTTGGCCTTTGCTCTGTTCGTGAAGCGATCTTGGCTTATTAGTAACAAACACGATATTCTCACTAGCATCGAGTAAGAATATTTTTTCCCGGCAGCGAAGACATTCAAATCAAAGCGCCAAACTTTCTAAATTGTAAGCAATTAAGGCTGTGCCTATAGTATTGTTCCTTATAAATATCAATAACTTAGGACTTCCAAGGGTATCTTTGCAGGATTATTTTAAGCAAAGTAGAAAAAGCTAAAAATATTAGCTATATAGGCCAGGCACAAGTTTTCTCGGCATTTGGCCGAAGAACGACTTTATATTATTTAGCGTCCTAGTTCTTTTTTTTATTTGTAGTTTTACCAGAGAGCACATGATTAGATTTAACACGCTTACCTTTGTCCGACTCTGGTATTTGACAGCTCCCTTTTTCTCTTTTCGCGTAAACTTTTCCGGCCTATTGGCCATACTGGCAACGGCATTTTATCTGCTTCTGGTCGGCTACGGAGAAACTTTCGTCTACCGATACTTTTGGAGATTTTGGAATTTCCTTGATCTGCGGGAAATTGCCATCCTTGTTTGGTTACCTTGGTTACTGGTTACCCTGGCCATTATTTTAGTAGCGGCTCTTTCTTTACTGCTGCCTTACTTTCTTTACCAGCGCTATAAAAAATATTTGCTTGTTGATATTCACTGGCAGGCTTGGATTTTACTGCTCTTACTTATTGCCTTTGCTATTGCTGTTTCTGCCATCAGCGCAAAAATCAATTATCTGGGTGGCGACTTTTTTACAGCTTTAGAAGTTAAAGAAGAGAGAGACTACCTGCGTAAGCTACTTTATTTCGTCATGGGCTTTGCATTGATCACGCCGATCAACGCTTTATACCGTTTTGTCGAAGAGCGCTTCGGCCTTTATTGGCGACGCTGGCTGAGCCACGAAATTCTGCGCGACTATTTCTCGGCTCGTGCCTATTATAAAATTGCCTATATCGAGGGCATTGATAATCCTGACCAACGTATTTCTGAAGATATTCGTAATTTTACAGCCACATTTATTTCTTTGTTCGTGATTTTTACTAACGCCATACTTAATTTTTGTCTGTTTATTTATATCCTCTGGTCCATCTCAACTAACTTGATCTACGCTGTGTTGTTTTACGCCTTTTTGGGATCCTTGATCACTTATCTCGTCGGCCGACCGTTGATTCAGTTAAATTTCTTGCAGCTGAAAAAAGAAGCTAATTACCGCTATAAACTGGTCAACGTCCGTGACAACGCGGAATCAATCGCCTTTTTCCGTGGCGACAGGAAAGAGCTGACGCGCTCGCGGCAAAAACTAAAAAAAGCGATATCTAATCAGCAGCGCATCATCAAGCTTAACCTGAAGCTCAATATGCTACTCCATGGTTACAACAACTTGAAAATTGTTATCCCTGTTATGATGGTCGCCGGTCTCTATATGGACGGCACAATTAAATTTGGTCAGGTTTATCAGGCACAAGGCGCTTTTCTGGTGGTGCTTGATTCTCTTTCTATTTTTATCCAACATTTCGGCAGTATCTCGTCGCTAACCGCCATTATCACCCGTCTTGGTTCCTTCCGTGAAGGACTGTTCTTTGAGCGACCGACAGAGGCAAATGGCGGTGAAACAATCAAATCTTCGTTGGGCGGAACAATCACTTTTGATCAGGTCACTATTCTCACTCCCAAGCGCGATCAGGAATTAGTGCGCGATCTATCATTTACTTTGGACTCTGGCGGTATGCTGATTAATGGGGCGAGCGGTAGCGGCAAGAGCTCCATCCTGCGCGCCGTATCCGGTTTATGGAACACCGGCTCAGGTAAAATCCAAAGGCCGGAATTAAGCAGCGCTATTTTCTTGCCGCAGCGCCCATACATGGTCATCGGCACACTAAGAAACCAGCTCTTATATGCTTCTTCTATTCGTGGCATTTCGGACAAAGAACTGCGCACCGTCATGGAAGAAGTGGGCTTAGAAAGTGTACTAAAAAGAGTTAGTGGTTTAGGCACAACCAAAGACTGGTATAGTATTCTTTCCACCGGCGAACAGCAAAAGCTGGCTTTTGCCCGCCTGCTTATTGCCAAGCCGAAATATGCTTTCCTCGATGAAGCCACGACAGCCATCGACGAAGAAAGCGAACAGCTGCTTTACGGAATTTTACAAAAGCGCCTCAGGGCATATATGAGCATTGGCTATCGGCCAAATTTATACAAATTTCACGAAAAGATTTTAAGATTAAAAGGTGATGGAGCTTGGGAAATCGAGACAAAAAAACATGGCAAATAGAATAAATATTATCAGAGTTATCTTTCTACTTTCGCTGCTCGTATTAAGCGCGCCGCCTACTGTTTTCGCTCTAGATCAAATTAAAGATAATATTTTCAAAGATTGTAATGCTGCTATTACGGATGCTGGGAATTTAAGCCTCGAAGACAAAAGACAGCTCTTAGAATATACCACGAAAATTCTTGCGCTAAAAAAAGACATGGCCCCGACAGTGCAATATGAACCGGTGATCAATCTTGATTTAACTAATCCGCGCCCGGCACCGACCAATCTCTCCCGACGTTTTGATTTTTCTTCCGCTTACCAACCCCAACGGGAGGAACAGGCCAAGGATTGCGCGCTGAAGATTTTAGATACGTTTGCCCCCTACTCGATTGAAGAATCAGGTAATCTGATTCGCTTACTCAACGAGCCCAATCTCCCCGATACCTGGAAAACAAAAATTGCGGATTTACTCTGGCAAATAACATTAAAGGTCAAAACGGATATCCAATACAAAGTTTTTCCCAGCACTATCCACGATCTGGCATTGCTCACAGCTAGTGAATATGGCTATCTGGCCATTAATATCATCCTTGAACTTAACGAACAGTCGATCAGACATTTAGTGCAAGGGCTAAAAAATCCCGATCGTAGTCACCGTCAAGCAATGGTCGAACTACTGGTTAAACTGGATTATTTTGGCGACTTAATCGGTGAATATCTATTACCGCTCTTGGATTCCAGCGATGATGATTTACGTATTCGTGCTATCTTATTACTCGGTCGTTATCCGTCTTTTTATGCGCAGTCATTACCGCTTTTACATGCGGCCTTAGCTGATCCCGTGCTGGAAGTTAAGCAGGCAACCATTCACACGCTAGCGAAAGTATCCCAACAACCGGACATAATTAAGGCTTATGATAAAAAAGAACAGCTATTCCAGGCATTGCTTCCCAGTTTACAGGATCTCGATGCCAATGTTCGTGGTTCGGCGCAGGCCGCATTATGCGTCTTAGTTACTGAAGTAAATAATCCACTTTTAGCACTGACGCCTTTCTTCCGTAGTGATTTGGCTGATACAAAAGCTAAAACGCTGTTAATTGTCGCACAAATCAAAGCAGCGGCATCGCGCGTGTTACCTATCTGTATTGAAAATGCTTACTCCAAATACACTTCAGTAGGCATTGCCGCGATGTCTTGCGCTCGTAATTTGGCAAGTATTCTACCTAACGACGTCGCTCGTTTTTTAAGCCAGTTTACCCGATCGATTGAGAAGGAAAAAGATGATACAAGAAAACTAGCTTTACTGAAAGAGGTAGCACGCGCAATCATCTCCCTCCCTAGTAATCAAATATCATCATTTACCGGTTTTTTGCTTGAGGCACTGGCCTCTTATGGGCAAGAAGAGCTATTTCAAAATGGCATTCCCAACCCGGATTTTCAGGCGATAATCAAAGCTCTTGCCGGCCTAGGCTCATCGTCGCGCGCAACAATAACCAAGCTTCTAAAACAGTCACAACCTGTTCAGCGCTATGCCGGAATTTTAATTGCCAAACAGTTACCCGTTTCCAAAATTGAGATTCTTGGTTTACTAACCCCGGCGCTGAAAGAAGAAGATCACTTTGTGCGCACCACTTTAATTGACACGCTGAGCGCGCAAGGCACAGACATTGTTCCGCAGCTGGAAAAAATACTCGGGCAGGATAATATCAAAACCAAGTTTTTGGTTGCTCAGCTGCTCGCCAATATGGGCAAAACTACACCACCGGTAACACTGGCGCTAATCGAAGGCTTTGCCAAGCTCTCTTGCTATGAAAAGACAGGTACCACTTTCTATTTTGCAGGCATCGAAGATAAGGCGCGTGAGCAAGTAGCTAAAGAGTTTCTACCTTGCCTCTACGACTCCGCTTTAGATTCAGAAACACTGAGCTCTGCCTGGCAAAAACTTTCCCCGCTTACCCCCGCTAGCCAAGAGATTATTCTCACGCAGTACAATACACAGCAATTATCTCTTGAACGATTCTTAATTTTTGCCGAGCATAGCACCGACTATGGCTTTAGTGCCGAGAAAATTACTCAGCTGCTACTGCCGCTATTAGAAGCCGGCTCTAACGCGCGCAAGCTACAAGTTATTTCTTCTTTAGCCGTGCTTAAGCAAGCCGCGGCTCCGGCCGGCGGACAATTAGTTAAACTAGCAGAAAATGCCGAACAAGATGATTTGTTAGCCAATAAGGCGGTCGAAGCTCTTATTCAAATAGATGCTGCCGCTTTTGACTACAATGCTTTTTTCGTTCGGGAATTAGCCAGCGATAAATATCTCTATGCCCAACAAACAATCAGAAATTTACCCGCGCTCGTTGCTGCGCCCATCATCGTTCAAGCTGCCGCTCAGTTGTCCGAAGATAAGAAAAATAGATTATTTAAGCTCTTTCTTACTTTCCCTGATTTAATCGCTAAACAACGTCAGCAAATCAGCGCTTTGCTTAACTCCAACAATGACTTAACACGAGCGCAAGCGTTAATTTTACTAATGCACTTAGATCTACCCTTCCCCGAGCTAGAAGGCTCTTTCCGTAAGGAACTCATCGGGCGTTATAGCGATCGCCTGATTAATGAATCCCCCGTGGCCATAGCAAAAAAATACTTAGAAGCTGCAGTGGTTTCAGCACAGAGTTTCGTTGAAAAGCGCAACGCTGAGGTCTATCTTTCCAAGTTACAAAACTAGCCGCTTTCTAATATATTCATCAGCCGCTCGGCGTGACAATCTGAGTCTTCCACACTAGTCGTAAAAATGTGCCTTCGCGATAAATTTTTGCAACATTCTTGGCAATGCCCCCACGGGGCAAACAACTTCACCGGCGCCTATGGAGCGCGGACACATGTTGTGAGCGCCAGCGAACAACTGGGCCGCCTGCGTTTCACGGTCACGCGGCATTTAGCGGCTTAGCCGCATACCACGGCTGATATTCCCCGCGCTGGATAAATAGCCAAATTTATGTAAAACCATTTGTGCCTTTTGCTGGGCCGATGCTATATTCAACCGCAAGAAATTATGGACATTTCAACCTTAATCGACGAGTGGCAATATGGCGTTTTCGCACCTGACAAAATCCCATGACAAATTGGAAAAACCTCTACGCAATGAAGTCCTTTCGCGCGACTTATTAGTGCAGCGCGCACTGGAACTTGCCGAGTATTATTCCCAGGTCAAATTACGTGGTCGCGCCGTCAAACTACAACAGCGCTTTAAAGAAAACTGCAGCATTCTTAACGAAGCTTACTTTGCTTTCTCGCTTGCTGCCAAAAACAAAGAGGTGCTCACCGCCGGTGCAGAGTGGCTACTGGACAATTATCATATCATCGACGAACAAGTGCGCGAAATTCGCCGCGACCTTCCGAAAAACTATTACCGCGCATTGCCCAAATTAGTTGATGCTGAGTGGCGCGGATTTCCCCGCGTTTATCGCCTCGTTTGTAATTTCATTTCACATACCGATAGCGTCGTGGAAACCGAAGCGCTAACCGCCTTCGTCGATTCTTACCAGTCGCGTAATGTTCTACTACTCGGCGAACTATGGGCTATTCCTATCATGTTACGCCTAGCGCTAGTAGAAAACCTCCGGCGCTTGGCTACTACCAGCTTGCATGTTGCTGAGCAAAGGCGCCAGGCCGAAAAGCTTTGTCAGGAAACAATCGAGATCACCAAAAGCACCAATACCGATTTATTGGTCAACCTCATCACCCAGCTGAATCGCCAACCACAGTTTCTCGAAACAAGTGCCGCCTATATTATCCGCAAATTACGCAGCCTCGGTGGCCAAGCTAACCTGGCACTACAATGGATAGATCAGCAGCTTAGGGAGCGGGGCATTGATCCGGCTGAAGCTGTACGCATTGAGCAACAATCACAAGCTCAAGATCAAATTTCTTTTGGTAATTGCATTACCGCCTTAAGAACGGTGGATAGTCTTGACTGGAGAAACTGGTTTGAACGGGTCAGCCATGTAGATGCCGTATTGCGTGACGATCCTTTCAAAGTTTACACGCAATCAGATTTTATCACTCGAGACTTAAACCGACATTCGATTGAAGAGCTGTCACGCTTAAGTGGTTTTAGCGAAGTCGATGTGGCTAAAAAAGCTGTGGAGCTAGCCAAAGAAAAAGCGGGCGCCGATTTGGATAATAAAAACGATATTCGTTACCAGCATGTCGGCTATTACTTGATCGATGACGGCTACGAGTTACTAAAGCAAGCGCTAGGATTAAAAAGCGGCCTTGGCGACGCATTAAAAGCTTGGGCTAAACGCCACACCTTTGCCCTTTATTTTTCCGCGATCATTTCGGTGATTGCTATTCTCTTGGCCGCTGCCCTCTACTACAGCCATCTGCGCCACGGCTCAACGCTTTGGATTGTTTTAGCTTGCATATTTATGCCTCTTTCCTTGAGCGAATATGCCATTCAGCTGGTGCAGTGGGCAGTAACAAAAATAACCAGAGCTAAACCGTTACCGAAGCTGGACTTCGATGAGGGTATCCCCGATGAGGCACGCACATTAGTAACCGTGCAGACGATTTTCAGCCACACCGATCAGATCGATCATACGATTGAGTTGTTAGAAGTGCGCTCGCTTGCCAATCACGATGAGAATATCGGCTACGGCATTCTAGCTGACCTTTGCGATGCTCAAACCGAGGTGCTTTCCGGTGATTTGGGCGTAATCAAACATGCCGAGATGCTGATCAATCGCCTTAACGAGCGTTATTGCCACAACAAAACCAAGCGCTTTTTTATTATGTTCAGAAGGCGACTTTATAATCCCAATGAGGGTAAGTTTATGGCCTGGGAGCGTAAGCGTGGCAAAATCATGGAGTTAAATCGCTGGCTACGCGGGGCAGACCACACAACTTTTAACGTCATTATCGGCGATCAGGAATTCATGAAGTCAGCGCGCTACGTGCTAACCTTAGATAATGACTCACAGCTCCCTGTAGGAACAGCCAAGAAAATGATTGGCGCTATTGCCCACCCGCTTAATCGTCCTATTTTCGACGAAGACAAAGGTATTGTCGTCAAAGGTTACTCACTCCTACAACCGCGCGTGGGAATTACTTTGCATAGTGGTAATGCAACTTTGTTCTCTTCCGTTTTCTCAGGTCACTCCGGCTTAGACCCATACACACGCACCGTTGCTGATGTTTATCAGGATCTGTTTAAAGAAGGCTCCTACATCGGTAAGGGCGTTTATGATGTTGATGCTTTTGAAAAAGCCCTGCATGGCCGCTTTGGCGAAAATACGCTTTTAAGTCATGACTTGATTGAAGGCGTCTTTGTTCGCTGCGGACTACTCTCCGACGTAGAAGTATTTGATGACTTTCCTCTGCGCTATCACGCGCAAGCCAAACGCCAGCAGCGTTGGATACGTGGCGACTGGCAAATTCTGCCTTTTATCTTCCCACGCATTCCGGCTAATCCCGACGAGCAACCTTTAGCGCTTAGTCGCAAAGGCATAGCACATATCCCCGGGCAGACATATTCATACTCCAATCCGCTTTCTGCGCTCAGCCGCTGGAAGATCATTGATAACCTGCGCCGTTCTTTAGCAAACATTTCACTATTCTTTCTCTTTATTTCCCTTTGGGCTTTTGCCCCGGGCAATCCCGTGGTTTGGCTAGGCGGCTTTTTACTCATTTACAGCTTTTCGTTTTACATCCAGGGACTGCGCTTGATTTTTGATTTACCTTTGGGCTTTTCCTTTTCCACCTGGATCGTCAGCCTAATCAATGATTTCAGAAAGAACTTACTGCTTACCTTCTTTAATCTCATGCTTGTGCCGCATCAAGGCTACATCGCCGCCAATGCTATCATCACCACGCTCTATCGAATTTTTATCTCAAAAAAGAAGCTTTTAGAGTGGGAGACTGCCTACGCCACAGAAAGACGCCTCGGCACTAGTCTCATGGACTTTGTCAAGCACATGCTCCCGGCGCAGAGAATAGTTGCGTTGACTATTCCCTTTAGCGTTTATTTCTATCAGCCGCGCTTTTTAAATTTCATGGTCAGCTTTTATGCTGTCTGGTTATTGGCTCCGGTCATTGCTTGGGCCATCTCGCGACCGATTAAGCATAAAACCAGACTACTTGAGGAAAACGAAAAGACATATTTACGACAAGTGGCCTTTGAAACTTGGGGCTATTTTGATACTTTCCTCTGCCCGGACTATAACTACCTTATTCCCGACAATCTCCAGGTCGTCCCCAGCCGCGTAGTTGCCGAAAGAACATCACCAACCAATATCAGTCTTTCTGTGCTGGCGACCATTTCCGCTTACGACTTGGGCTTCACTACGCTTTACGCTTCGGTTGATCGCGTTTACAATGTAGTTAAATCGCTGGGTAAGCTTGAGCGTTATCGCGGTCACTTCCTTAACTGGTATGCCATTCGCGATCTTCGCCCGCTGTTTCCACGCTATGTATCTTCGGTTGATAGCGGCAACATGGTCGGCCATTTCATTGCTGTGCGTGAAGCCGCAAGTGGCTTTGCTATTGCTCCGCTGATTTCAGCCCAGCACATTGGGCATTTTATCAAGCTACTGCGTAACTATCAGAATTTACCGGCAAGCACGGCACAAAGTTGGCAGGGGAAGTTTTCTTCGTTTGGCAAACTCGCCGATTACCTCAAACTGTTTTCTGAGCTTAAAAAATTCCGTCATGATTTAGGCCCCGTACCAATGGCTGCGCAGCTGCAAAAACTAACTGATGAACTGTTGGCTCTTGAGCCGCTTTTTGCTTGGGCTGAACATCTGCCGCTGTTAAAAGCATTAAGCGAAAGACAAGTCATGCCCAGTAAACTAAAAAGCACTGACCGTATCTTGCATGGACGCACAGCGACATTGTCTTTAATCACCAAGCTTACCAATAGATTACTTAAGCTCGAGCAAATCACCAATTTGTCTTTGCTTAACGAAGATGAAAAGATTCGCTTTGCCGAATTGATCGCTGCTCTAAAAATGGCCAAGGAAAAGGCTGAGAACATGAGTTCTCAGCTAGCCTTTATTAACTCTGAGTTGGGGCGCTTGATTAAGGAAGCTGACTTCCGCTTTTTAACTGATCCACAAAAGAATCTGCTGACTATCGGTTTTAATGTCGATACCGGCCAGAAAGATAACAGCTTTTATGATCTACTCGCTTCCGAGGCGCGGCTAGCCAGTTTAGTAGCCATCGCCAAAGGCGACCTGCCGCAAACGCATTGGTTTAAGCTAAACCGTGCTCTAACAGAAACTCTCGGCGGCAAAGCCCTGCTCTCCTGGAGCGGCACGATGTTCGAATATCTGATGCCGCTATTAGTAATGAAAGAGTATCCGACTACCTTGCTCGCTGAAACCTATCGCGCCGTTGTCAAAACGCAGCGCCTCTATGCCCGTTTGCGCTTTGTTCCTTGGGGCATATCAGAATCAGCATACAGTGGTGTGGATTTTGAAAAGACTTACCAGTATCGTGCCTTTGGTATTCCCGGATTGGGACTTAAGCGCGGTTTAGCTGAAGACTTAGTTGTTTCGCCATACTCTACCATGCTGGCCTTAATGGTCGATGCTCCGGAAGGGGTGAAAAACTTAAAGCGCCTGGAAGTCGATGAGCTCCGTGGGCAGTATGGATTTTATGAAGCTGTTGATTATACGCCGGAGAGACTTAGCGCCGATGAGAAGTGTCATGTCGTGCGCTCTTTTCTCGCCCACCACCAGGGAATGAGTTTGATTTCGATTAACAACTTACTGAACAACAACATCTTCCAAGAGCGTTTTCATGCTAACCTCTCCATCCGTGCTTGCGAACTGCTGATGCAAGAGAAGTTCCCAACGCGCATTCCTATTTTGGTGCCGCATCGCGCCGAAGTAAATGCCCTAGGAAACGGTGATCATGAAACCAAAGCTGAGCCCACGCAGATCTTCAACACGCCGCACACGTTAATTCCACGCACGCGCATTTTAGCCAATCGCCGCTATACGCTAATCATGGATAATGCCGGCAGCTCCTATAGCTATGTCGATACCGATATGGCGCTAATCCGTTGGCAAGAAAATGGCATGACCAATGACTCCGGCACTTATATTTATCTCCGCGATCTCGATGCCGGTAACTACTGGTCAGCAACCTATCAGCCAACTTGCGTCGAGCCGGATAACTACGAGGTGATCTTTAGCCCGGATAAGGTTGAGTATAAGCGCAGAAACTTTGGCCTTACCAGCCGCATGGAAGTAGCCGTGTCCCCTGAGGACAATCTGGAAGTGCGCCGTGTGACCTTGGTCAATACTTCTAATCGTCTACGCAACATTGAGCTTACCAGCTACGGCGAAGTGGCGCTCACGCACCGCAAAGGCGATTTGGCGCATCCGGCGTTTTCCAAGATGTTCATCTCTTCTGAGCATGTCGAGGATTATGATGCGCTTATCTTCCAGCGGCGACCGCGTTCCGATCATGACCGCAAGTTATTCATGTTCCACCTGATTAACATGCCCGTGGTCTGGGCTCCAACCCAATATGAAACGGCTCGCCAACGTTTTGTCGGGCGCGGGCTCAGCGTTAAGTCGCCGATTGTCATGGAGAACACCAGGCCGCTTTCACGCACTGTCGGCACTGTGCTTGATCCGATATTTTCGCTACGCAATCGCGTCGAAATTAAACCCGGCGAGTCACAGCAGCTAGCGTTTGTTACCGGCTTTGCCGAAAGCCACGAAGAGACCTTACAGTTGGTGAAGAAGTATCGAGAGATGCAATATGTGACCCGCGCCTTTGAAATGGCCTGGAGTCATAGCGATATTGAGCTTCGCCATCAGCAGTTCTCTATTGGCCGCGTGCGCGACTATCAGAAGCTGGCCAACCTCGTGCTTTTTAACATCACCAAGCTGCGCGGCGCTGCAGAGATAGTTAAGCGTAGCCGCCTATCGCAGAGTGCGCTTTGGCGCTTTGGTATTTCCGGCGACGACCCGGTGGTGCTTGTCGTGCTTAACGATGCTGAGCAAATCAAGTTTGCCGAAGACTTGGTTCTTGCCCATGAATATTTACGACTCAGAGGATTTCGCTTTGATCTGGTAATCTTCAACGAATACCCGGGCGGCTACATGCAGGACTTCCAGCAGGAGCTGGATTTGTTGATCAAAACCGGCGTTTCGCGCGATACGGTAGAAAAGCGCGGCGGCATATTCCTGCGCTCCATTAATCAGCTCTCGGAAGAAGAGATTGCTCTGCTCCACTCTATTTCGCGCGTGGTGCTCTATGGAAATCGTGGCACGCTTAAGCAGCAGCTTACCTTCGATCAAGACCTGCCACCTTTAAAGCCGCGACGTAAGTTGGCAGCAAAAAAACAGGAGACTCCTTTTAAGCCTAACACCGATAGCTGGGAATATTACAATGACTTTGGCGGCTTCACCGATGGCGGTAAAAGCTACTCGCTGGTAGTAACCAAAGAAAAGCTACCACCCAAGCCCTGGGTCAATATTATCGCCAATAAAGACTTTGGTTTTCTAGTTAGCGAATTAGGTAGTAGTTTTACTTGGAGCGGTAACAGTCGCGAATACCGGCTTACGCCTTGGTCCAATGACCCGACTAGAGATGTTTCCGGCGAAATCATTTACATGCGCGACATGGAGAGCGGCAATTACTGGTGCCCGACTCCGCGCCCGGTGGCCCCAACGCAGCCGGTGGTGGTGGAGCACGGCTTTGGCTTTTCTAAGTTTACTACTTCCAGCCACGACATCGGCTCTGTGCTGACTATGACCACCTCCCCAACAGAACCGGTTAAATGGTGGCATTTAGAGCTAACCAATCAAACAGCGGAGGAGAAACAGATCGAGGTGTTCCTCTATTTGGATTTGGTACTAGGTGTTAACCGAGAAGACAATTACCGTTATCTGGCAACAGGCTACGATTCGGAAGCACAAATGTTGTTTACTTCCAATCATTTCAATATCGACTTCTCGCAGCGCATCGCGTTTATGGGTAGTAACTTGGCCATCCACTCCTATACGACCAACAGGTTTGAATTTGTTGGTCGCAATCGAAGCACAGCTAACCCGGTTGCTTTGGAGCTTACCGCTTCGAGTTCGGGCTTGGGCGGCTTAGTCAGTTCCTCCAAGAACCAGCCGGTAGCACTTTCCAATACTGTAGGCACCGGATTAGATACCTGCTCAGTAATCAAGGTGCAGGTAGAGCTACTTCCGGGCAGTAAGCAAAACGTTCTGTTTTACTTGGCTAACGGCGTTTCTATGGATGAGGCGCGCGTGTCTTCGCCGAAATATCGTCAAATCAGAACTTACGATGCGGCCTTGGAGCAGACCAGGAAAAATTGGGCGAACACCAATGATGTCATTCAGGTAAAAACTCCGGAGCGTTCTTTTGACTTAATGCTCAACGGCTGGCTCATGTATCAAACCATCAGCTGTCGCCTCTGGGCACGCACCGGCTTTTACCAATGTTCGGGCGCTATTGGTTTTCGCGATCAGCTCCAAGATTCCATGGCGCTGCTTTATATTGACCCACAGAAAACCAAAGAGCAGATTCTGCTCCACGCCGGTCGGCAGTTTGTCGAAGGCGATGTGCAGCATTGGTGGCATCCGCCATTTGGCAAGGGTATCAGAACGCGCGTGTCGGATAACTATCTCTGGCTTCCTTATGCAGTGCTCGAATACATACGAATAACCGGAGATACAGACATACTTGACGAGCAAGCGGGACTATTGGAGTCGCCGCTCTTGGAGCCTAACCAGCATGAGCTTTACAATACGCCCGTGGTCTCCAGTCGCCGTGTTTCCATTTACGAACACTGCATGATGGCCTTGCAACGCGCACAGTACCTAGGCGATCACCGCCTGCCGTTGATCGGCTGCGGAGATTGGAATGACGGGCTAAATACCGTTGGCGCTGAGGGCAAGGGCGAATCGGTTTGGCTAGGATGGTTTATCGCACATATACTAGAGCGCTTTTCGGATATGGTAGTGCTTCGAGGCGATACAGCCAAGGCTGTCGAGCTGCGTCGCCGCGCCCGCGAGCTAGTAGAAGCAATTGATGCTGAAGCTTGGGATGGTAATTGGTACAGGCGCGCTTACTTCGATGACGGCACCCCGATGGGCAGTAAGCTTAACGCCGAGTGTCAGATTGACTCGCTCACGCAGTCATGGAGCGTAATTGCCGGTGGCGGCGACAAGAATAGGCAACGCCAAGCAATGGAAAGCGTTTATACCCATTTGGTAAACGATAAACATCGACTGATTCATCTGCTCTGGCCGCCCTTTGTCGATAACAAACCAAACCCCGGCTACATCCAGGGTTATCCGGCAGGCTTAAGAGAAAATGGTGGTCAGTATTCGCACGCTGCCGCCTGGGTCGTCATGGCTGCAGCCTTACTTGGTGACGGAAACAAAACGCTGGAACTTTTCCAGATGATCAATCCGATCACACACACTGACACGCATGACAAGGTGATCATGTATAGAACTGAGCCTTATGTAACCTGCGGCGATGTTTACGGCGCCTATCCGCATGTCGGACGTGGTGGCTGGAGCTGGTACACAGGTTCTAGCGGTTGGCTCTATCGTGTAGCCGTTGAGCATATACTGGGAATTAAGGTTAGCGGCGATACATTCACCGTTGATCCTTGCCTCCCAAGCACATGGGATCGGTTTAGCGTGAAGTTTAAGCACCGCGGAGTAATTTACCATATCGCTGTCAGCAATCCCGATAAAGTTCAACGTGGGGTAAGCAGCTTCAAACTTGACGGCAAGGAAATCGGTGGCCACATGGTTTGTGCTCAGAATTTCGCCGCCGGCGAAGAGCACCGCATTGAAGTCGTGCTCGGCTAGACCCATGTTATTCTCTTGAAAACTCGCTCCCATGTTGCGAGTGTTAGCGAACAACTGGGTCGCCGGCGTGTCGATTCCCCAATGATCTTAAAAGTGGCGGCTAATGCCGAGAAATGTTTGGTTCACGCGATCCTCAAGCGACTCAGTCGCTTCGCAACATGGGTCGCGCTTCACGGGGGACATGACTTTTGCTGCGTCTAGCCATCTTATACCAAAATCAAAACACGACATCCTTAGTGAGCAACTTGTGTATTAGACTCAGGATCGACGGTCGCCCGTGAATCGCCATCGGCGTAAGAAAATGCCGCGGTGGCACTGGGTGCGCATGACAGCAGTGTAGCGAAGCGAAACGCTGGCTTGCTAAAAATATGTAGCATCTCCTTTTATTTGGACAAGGCTTACATACTGTGCGTGCGCAGTTAAGCCCCCTAAAACTACGCCTAAATAAACCCCTGCCCCCATCTTGCCTTACTCTCCCCGACCCTATATATTTCCAACTTCATAATATTGTGTCTGCGCCTGATTAGCGAACCATTACGGGAGAAGAATATGAAAGGAATAATCTTAGCCGGCGGAAAAGCAACTCGACTCTATCCAGCAACCAGCGTTGTTTGCAAACAGCTGCTGCCTGTTTATGATAAGCCAATGATTTACTACCCGCTTTCAACTCTCATGTTGGCCGGCATCAAAGATATTTTAATTATTTCTACGCCCGAAGATCTGCCTAGCTTTGAAAAGTTACTCGGTTCCGGCGAGCAGCTGGGAATGAAGTTCTCTTATAAAGTGCAGCTTAAGCCGGCAGGGCTCGCTGAGGCTTTTATTATCGGCGAGGAATTTATCGGAAAAGATCACGTATCTTTAATTCTTGGCGATAATATCTTTTACGGCCACGGCATCAAAAATATGCTTCAAGATGCCGCCAAGAAAGCCAAAGGTGCAACAGTGTTTGGCTATTATGTAAATGACCCGGAGCGCTATGGTGTTGTGGAATTTGATAAAAACTGCCGCGCCATCACCATTGAGGAGAAGCCGGCCAAACCCCGCTCCAATTATGCTGTAGTGGGACTCTACTTCTACGACAACTCAGTCATCGAAGTTGCAAAGAACATTAAACCCTCAACGCGCGGCGAACTAGAAATCACCGACGTCAACCGCATTTACTTAGAAAATAATTCCCTCGACGTGCAAATCATGCCTCGCGGATATGCCTGGCTCGACACAGGCACCTTCGGTTCATTCGCCGATGCCGCGCTATTCATCAAAACCATCGAAGAACGCCAAGGCCTAAAAATCGGCTGCATCGAAGAAATAGCCTACCGCATGGGCTACATCGACGCCGAACAACTGCGTAAAGTTGCCCTGCCGCTAGAAAAATCCGGTTACGGCACTTACTTGCTAAACCTTTTAGATCATACGGTGCTTGAGTAGGGGCATTGTCTTACTTGACAGACTTTCTATTTTCTTACTGACGCAGTTGAATAAACTCTTTGTCCGTTACCAGCTTAACGGCAGCGGGCAGAGAAAAACGATTGTCATCGGTTGCCGAATAAACCCCGGAGGCCCCTCGATAATCCTTCAGCGTATGAAAATACCGATTCACAAATTGTCGAGAGCGTTCTTTTTTTAGGGCATCATTTATTATCATAATAATATCAAAGCCGTTGTTACTCGCTATCCGCGTAGCATTATCACCATAACGACTTATATACTTCTTGGTATATTCACCTGTCGCGTCGCTAGCATTTACATACCATTGGTTAATCAGTGCTCCATCACTAGCCTTTACTTCTTCCTTATCCTCAAACATTTCAAAGCCAAACAATGGCAGGGAGACCCCATATTGCCTAAGTTGTTTAGCCAAAACTGCCAGCTGTCCGGGCAAAAGAGCTAGCATAATGGCATCAACATCCTTTTTTGTTTTGATCTTAGCAATAATAGAGCGAATATCCCTATTGTCGTATGCGATGTCTTCTTCTATGACTAGTTCGATTTTATTCTTAGCGGCTATTTTAAAGCTATTTTTCACAGCTAATCCACCATCATGAAGCGTCGTAAGAGCAATGATTTTTTTGTAGTTTCTTCGCTCTGCCTCTTGAACAGCAACCTCAGCTTCGACTTCCGGCGTGGCCCAATGATTCATTACATAATTGCGGTTCGCGCAGACTGTCTTGTCTGAAGCAATAGCGATCATGGGAATTTTTTGCCGTTCTGCTAACGGAGCTAAGGCATTACTCGTGCCGGAAGTCATAGTGACAACAGCATCAATGTCGTCGACACTCCTTAATTTATTGAAAGCAGTAATAGTATTGCGTGAGACCATGCTATCATCTTCAAAGATAAGCTGCATAGCCTGTTGATCTTCCTTCGACAAACTTTCATAAGCCAAGAGCATCCCATTTTTTAGGGACTGACCGAAAAACATACCTTCTCCTGATAAAGCAAGGATAATTCCGACTTTAAAAGGCCTAGCTTCTTGAGCACGAACAAAAGCAGCGTTACACAGCAACAGAATCGCAATATATATTAGTCGAAACATAGTTCCCCTCCCTCAGCGCTACCCACTAACACACCTTCCACTACCAGATCAAGGCTGTATCCGTTCACGACTTTTACCGAGTTTCTATATAAAAGCTCCCAGAGGGGGTAAGTTTTGCGAAGCAAAACTAAGGGGGGACAGAGACTAAGCCTTCACAAGATTAGTCGTTTCCGATGAGGAAACGTCAATAAATTTTATAATATTCATGTTTCTAATATCCCTGAAATTTTAATGAAAATTATCCCGTGAAGGCTTAAAACAAAGCTCTCAGAGGACCTGTTGTATGTGGAGCACCGATGATTGTGCCATAAGGGGTCGAGCCGTCAACGACTCCCATATATACGCCAGTTTCATTTACGGCGTTAGAAGCAGGATCAGGGATATTTTTCATATTAATGATGGAACTGCTAATGTGGACTACTAGAGTTTTCTCGTTCTCAAAAGTTGAGCCCATCCAGAATTGATCGTGATTGCCAATGACTTGATACCAGGGTATGGATTTATCAAGTCCGGCCGCTTTGTATGGTTTTTGATAATTGATACTGTCAGCACCTAAATTAGCTCCAGAACTTGGCGTTATCACCTGACCATCTAAAACATCAATAAACCATCTTAGCCCGTTATATTGAGCATTATTGATATCATCGCCAAGGGAAATACCAAAGTCGATCGGAGACTTTTCGTGAAGCTTATTAATTGTTTGGATGGCCGCATCCAGCACATGCGTTGTGGAGAGTAAAATTGGCGAATATCCTGAAGACATCGGAGCATATTGCGGGCTAGCATAAAGTGTTAGGCTGATATAGATTGGTTACGCTGGCGATTCTTCGTCAGCAATATGAATATCAGAAATAGAAAAGAAGGATAGTAACCGAGCAGCATTTGGAGCACCGGAGTATACCGGCGCCAGCTCAGTTCGTTTGTCATAGGCTAAGCCTGTGCCCTTTTCCCAAGCGCTGTAACCATATTCGGCTTACAAAGAAACTTGATCGCGTCTGATTTGAGTTGTGTTTGCAGGAATGGCAACGGGGAGAATCTGCTGCTCAACGGTAGTATAAACTTTTTTGGCGATTGGCTATCCTTCGGTTAGTAAATTCGATGATCCGTCACCACCGCAGCTTGTCAGTTGCAAATCTGCTACTACTGAAATACAAAAAATTAGCAGATTTAATTTATTGTTTTACATCTCTCGTCATTCCCCTATTAAGCAACATGTTATTTCTTGCCATAAGATATCGGTTATCCATAAATTATGGCAACAAAATATATGTGATGGGAAGAAATATGGGCATAACAAATGGCTATGAAATATTTGCTGATTTTTATGATGGTTACATTAATGGCACCTTTCCACAGTTACATTAAAATATCTCAATTTAATAAAGTTAATAATTGGAAAGTTTAATCTTGCTCCGGATAACATTCTAGATTTTGCCTGCGGCACTGGTCTTCTAATATCCTTTATGTCGGAAAGTAGCTTTGCTAATGTCGAGGGGGTGGACAACAGCAGCGAAATGTTGAGAAGTGCAAAAGACAAAGGACTGCGTGTATTTCACGGCAACATGCAAACCTTAAGCCTAAACAGAAAATATGATCTTATTGTTGCCTTTGATGCGCTCGGGCACATAACCACCAGCGAAGATTGAAATGCTGTCTTTTCCAACGTCGCCAACCACCTTGTCAAAGATGGAGTATTTCTCTGCGACGGAGGAACCAGGCAAAAGGCCTTAAGCATGATCAGGCAAGAATTTAAATATGACTCCGGGGATTACTCTTTTACCTGGACAACCACAGGCGATAGTCCATTCATCGACGTGCAAATGGATATTTTACAAAAGCAAACGGGACCGCATTTTATCGAAAAGCATAAACTACTCAGCCACCATATTGAAGACTTAATCTTAACTGCAAAAGATTCCTCGTCTAGTCTTCAGCTCATCTTTGCTACACTAGAGCCGCTGGTCAAAGGCAGCGGCTCTTTTATCTCCTGTTTTAGAAAAGAGTGCTAGCGTAACGGCAAAAGGACATTAGCCCCGCCCTGGCTAACAACGACGCTTTGCGGGGATTTACCATCCCATTTTTTTGCAATCTCTAATTCAATAACTGTTGGCGATAATTGCAAAGCTTCGCCTTTAATTTTGACGGCTTCGGCCTCCGCTTTAGCATTAACTACAGTAATCTCTGCTTCTTTCTGTGCTTTTTTAAGCTCATATTCCTTAGCGAAAGCCTGCTGCTCGGTTACCTGTTTTAATTCAATCGCTTTCTCTAGTTCGTCGGTAAGATCAATGTTTGTAATCGGAATATCACGCACATCAAGTAGCCCGGCTAGTTCCTCTTGCACCTTCGTAAGAACAGATTGCTTGATTTTATCGCGATTCTTAACCAACTCCTCTGCGCGAAATTGTGCAGTAACAAGCTTAATGGAATCTTGGATACGAGGATCGAGCAAGGAACTATACGGATTGCCGGCATATTGTTGATATAGCTCAACTACCTTGCTCTCAGGAATGCGAAATAAAACAGCGAAACTTATTTCCACAGTCTGTAAATCAGAGCTAAAACTGCCTGCTCTTCCCGATACTGTCGTTTGCTGAATAGGAACTAATACTATTTTCTCCAGCAGCGGGAGTTTAAACGTAAAACCTTCCGGTAATACTTGCGGGTTCACTCGCCCCAAAGTCACAGAAATACCACGATGCCCGGGCGGCACGATACTGTATGCCCCACTACCCAAAACGAATAACACAATAAGTATGGCCACCATAACTCCCGTGGCTCCCTGTGAGTTCGGCGCCATCTTAGCGATTTTCAATCTTTCTTCCATAATTAAATTCCTCAAGCCAATATCTGTAATTTTTATAAATCCTCAACGAAACATTTCTCTCTGCTCTAACATACTCAGTAATGATTGGGGACAAAATAGTTAGCTCTTCGCGCAAATTTAGCTCACGATGTGCATCCGTTAAGACGAAACGTAGCATTTTGCAAAATGAGTGTCCGATTAGGAATGGAGAACCTTTGGCTGACTACCGATATTTTTAAACAAAATGCTACGTTTTAATTGGGCAGTGAAACATTCATCCATGAGTTGTTTCACTGTATTACGCGCCCGAATCGGCATTTCGGGCGCGGGGCTGTAGCAAAAGCCGCTTTATTAAAAATCCATCACATACTGGGTGATATTAACCGGGGTAGAGAGGGCAAAATCGACCTCATTTATTCTGCCGCCGCCGTTGCGCAACAGCTGCCCGATGACAGCACCGTGAACGAGAATATTACCGCTGGTGTTTTCCGCCAGTTTAAAGAAGTCATCGTCCCGCAATGAGATCCCGACTGTTTTATGAGCACCTATGTTTATCGTTTTTGCTTTTGCAACTCCAGCACCATAGGCCGTTACTGTTACCGTGCGGCTCTGATCGTTAAAATTACTTAAACGCAATGAATTGGTGCTTCCTCGTTTCATACTATACGAAGTAACATCCATTGCTTGCTCATAGTAGTTTCCACCCTCAACTGAAACCGAAGCCAGCAGTTCATTTGCCTCATTGCGCCAATACGTAGCGCTAAGCACATGAACCCGAGGCATGGTTACGTACATAGGATTTATGCCGGACTTAGCTCTTACTGTGCTAAGTATCCCTTCAGTGTGATCAGCTTCAATGGCCAAATACCCTGATTGGTCAGTAACAAAAAAGCTTCTCACATTCAGGTGCTTGACCGCTTTGGCCGCCAATGTGAAACTTCTGGTGATTTTAGTTCCATCTTTTTTATAAAAATTAAGGCGCCCATTGGTAATCGCCTCTTCCCCGGTATTAGAAATTTCTACATAGTTATCCGAGCTGTCTCTGGTAGAGACAGGAACATACTCCCTCCAATCTCCTTGCCGCGAGCTTTGCACCAATCCAAAAGCAAAGCTACCGGCCGGATTACTGCGCGCCGAGTAGCGAAAGATTTCCGCTAAATATAACGCCTCATCCGTATTCAGCGGAGTAATCTTATGCAGCCCTGTTCGAGACGGCTGGGCAACGTTTCTCGTATCTCCACCGCGGATATTTGCTGTAGCATTAGCCGGAATAGATAGAATACGTGTAGCAAGAAGCTCTCCTTTGTAATTATAAGTTGCTATTTGAAATGATTGCCGACTCGTCGCTAAATTAGAAATCGCAATAATCTGGCTAACCGGATTATTTATGTCCGCGTCATTTAACTGCGGCTGTTTAGAATTATACAGCAAATAGCTTACTCCTAATTTCATGCCTTCCGAGAGATCCAAAGGTTTAGTCACCGCATAATCGACCTTCTGACCATCGGCCGCATATTTATAGGCAACCAAGCGCCCATGAGCCACGCCGACCAATCCATCATCGCCCGAATCATAAGTGGAATCAGTCACCGTTACTCTCACCACTCCGGAGACATCAGTAACAGAAGTTAAAAATTCTTTGTTTAAATTAATATCGCGCTGGGAATTGGCTGGAATATCATAATTTTTCCTGGCAATCTGACTGCCATTTTTCCTGTAAACAACCACGGTAAAACGACGTTGATAAGCAACATCATTTTGCATCTCCAGAATATTGATCTCGCCATTATGCTTTTGCCAAATGGCATTCGTTTCCAACAAA
>JADZAE010000072.1 GCA_020852715.1 Deltaproteobacteria bacterium
ATTATGCTTGGACATAATAGTCCGTTATTCATATTTGGCTCATGAAACACTTTTTCAGTGCTTCAAAAAAGCCGTAAAAAAGAAGGCGGGTCCATTCTATTGACCCATGTTGTGAGCAAGAGCGAACAACTGGGTCGCCGGCTCTACAAAGTCACGCGATGTTTGACGGCTCAGCCGCACACCACAGCTGGTATTCTCAACGTCGGCGCGGCAGATCTTCCGGCTATACCGTACGCAAGAAGTTAGTTGAACGGTATATTACTAAGCAATTAAGTTTTGCGTGCGGTATAAAGAAAAGCAAGGATGCTTTTCGCGACGATACGCTTCCGTAAACGCCCATAAATAAGCCACGGATGGCCTATTTATGGGCAAAGATAGAAAGCCGAAGGCTTTTCAGCTCAATAGTTAATTTACTTTTTGCAAATGGTATAACAGCCTCCAGATCATGCCACGCGCTCCATAGCGCCCGCGGCATTTTCTTACGCCTGTGGCGCTAACGCACGCACCCAATATCGGAATCCAGATCAAAAAAGCCCGCTTACTTAGTAATCGTCCACTTAACTACAAGATATTTTTTCTGCACATTGCCGGCATTATCGGTAGCTTTGATGCTCAGACGATAGTGCGTATTTTTCTGGCGTCGTAATTTGATAATATGAATGTCGTCTGTCATGCGCTCCGACTGTATGTTGAGAGGTTTTACGCCCACGCTGTTCGCTGTCGGCTTAAGTGGACTGGTGCGCACAATAGCATTAAACACCTTGATGCCTTGAGATGGATCAGCGTCGGTCACCAATACAGCTTCGCTACAGACTTTAGCGCTGCATTTTTTCCCTAGAAAATAAGCCCGCGGCGCCGCAGTATCAACACCGCTAGTCGGATTGGCTACTGTTATCTCTAACGAGGTCAGCTCGGTACTTCCTCCGGCATTAGTCGCAATGATTTTTAAATAAAAACCCTTCCAACCGTTTGTGCTCACATCATTGTTAGTCGTTTTATAACTAGTAGCCTCAGTACCGGATAAAATAATCTCATCGACAACTTTACCCGCATCATTAAAACTTGTTCGATGCCATTCATAAACAACCCACGCTACATCTCCATAAAGCTTAGGTAAATCTGCCTCTAACACCGCGCCGGCATTAACCTCCCTATTAGGATAAGAGCAGACTCCACCTGAACAACTGTAGGATAAATCATAACCATCGGCTGTTAAAATATTATTCAGATATTCTAACTCCGGCTTAAATGATGGCTTGCCACAGGTCGAGAATTTATAAAATCACTCATTGCCGAGACACGCGAATACACACCGTGCGTGTTAGTGGATGAACATTCAAAACCCCAACTGACTATACCCACCTGCACAGGTTCGGCACCGCTATGCACCAACAAAGGCCCGCCGGAATCGCCATAACAAGAACTCGTCGCCAAATCATCGTAATTGGTAGTTAAGGCATCGGCGCAAACCATTGACTCTTTAATAAACCAGCGACCATTTCTAGCAGCACAGTCCTCATCAGAAACTATGGGCACATCTCCCTCCTGGAGAATGTCTGGAAGGATTTGGTAATAGGGATTGGTCATACCCCAGCCGATTACTGTGGCCGTGCTTTGCGCTGCATATAAGGCTGTCTCTAACGCGCTGGCCGGGCGAATAGGGGTATAAGGAAGAGACGTTTTTAATTTCAAAAGTGCAGCATCATATTCCAACGTCTCGGGATTCCACTTGGGATGAACAAAGATTCCACTTAGCTCATAGCGTTTCATATCGACACTGCTTAACGTGGTAAAGCCGGTGGCAATAGACACATCAAAAGGCGTAACGATCCGATTAGCAAAAAATTCCAGACACAATGCGCAGCGGATAAAACATAATTAGGCGCGATTAATGTTCCTCCACAAAAAAGATCCACTTCTACTCTACCTTGCGAGTCGGAATTAGACACCAAAGCGACCATATACGGATATTTATTATTATCAGACACGGACTGACCGCTAACAACATAGCGATTGAGAGATTGTGCGCTAGCCGAAAAGAGCGGCAACAAAAGAACAATTAGAATAGATAATACCAAAGATGTTGCTATTTTTTGCGTGATTGTTCTCATATTCTCCTTTGCGTTAAATAAAATATTTTTGCTTTAGGCGCGGGGAAAAACCGTAATATTTATGGGCAGCGCGCTAGACAGTGACTTAAAACCGATGGGCATCACTAAGAACGGCGATAACCTACTGAGACAAAGCATTCAGCCATGATTATACGAGGATCCGCGGGCCGTGTTGTTTATAAAATATCCATCCTAACGATTCCCGTTTTCGTATTCTTATACTTTTCTAAAATCATCAGCTATGTTACCAGATTTACTAATATTTATGCATGAGACAACCTTCACTGACTGATCCGAATTGATGATATTTTTATTTCTTTTAATAGGTACAGTAATCGGGCTTTTATTGCCCGGGTATTTAATCAACACCTTGTTAGGCAACAAAGGTGATACCGGTGCATCTTTTATCCTCTCGACTGTTTTACTTTTTCAGATCATTTTTTTAATCGGCATTCTAGGAGCGCCAATTAATCTTATCACTGTCGGTTCCGTTTTACTGTGTCTCGACTCGGTTTTTTATCTTGTGTGCCGAAAAAAGAAACTCCCTCTTAAACTAGAACTGGCAAAAGTAAATATCAAACTTACTGATTACTTTTTATTACTGCCTATCGCACTACTAATTTTGTTAATTTTTTTGAGAAGCGCGTTTTTTAAAATGCCCATGGGCGACAAAATATTTCGTTGGTATTTACTTGCACAGAGAATATTTGAAACTGAAACTTTTAGTTTTTATCCGCCTCTTAGCGCCGGTGATTTTAATTTATATTTTTATCCGGAATCATTTCCACCAATTGTATCATTTTGTTATTTTTGGCTTTATGCGCTTGCTGGAAAAGCAAACACATCGCTCACTGCTATCTTAGTCGTTATACAATATGGCTTAATTTTGCTTTATGCAGTAAAGCTTTCCCAGTCATTAACACTTTCTAAAACGGCAAATAATTTAACTTTGCTCCTGCTCGGCTCTTCAAGCTTACTTTTTTATTCTTCGTTACTTGGTCAGGAATCCGGGCTTACCACGCTTTCTCTAATGGCGCTTAGCTATTACTTGGCACGCAGCGCCCAATCAAAGCAGCTCTCAGATATTATTCTTGCTGCATTTAGCGCCTCGCTCGGCACCCTGTGTCGCGAATATGGCCTGATCTTCGTTGGCTTTGGTGTAATAATTTTACTCTGGCGTAAGACGTCATTTAAACATTGCCTGATTTATTTGGGAACTTGCGCTATCTTAGCATTACCCTGGTATATAAGAACAACACTCCTCACCCATAACCCTTTCTACAGCAATCCCATTAGCGACTTATTTCCGGTTAATCCTGTTCTTGTTGGCATCTTAAACGCCTACAAAAATACAATCGGGTTAGCATCTTACTTTAACTTACCGGCATTTAAAGAACTGCTTTTCGAGTCTTCAATGGCGTTAGGAATTCCATTCTTTCTGGGGTTATGCGCAGCTTTTATTTATTTTCGACGCCTAGGCGCATACGCTTTGATTATTTTAATGTTTATCGCTTTGTGGATTTATTCTATTTGGATACCGGGTGGCATTTATCACTCTTTGAGAATTGTAGCGCCAGCGATTGCGTTAGCCTCTGTCTGCGCAGCTTTTCTTCTCAATAAATTGATCGAAAAAAAAGCGGTGGGTGTATTTTTTAATAACTCCTATTTTGTTGTTATTTTGCACTCATTCATTAGTTGTCAATTTCTTTGCTCCATACACTCCCTGGAAACCACGCGCAGAAGATATTTCCGGCGCCGCCGGAATAAAGCCGCCTCCGGAACTTACTCCGGATTTAAGGAAATATTTGCCAAACATTCCCCAGGGCGCTGTTGTTTTAACTGATGCCGCTGGCCTACATGGAGATTTGGCCATGCATAAAAACTTGGCGAAAGACATCAGAATTGTTTCCATTTTTAGCCCGGAAGTGCGTTTCTTATTTTTGCCGGAAATCACATTCGAAGAAGCAGCGCTAGGTCTTAAACAAAAAGGGATTCGCTATGTATTGATTAGCCAAGACAATAACCTGAATTTTGTTTATCTTCGTAATTTTAGATTCTTTAGACAATTTCGTTTTTATTCAAAAAACATTACTGGGCAATTGTATCAGCTGCCGGAATAATATTTGCGTCGGTGGCGCTACGCGTGTAGCCACCATGATCACGCGGTCCTGGCGGACGGCCAAAGGCCGTCCCTACGCGCACCATATTTATGAAAAGCACGATAGAAAAATTTATCAACGCCGATAATTACAACAACATTGTTTCGATATCGAAGGTTCACCGTAGAGGCGCCGAGAGGCCCCGCCACGTTGGCCGAATCACGGTGGTTGGCGATAAAACCCCGCACGCACATCATAGCCGCCGAACGTTATCGTGCAATCCGACATGCGGCGTCCAACAAAGCTGTTTCATTTTATGAGTTTTCGCTAATTTTAAGACAGGAACGAGGCTGACAAGCGGTGAGCACCCGAAGTGTAGTAATCTATCCACGCACCGCACCCCAGCTAGCCAACGACGAAATTGCGTAAAAGCACCCCTTAAAAGAAGAGGGGGCGTAGTGTTCCCCCCTTACCCAGTTTGCTTTGTTAGCACGTCTTGCGACGCCTTCTTATTCCCTGGTAGCTGTATGCGCTGCCTACGCAGCCGTAATCTTATATATCAGCCCAAAAGCTCAAACGCTAGCGAGCTAGGCTCATAATCTCGTTCAGCAAATCATCAATTTTCGTAACGATTCGCGAACTGCCTTGGAAACCTCTCTGATAGGAAATCAATTTAATAAAATCGCTGGCAATATCAGAGGTGGATAATTCTAACGCACCGGAAGCCAAAGTTCCAAAACGACCTGTGGCCGGAGTTCCAACTACAGGCTGTCCTGATTCAATTGATTCGATATATTTTGATTCACCGGCGCGGCGCATGCCTTCGGGGTTAGCAAAGATCGCTAAAGCAATTTTACCAACGGAGGCAGTCTGGCCATTATCTAAAAGCGCAAATAATGTTCCATCTTTTTCAATATTGAATGCGGTAACAGATCCACTTCCCGAACCGTTTTGAACGATAGAACTGATGTTCGAGGGAGTCGAAAATTGCGTAAATGGATTAAAACCGAAATCAATGCTGGAAGCCTGAGATCCGTTGGCCCAAGTCATGGCCGCAGTAAAGTCAACAGCAGGAATAGGATCGGGTCTTAATCCGTCAGAACCGAAAGTAATAGTACCGCGGCCAACTTCCTCTGGCAATCCCCCAGCCTGTCCACCTGTTGTTTCTCCACCATCAACATAAGCGTTTACCGTCCATTCTCCGGCGTCAGTTTTAAAGAACATAACAGAGATAGTATGCGACTCTCCTAAGGAATCGAAAACATCTACGAAAGTAGAAAATGTTGCAGCAGCGTTAACCTGGGCCCAAGTGGGATTAGTGAGCGGATCAGGAACAGTAGTAATTGTAGCTGCCGAATTTAAGTTACCGGTAATGGAAGCTGTCGTTGTTGGTGTGGTCGTTGCAGAAACCTCGTTTACGTTAAGCGCTTCTAATCCACCGGAACCATTTGCCGGAAATCCTAAAACACTTAAACCGTTTTGATTTCTTACATTACCCTCAGAATCCACACTTAAGTTACCGGCGCGCGAATAAAATCGTGTGCTGGAACTGTCTTCGAGAATAAAAAATCCGTTACCATCAATGCCAACGTCTAGACCGCGACCGGTATATTCAAAACTGCCTTGTGTGAATAATTGGGTAACTTTCTTGACCGAGCTACCGGAACCGACAGCCGTGGAAGATCCGGCACCACCAAGGTTACCAGCAAGCAAGTCAACAAATTCACCACGCGATGTTTTATAACCGACGGTGTTGGCGTTGGCGATATTATCGGCCAACACAGAAATAGCTGCACCGTGCGATTGTATTCCTGCTCTTCCCGCGAATAAACCTTCAATAATTGTAGCCACGAGTAACCTCCTACTTTATTTGTTTACCTGCTGCTTTAGGCACAATCCAAAAACAGCGCAGCAAAACCCACAACTTACTTTTTATCAACCATAGTAACCTCAGCAATCTGATCCATTGCTATCGATTCGCCATTTACTACTAATGCCGCATCAGGCTCCATAACAAAACCATCAACCGTTCCAGTGACCTTAGCATCCAGATTCTGGAATTTCCCTTGAGACGTAACGGTCACTGCTCGAAGTGTGTAGCTGCCATCTTCAACATTGACACCACTAAGTTTGATGACTTGCTTGCCACTTTCAAGCTTGTCGATCTGATAAGAGCCGGCAACCTGACCATTTTCATTTATAAAATCAATGCGCCCAGAATTAGCTCCTTCAGGAACATCAAGTAATACGTTCGGGCCAGAGCCGTTAGCAATTACAGCGTTCTGATCTTTGAACACTATTTCATGACCTAAGAAGGAAGCCATCGAGCTGGCACTGGAGCCGGCTAAATTTTCCATCTTTTTATTAATGCCAATCAGCTGCTCTAACTGTGAGAAGGTAGCTAACTGCGCCGAAAATTGCTGCGAATCCATCGGATTTAAAGGATCTTGTTGCTGTAATTGATTAACGAGCAGAGTCAAAAACTCTTGCTGCCCCATTTCCGGTGCGCCGGTTAAGGAATTTTTCTTAGTCGTTGATGCCTTGCTTGCTGCATCCTGACCATAGGTGCTTTGCGTCGTGCTTTTTACGCCAATGTTTTTAATGAAGTCATTAGTCATATTCTTTACCTATATCTTAAGCAACCCAACCTGTTTGTGCTGCTTTATCCGGGGTGACGGTGTTTTTAGCTATCCAACTCTGCGCAGATTCACCGCCCTGCCCATTAAATTCATTTTGTGAGCCGTTAAATCCCTGCTCATTCATCATTTGACCGAAAGAAGCACTATCATAATTGACTACCTCTTGGCCAAAGCTAATATGAACGTTATCTGCTTTAAAACCACAGTTTACTAAAAGAGCTACTAAATCATTGGAACGATTCCTTAACATCGCTTCCACATCTGCCGTTTCTGGAATGATGCGCGCAAATATCTGATCAGCTCTGTGCGTTAGCTTCATCGTTAAATTGCCCAGCTCCGGTGGATCAAGGCGCACTGTCATTGTACTACCGTTCCGTATTTTAGCTGCAGTTTCAATCATCTGCTGCAGTTTTTCAATAATTTGGTCTTGAGTCTTTTTCGGAAGCTCATTAGCTGCGGCTGTCTGCTGCTTTTTAACTGCTGTCTTTTCCGTTGCACCTTGCAAACCACTTACAGCATTGTTGGAGTTCTGCTTAGAGCTGTTCTCCGCTGAACCGGTAGCAATACTGCGAGCGGCTTCACTGGCGATAGCAGCCAACTGAGGATTACGACCCATCAAGCCATCTAAAGAAGCAACGATCTTGCTCTTATCAGCAGCCTTTGCGGCAACATTCACTTCGGCTGCTTGCTCAGCCTTGGCAAACATCGGTTCTAGCATCTTTTCTAATGGTTGCTTTGGGGCCTGCTTTAGCTCTTCGTTATTACGAGCTTGCTGTATTTTATTTTTATCTTGATCTTGAACAGCCGTCTTTAACTCTTCGTTATTGTTTGCGTTTTGTATGACAGCTTCATTACCATTTTTCTGTTGCTTATTTGCCTTGGTTGCCGTCTGAGAGCTGTTCTCCTCGTTAAAATTAAACTTACCTACTTCTTTAACTTCTACCTTTTCATTTTTTTGATCTTGTTTAACCTCTTGCTTGACAGCTTGGACCTTTATGTCCTGAGTAGCAACTTGTTCTACGACTTTTCGATCTTGTACAACCACTTTTTGCACATCAACTTCTTTAACCGCCTCTTGCACTTTGACAGCAAATACTTTTTGCGTATCATCGTCAGCTACCTTAACATCTTCTTGCTTCTCATTCTCTGCTTCATGCTCTTCGGCGCTTACTTCTACTTGTGCATCTTCTTCGACGATGATTTCTTTAGACTCTTCTACTACTTCTGCAGCTTTGACTTCAGGAATAGCATTTATGCTGATAGCACCTTTAATAGCTTGCGCTTGCGCACCGGTTAAGTTTTGTAGCACCTTTAAAAAGCTGCTTTCTTCGGTAGTTGCTTCGTTTTGCTTGTTTTTGTTCTGTTCAGAATTAGAAACACGTTCTTCTTTTCTAACATTCTGAACTTGCATATTCGTTGAACTCATCTTTTGCATCCTAAATTGCTCATCAATCCACACTTCCACTTCGCCTTGCCCCAGATAAAAGCAACTTTTGCGCCAGCCTCGACAGTGCTCTTTATAATTTAAAATTTCTAAATATTTTAGATGCTTGAGATTAACCCCCCTTTATCCCTGAATGGACAACTTTTTCCCATAGGAAAACTTTGCCGAGCGTACCGAAAACGATATAAAAGCGATTTCTCACGACTTAGTTTATTCGGCCCTTATTTTATGGGCTCTACTGCACTTCTTGTTGGGTTACTCTATAATTTTTGCGAAAAAGTTTTTTTAAAATGCTTGATTAAACCCCGTAAAAAGGGCCGCTATTACAAAAATATTACATTTAAAAGCCTACCGACTTTTACCATTTCGCACTAAGAAAATTACTCGTTTTTCTCTACGAAACTTTTAGTCCTTTAACTAGTTAGTTTTGTTCACTAATAAATTCCGCCAATTAATAGGACAAAAGACATTAGAGAATAGGGAAAACAAAGATTTTCTCAATATTTACCCCGCGAATGACGAACTAAACTCTATCGCTTTCCGCTTGTTAGCTAACTTTAAAGCGAAGACGAAAATGATTTTCAACTTCGCTTATATACAAAAAGAATGAAGGTTTTTGCACAAAAAAATATTTCATTATTGTTGGTGCTCTTAGCACTCATTGTTCTTGTGCCTTCACTCTCTCTTTCTGAACCTCTCACCATGTGCGGAAGCGGAACCGGAAGCTTACCAACTGCTTGGACACGCGTAGGCGACAACATCTACTACAACAAAACAGATGGAAAAGTTGGTATCGGCACCAGCGATCCACAGGAATTGTTACATGTGGTAGGTGAAGCACGCTTCTCTACGCTCTCCGGTGGCTGCGCAATTGTTTACACAGACAATAACGGAAACCTTAGCTGTATCAGCGACGCAACAGCAAGCTGCCCTGTAGGATCCTCAGTTCGTGAAATTAAATCCGACGGCACAGTTACATGCGAAGTCCTTTCAACTTCGAACATGACTGAGGGAACGAACTTATTCTGGACCCAAGCACGTTTCGATACAGCTTTCGACGCCAAAACGACCGATGACTTAACAGAAGGATTAACTAACCTTTATTACACCAACACACGTGTCCGTAATGCCCTGTCCGTATCTACCCCGATAACTTACAACAGCTCAACGGGAGCTTTCGGGTTTATTCACTCCGGCGACCTAGTTGGCACAACTAACCAAATCACCGTTAGCGGCGGAGCGGATGTCATGGTCGGCGCTAATGATGTAACCCTAACACTGCCCCAAGATATTCACACCGCGGCCAGCCCAACATTTAATAACCTAAGCCTTTCTGGAAGTATCACATCACTGGGCGTAGGCGCCAACAGCTTTACCGGCGCGCTCAATGTGCGTAGCGGCATTATGACTGGTGCTGACGGCCAAAGCGGAGCTTTGCGTATCTACTCTGAGCAAGGAGTAACCGATTATACCGTGGCCTTCCTACCCAATCCAAGCATGACACAAAACACCAACTATATTCTGCCGCCGAATGATGGTGATACTAATCAAATTCTGATCACCAATGGCAGTGGAACTTTAACTTGGGCATCAGCGACAGCTGGAACAGTTGCTGGTCTGGGAACTATCGCCGCGCAAAACTATGATGCGGTAAATATCACCGGCGGTAACATCACCGGCCTCACGAATCTCACCAGCGCCAGCGGAACAATTACAACATTTGGTAGCACCACAGCAACGCTGGGAACAGCTACGATAACCGGCGCCGCTACAGTCGGAACTACTTTGGGAGTAACAGGGACAACAACTCTAGGGAATACACTAACCGTTAGCGGAGCTACTTCTCTCGGCAGCACTCTAGGAGTCACCGGTGCAACCACATTAAACAACACTTTGCGTGTTATTGGAGCTACCGATATCGATAGTTCTCTAAACGTTGATGGTAACTCCAGCTTGATCGGAACTTTAGGCGTAACCGGCGCAACAACTTTGGGCAGCACGCTCGGCGTCACTGGCAACACCACATTAAGCGGGACACTGGGTGTTACGGGAACCACATATCTCGGTGACAATACCAGCATCGCTTCCAGCAAGTGGTTAGGGTTAGGCGCAGGTAAAGGACGGATAGAGTTTACTGATGCCGCCACTGACGCCATTAGAATCCTTGATACGAACGTCGGCATTGGAACAACAGGCGTGCCTAGCGCTGTAGTCATCGAAGGTTCATTGGATGTTGACTCAATCACCGTTGGCAACATGACAATCACAGATGATGGCGGCATTCAAGGAATTGGCACTATTGAAGATCTAGTCGTAAACGACACAGCGCAAATCGGCGGCACTCTGGGTGTTACCGGCGCTACTACTCTTCAGTCAACATTATACGTAACCGGTAATACCACCCTCGCCGGCACGCTAGGTGTTACCGGCACCACCACACTAGAGAGCACATTAAACGTTGTTGACGATGTAGACCTAGATAACAACCTCAATGTTGATGGCGATTCGACATTGATTGGAACGCTAGCGGTCACCGGAGCAACGACTTTAGGCAACACTTTAGGTGTTACCGATGCTGTAACTTTCAAATCTACTTTGGGCGTAACCGGAGCAACGACACTGGGCAGTACACTGGGAGTAACCGGCAACACAACAA
>JADZAE010000073.1 GCA_020852715.1 Deltaproteobacteria bacterium
CTTGAGCGTTTACGATTACCCCTCTGACTTACTACGTCCAGATTTGGTATTAGCTCTTGTCTTTCTTTGTATATCCATTGGTAGATGGATTCATGGCTCATTTTTTCGCCAGGGTTAGATATCTTATCTCTCCCTGCTATTAGCTCTGGACTAGCTTTACTTAAATGAGATTCAACATATTTTTGGCGCTCTTCGAGCGTAAATTCTTTTCTTTTTTTCATCGCCGCTTAGATTCTTCTTTGTTTCTAAGGGGATAATCTTTTCTGGAAGGTATCTACGCCGCCGCAACACTGAGAAAAAGAAATTGCCATCTCCCCGATAAGTTTCTCTACAGCCTGCTTTAGATTTTTTGCTGAGCGTTCAGCGAATCAATAACGAATAGCAATCAAACGAATCAAACTTCGCAAATAAGCAAGGGCAAAACTTGCTAACTTTACATGCGAAGCTCCCTTATGCCTTTGCGCATAATCGATGGGAATCTCCGTCACCACAGCATTAGCTTTAATCATCTTCACCAATAGCTCAATGAGCACGTCATAGTGCCGCCCATCAAGACTGATTTTTTTCACCATGCTTGCGCGATAACCTCTTAGTCCGCTAGACACATCGCGTACGGGCAGAGAAAGCACTGTGGAGAAAACAATACTTAGCAACCTGCTTAATACTTGCCGCGATAACGGCATGTCGGCTTTCCCACCAACAATATAGCGGCTACCAATAATCAGATCATAAGTTTTCCCGCTCTCAATCAAATCAATAATCGCTGCGATAAAATTCGGTGGATGAGATAAATCGGCGTCAATGGCAATAATCCACTCACCGCGACAATAAGACAAGCCTTCGGCGAACGCTTTGGCATATCCCGGTGCTGTCTGCAAACAAACCTCAGCACCATTGTCTTTCGCTACGGCCAAAGATAAATCCTTGCTCTGCCCGTCAATAACCACCAGTTCATATGGATCAGCGCGGGTTTGCATAATACGATTGACTTCCGGCAAAAGGATTTTTAGATTTTCCTCCTCATCCTTAGCCAGTATTAAAATTGAATATTTATACATTACCCCTCATTGCTACGCCTTTTGACTAGAACCGAGCGAAATTTTCCGATAAATCAATACTAGGCAAAATCTGCGCACATATAACACTCACACCGGCGCACTGCCAGCGGTTTTTAAGTTGCCAAATAGGCCACAGCGGGCGTAAAAGTTGCCAGTATTTAAACTGTTTATTTTGCCAAGCGATAGTCAGACTCCCACTGTGTAATTATGATCAAATCTCGCTTACTCCTTTGTTTAGATATCCTTTATCTACTCCTGTTAGCCGGATACATTTTTGCCGGCATGATGCTCGCAACCTTTCACGGCGATGAAGCCATGCATATCTACATGAGTAAAGATTTTACCACTGCCTTCATTGAAAAAGATCCCTTGAGCCTGATGACAGAGCCTCCCTACGTTTACGATTCCGACAGAAAACAACGCATCATGAACGGCTCAGTTACATTATACTCAATTGGACTCATTGCCTATTTCATGGAACTGACGATAAAAGACTTGCCGCGAGCTCCCGGGTGGAATTGGGCTTTGCGTTACCAGCCCAACGTCGATGCCGGACATTTACCTTCGAGCAAATTACTTGTGATCGGTAGAATTCCTTCCACGTTTTACTTAGCCCTAAGCGCCATTGTGCTTTTTCTGATTGGTAAGCAATTGACTGGCCGATTTCTGGCCTATTCGGCAAGCTTACTTTTTGTGCTCAATCCGATCATCTTACTGAACGGACGGCGGGCCATGACTGAAGGCGCCAATCTTTGCTTCGGGTTATTAATTATTCTCCTCGCCATAATCATCGCAAAAAAACAACAACTAAAAGAGCCGATACTAAAGCGTTGGTGGCTAGCCTTTATCTTGGTCGGTGCGCTAGCTTTAGCCAGCAAGCACACTGCCGTGATTTTTATTATCGCCGCACTTTTTTGGATATTTGTGGCTGATTTACTAAGCCTACCCTGGCGTAGGCTATTTATAAGTTCGGCTAAACTAGCCGGCTGCGGTTTAGCCATACTCTTACTTTTTATTATCTTCTCCCCGGCCCTATGGAACAATCCGCCAGAAAGGATTTTGAACTTAATCAGCACTCGCCAACAAATGGTAGCCTCGCAAGTTCAGCAGCAGGCCAAAGCTGGCATAAACAGCGCCGCGAATCGGCTGGAAAATATTTTCAAGCAACCTTATATTGCAGAAGCAATTCATTTTGAAGTCCCTCATTACGGCGCCAATGAAACAATAATCTGGCAGATTAAAAATTACCTCGCCTCACCCTATTGCGGCGTCCAATGGGGAACGGGCATGGGGTATCCGCTAACCGCGCTGGCGATAATCGGACTCTTTGTGTTATTTCTGCCGCGCTTTCGGCCGGAGAATTTAAGCCGGCTTAATGTTTATGGATTGCTAGGCTGGTTAGGTCCCACCGGTTTAGTTTTACTGTTCACGCCGCTGACTTGGCAGAGATATTATATGATACTTATTCCACCAACCGTTTTACTTACCGGCATCGGATTGATTGCTGTCAGTAAACTCCTCTTGGGCCTAATGGTTAGGGGGTGTTAGATAATCTTTATGCGGCAACCGAAATTCACATTTATTAACTTACCGCTTCCCGACGCCGAACAAGCCGGCTCACTAAAAGATATCGCCAATGTGCTACCTCCATTAGGAATAGGCTATATCGCCGCCGTGCTGGAACAAAATAAATTCACAGTCTCAATTATCGATGCCCGCGCCACCGAGTTAAGTCTGTCACAAGTTGAGGAGATTGTTAGCAGTTCGTGGCCTGACATAATTGGCGTAACCGCAACAGTGTTAGATATCAATAGGGCGCTGGAATTTGGAACAGCGATCAAGAAGCGCTTTGCGCATACCATTCTTCTCCTAGGCGGCCCTCATTTAACTTCTTTACCCAAAGAGACACTGGAGCAAAGCTGCTATGACATCGGCGTTATCGGCGAAGGGGAATTTACCATGCTGGAGCTAGCGCAAGCCTGGACGCAAGCTGCTGACCAAAATGATTTTTGGCTGCGCTTAAAAAGCATCGGTGGCCTCGTCTTTAAGCACAACGGGGAAATTATCGCGACCCCGGGACGAGGATATATTCAAGACTTAGACGCACTGCCTTTTCCGGCACGCCATCTTTATCCGCCATTATCAACTTATCGCCCCGTTCCCGGATCTTACATGCAGCTGCCCATGGCTCATGTCATTTCCAGTCGCGGCTGCCCTTATCAGTGTATTTACTGCGACCGGTCTATATTCGGACAGAAATTTCGTTCGCGCTCACCTAAAAACGTTGTCGACGAAATAGAAGAATTGGTTAAATTACATCACGCCAAAGAAATTAAGTTTTTTGACGATACTTTCACCCTCGATAAAAAACGCGTCTACGGCATTATCGATGAATTAAAGGCTCGCAACCTAAAAATAAAATGGTCCTGTTTAACCAGAGTAAACTGCGTAGACCTGCCACTACTTACCGCCATGAAAGAATCAGGCTGCTGGCAATTACTCTACGGACTAGAATCCGGCGATCAGCGCATGTTGAACATCATGAAAAAAGGCTCTACCGTCGAGCAAAACCGTAACGCTGTATTCTGGGCCAAACAAGTCGGCATGCGCGTGCGCGCCTTCTTTGTCTTAGGCATGCCCGGTGAAAGTAAAGAGAGCCTGCAAACCACAGTTGAATTTGCCAAGTCCCTACCTTTAGACTTTGTTAATTTTTATTCAGTAACGCTCTATCCCGGCAATGAGCTTTATGACATGGCCAAACAAGAAGGCAAATTAAGACATTCGGATTTTGCTCATTACAACCCGCTCATCGACGTGCACAAAACCCAGCTCGCCTATGTGCCTGACGAATTTAGCGAGGAAGAACTAAAGCGCCTGGTAGCCAAAGCGCATAAACAATTTTATCTCCGCCCCACTTACATCGCCCGCCAAATCTGCACCGTCCGCTCACTGAGCGACGTTCTCGGCTACTGGCGTGGCTTCAAAGCCATTGTTAATCTTTGAACAACAACTTACCCTAAATAATACTCGCACCCAAAACATCTCGGACGCAAACAACCTCCACGGCCACGCCGCCACAGGAGCAAACAATTCCACCGACGCTTGTGGAGCGCGCACACATGTGCTGAGCGTTAGCGAACAACTGGGTCGCCGGCGCCCCACATGCACGCGGCGCTTGGCGACTTCGCCGCTCACCATCGCCGGCACCCCTAGCTTCGGCGGGTTAGATCTTCCGGCCTTCAGCCTCCAGATCATGCCCCGCGTTCCAAGGCGCCCACTACATTTTCTTACGCCGATGGCGCTGACGCGCGCACGTTGTTTCTTATTGTTCAACAACGCCCGCACTCAAAATCGGAATCCAGAATAAAAAAAGCCTCCGGTGAGAGAGCTAGCCCTGCTCTTCTCTCCAGAGGCTGGGGAATGGAAAAGAGACCTTTAAATCTGGCTGCGATCAGTGAGACTTTTAGTCAATTCGATCGCGCGGTCGCTGGGCATTTCACTGAGGATTTGTCCCATGCGTTTACCAGTCATGCGTTGTAACAGGCTAAGAGCGGTGGCGTTATCAAGCTTGGCGATAAGGGGAGCTGCTTGATTGGGGGCCATAGAACCATAAACTTCAGCTAATTGCTCAAGGCGTGTTTCATGCTTTTGATCTTTTTCGGTGCGATAAGAGGCGAGTTTGGCGGTTAGGCCTTTAAGATCAGCCATTTTTTCGGAGATAGCCTGCTCTTGGGCACGTAAATCTTTTTCTTTTTTGTCAAGGACCTGCTCGCGCTCGGCTAACTCGACGCGCCGAGAATCAAGAAATTTCACGAGCTCTTGGTCGTCGGTTATTTCTTTAGCTAAGGGGGCAGCTTTAATCGCCGAGGCTTTAGAACTAAGTGCTGAGTAAGATTCATCTGATTTAGAATCTTGTTTAGGGACAGAAGCGTTAACAATGCCGGAAGAGAATAATATCTTAATTACGCCAACGGCGAGTAAGAGATAAAGGAGATAAACTTGCTTGGAGTGAGAAGTACCCTGTCCGGAGAATGGAGATTTAATTTTGGGCATGGAGAGCGGTAGGCGAGCAGCTTGCTTTTGGCCACGAATGGTGCTTAATTGTTCTTCGAGTTTTTTAAGACGTAATTGACGAATATTGGCGTCGGTGTCCGCATACATTTGCCCGACTTCGTCAGCGCCTAAGGCTGAGGATAGAGAAGAGTTGCTGACGTTACTTTTGGTAGCTAGGCGCGGCTTGGGTGCTTTAGTTTTCTCTGCCTCGCGGCGCTTGATTTCATTACCGATGATTTCTGCCATATCTGCCCTTTGTTTTTCTGTCATGCGTGCTTTGATCTGTTCTAAATTTTCGTCTGTTTTTGCAGCCATTTAGTTTTTCCCTCCCCCGGTTAGCGTTTTATTCATTAAGCGATGGCGTTGTGTGGTTAGATCATTCATGTCTTTTCTTTCCACGCGCCGCGTTTCCTCACGATACGCTTCAAATTTTTTCTTTTTCAGCTTCTCTAAAACAGCGCTCTCTTTTGCTTTTTCTATGTAGTTGATACGTGCCTCTTCTACTGCCTCAGTCGCCTGAGCGACCAACTCGCGCTGCGCAACCAGCTTTTCCTGTAAGTACTCCAAATAGCCTTCCACTAAAGAAAATTCCGCCATCGTCATGTTCGCCTGGGAATTTATTTCAGTGCTATCTTGAGCCTTTACTATTTGCTTAAGCTCGTCTTCCAGTTCTCGCAGACGCATGTTTCGCTGCGCTAACTCTCGCTCGCTCTCTTTTTTGAGAGTGAGGCGATAGTCGAGAACTTTATTTAGCCGAAAATTAAATTTCTTCATGGCTTAAAGCTAATACATGGCTTCCGGTCGCCGATAGGCTGTTACCTTCTCTGCAACCTCAACACGCTTATTAAAAACGCTAGCTAGGGTAGCATCGGAGACGTCTACGCCAACACCTTCTTCGGGCCGCTGCTTAAGAAAACGCAGCAGATCGTCAATGTGGGCGACAGCATAATCAACTTTGGGGTTTTGCCCTTGTTTATATGCGCCAATGGTAATTAAATCCTCAGCTTCTAGATAGTCAGCTAGCACTTTTCGTGCCTCCTGAGCTAAGAGCAGCTTCTCGCGAGGAACAATATCGCTCATCACCCTGGAAACACTCTGTAAAACATCAATGGCGGGATACTGGCCACGGCCGGCTAAAGCGCGGCTTAAAATGATGTGACCGTCAAGAATTCCACGCACCGCGTCAGCGATCGGTTCATTCATATCATCGCCTTCAACAAGGACGGTGTAAAAACCAGTAATGGCACCGGCGCCTTCTTTGCGTCCTGCCCTTTCCATAAGTTTAGGCAGTAGAGCAAAAACAGATGGGGTATAACCATTAGTGCTTGGTGGCTCACCAATAGCTAAACCGATCTCACGTTGGGCCATACAAAAGCGCGTAATAGAATCAAGCATGAAGCATACATCATGGCCTTGATCACGAAAATATTCGGCAATGGCGGTAGCGACAAAAGCACAACGAATGCGCAAAAGGGCTGATGCGTCACTGGTGGCAACGACGATGACACTACGCGCCATTCCTTCGGGGCCTAAGTCGCGCTCGATAAACTCGCGTACTTCACGACCGCGCTCACCAACTAAGGCGATGACATTCACCGAGCTGCGCGAGTGTCTAGCCAACATTCCTAAAAAGGTAGATTTGCCTACACCCGAGCCGGCCATGACAGCCATTCTCTGACCGCGACCGATAGTTAAAAGACTGTTAACAGCCCGGATGCCGACGTCGAAAGTATCATTGATCCGATCGCGTTTTAAAGGTGAAGGCGGGCGCTGATAAATGGGAACTTCTTCGCCTTCCGTAATTTGCGGACGATTATCTAAGGGCACACCCATCGGGTCGATAACACGACCGAGAAGGTTTTGACTAACTAAGACTTTGCTTGTTTCGCCGTGTGAAATAATACTGGCACCGGGGGCAATTCCGTAGAGTTCATCAAAAGGCATGAGTAAGACTTTGTCTCGTTTGAAGCCGACAACCTGCGCTTCCACACGGGCCGACCCCTGAACGATAGTGCAAGTTGTGCCCACGCCAACGGCCGGTCCGCTGCCTTCGACAATCAGGCCGGTAACATCAGTGACCAGGCCTCTAGCCACAATGGGAGATGTTCTGTCTAAGACCCCTTGCGCACGTTCCCAAATATTACTCATCGGTAAACCTCGGCCAGCTGTTCAGCAACCTGTTCCCACATTACGTCCAGCTGTAAATCAACTTCGCCAAAATCAGTGTTGACGATGCAGCCGGATTTGACCATGTCATCAGCTAAATATTCGATACCCAGCTCCTCGGCAGTGAGCTCCACCGGCAGACCAATGACTTTGATAAACTCGTAATCATCTCGGGAGACGCGAATACTCAAAGGTTTAGCCGCACCTAGCGACTGCAGAGCCAAGCGGATGACCTCGATAATATAATCAGGTTTAACTTGTGCGGTAGTTGCTAATATTTTTCTAGAAATTTGCAGCGCCAGCTTGGCAGACTCTTTCTCCACCTGTGCATAAAATGCGGCCATTTGCTGGGCGACACCTGTGGTTAGCGCGGCTAGCTGGTCTTTTATCTCTTGGATCTGTTGCTGATGGCGGGCTTGCTCTTCTTGCTTACCCTGCTCTAGCCCTTCGGCTTTACCTTGATTATAACGTTCTTCCAGCTGGGCCTTAATTTTAGCCTGTTCAATTGCCGGATCAACCTCGACTTTTTCTTCTTCTTTTTTATAAGGATTCTTTCTTTCTTTTTTACTATCAAAGGACTCAAACATCTGATCCTCGGCATAAGCGCCCGACTCCAGGATCTCGATATCTAAAAGTTGAAACCCGGCGGAGCTATTGTCGTTTGATAAACGCTCCCAGGAAGTTTGCTTATAGACAGGTTTGGTATAATTTCTAAGTGTGCTTGATAACATTCCATCCCCTCTTGTTCAGTTATCAGACTAAGACGTCGCCACCGCCGCCGCCGGCAATAACAATCTTGCCTTCGCTTTCCAGCTTTCTGACCACGTCGATAATTCCCTGCTGAGCCTTTTCCACATCTTTGAGCTTTGTTGGCCCGAGGGTTTCGAGATCTTCTTGGAGCATTTGCGCAGCACGCTGCGAAATGTTGCGGAACAGCAAATCTTTGATTTCCGGACTGGCTGTCTTGAGCGCCAGCACAAGCTGTTCGCGCGGAACTTCCTTGAGCACTGTCTGAATGCTACGATCATCGAGTTTTTTGATATCGTTGAAGGTAAACATCAGGTTACGAATTTCGTCAGCTAACTCCGGATAGCTCTCTTCGATATCTGCTAAAATTCGTTCTTCAATAGTTCTCTCGACGAGATTGAGAATGCTGGCTGCCGACTTGCTGCCACCGGCCACTTCCTCATCACGCGCGCCCATACCACGCAGATGACTGCGAAATACTTCGCGCAACTCGTCAACCACTTCGGTTTTGACATTATTCAAATGTGCTAAACGAACAAGCACGTCAACTTGCTGTTCTTCGGGAATTTTAGCAATCATGCGCGCGGCCATTTCCGGGTGCATTTTTGTGAGTAAAAAAGCGATGGTTTGCGGATGCTCTACCTGCATGAAGTTATCAACGATATTTTCCGGGATATCCAGCAAGATTGCGGAAAGCGGTTCTTTTCGGCTGCCGCTCATATAGTCAAGCAGATTATCGCCTGCCTCTTCACCGAAGGCAGAAGAAATTACTTCTTTAGCAAACTCCTGACCGTCAACAACCAGCGTTTCCGCAGCTTTGAGCATGTTACGAAACTCGCCGGCCACCTGCTGTTGCACATCGCGGCTCACTTCCTGCACGCCCATGAAAGCACGACTGAGCTTCTTAACTTCAACCTCAGTTAAATACTTCATCACTTCCGCCGCCTGGGATTTTCCCAAGCTCATCAGAACGACGGCTGCTTTTTCCAATGATCCTAATTGACCCCTATCCATAGTCTTATCCTATGCGCGACCTTCATTTAACCAATAACGAATCAAGAGCGCTGCCTGCTGCGGATTCTCTCTAACCATACGAGAGTTTTCGGCGAGCAATCCCTCTAGTTCCTCAATATCTATCACCGGCCCGTTTTCAATCTCCGGCAGCACTGTCATGCGCTTGCGCTCACCTTCCAGTTCGGCTTCCAGCTCTTCGATACCGGCAGGTAAAAGGCGACTTAAGTCAACTTCTGCTTCTGTCGGATTCAAGAGGAAGCGAATCATCGGGCGAACGATTACCGTAAAGAAAAGCACGATCAGCACTAGCGGCAGCGCCCAGCTACCAACGCTATAGAGCATCTGGTTGCTGTTAGCTGCGCTCATTACTTTTTCTAAGCTCTGATCAGGCGCATGGAAGCGGATGTTTTCTACGCTGATCACGTCACCGCGAGACGAGTCATAACCGACGGCTTGTTTGACCAAGTTATCGATCTGCTTCATCATCTCCAGAGTAAGAGGCTTATATTCATTCTCTGCTGCGCCTTCTTCTTCCACACCGGAGGCCCCCAAATACTGGCCGTCAACAAGAACAGCCACTGACAATCGGTTGATTTTACCAAGCTGCGTAGTAGTGCGGCTAACTGAGCGCGAAACTTCATAATTAGTCACCGACTCTGCGCGCACATTAGAGTTCTTGGCACTGTCCGGAGCATTAAGCATACCCGGCTGATTGGTCAGATTAGAAACCACGCCCGGCTGACCGCCTTCGGCCGTTAACCCGGCTTTTTCCGAAACACTACGCTCACTGCGCGTAACCTTACCGGCCGGATCAAATACCTCTTCCTCTTTTTCGAATTTAGAAAAATTCAAATCAGCTGTCACACGAGCAATCGCCTTACCGGCACCAAGAATCTCGCTCAGCATACTTTCAATACGACGCTCATAGGTGCTTTCCATCTTGCGCTGGTAGTCGATGCGCGTGACGTCGGCTCCACCAAGAGCCTCTGCATCTTTCTTCTCATTTAAGAGATTACCGGCAGTATCTACAATAGTTACGTTCTCCGGCGTCAGTCGTTCAACAGCATTGGACACCAAATTAGAAATACCTTTAATCTGTAAGGGAGTTAACTCTGATCCGGGCTTAAGACTGATTAGAACAGATGCCGTTGGTAATACATCTTTGGTTGTGTAAACCGAACGCTCCGGCTTAGTGATATGCACGCGAACATTTTTAATAGCACCGATACTTTGAATGGTTCTCTCAAGTTCCCCCTGCAAAGCCTGAATATACATGGTCTTTTCGGCAAAAGCTGTGCGACCCAAAGCGTTATCTTTAAAAATCTCGTAGCCGACATTCCCGCCTTTAGGAAGACCACTGGAAGCCAGATCCAATCTTATCTCGTTCACCTTATCCGGTGGGGTAATTTCAACGGCTGAACCATTGTCGCGCAGCTGAAACCCGATCTTTTTATCTTTTAAATACTGAACTACGCTCGCCGCATCAGACTCCTGCAGTCCGGAAAAGAGCAGAGCATAATCAGGACGACTGGCCCAGCGCGAAACAAAAGTAATCGCAAACACACTACCGGCAATCAAAAACGGCAGCGCTATCTTCTGCGCCAGCGGCATGCGCATATACATGGAAACGATTTGACTAAAAATTGCCCCGATATCAAATTTCATAAAACCTACCTAACTAATTTAACCTCTGACTATGCCAACCAATCAACCTAATGGTGTTCTGATAATTTCTTGATAAGCCTGTGTGATTCTTTCTTTTACGGACATCAATAAACGAAAAGAAATATCGGCCTTCTGTAAGCTGATTAAAATATTGTGCGGATTGGAATCTTTGCCGGAAATGGAATCGGCAATACCCTTTTCCGCAGTCAAGCTATTAGAATTAACTTGCTTAACTTGATCTAACAAAAACTGAGAAAATGACGTCTTCTCACCAGCCGGATTAGGATTGACTTGATTGGGTTTAATTTGCCCGGACAATCCTTCGATCGGCTTAATCAATGCGGCCTGTGTCTCGTAAATACCTTTGATATCCATGGTGCCTCCCTAATTAAAACCTTTGTGCCAAAATTCTTAAAGCATTGGCCATTTCTTTGGTTACACTAACTATCTCTGCCGCTGCCTTGTAAGCAGTGCTCGCCGAAACCATGTTCGTCATCTCGGTTACTGCATTAATATTAGGCATTGCGACCATACCTGTTGTCGGATCAGCGTCGGGATGCGATGGGTCATAAACTTTGCGCGGCTCTGTTTCGTCAGCTACCACACCGGCGACCTTGACCCCTTTGAGCGTCGCCTCATCTAAGGCGCTGGCAAAGTCTTCGCGCTTCTTATCAGTAGCCACCATGACTACTTCGCGGCGCTTATAGGGCCCGCCTTCAGCGGTACGCGTAGTTTGCGCATTAGCGATGTTACTGGAAATAACATTAATTCTTAAACGATTAGCGCTGAGGGCTTCAGCGGCAATGTTATAAATTGAATTAAACATATTTTATACTCCTCTACCGCTTGCTGCATCGCGTAAGATTCGTAGCTTCATGGTTAATAAATTGACCGCATGGTTATAACCGGCGGCATTGGAGGAAAGTTTACCGACATTAATATCCAAATCAACATTGTTGCCGTCGTTACCGACTGCACCGCTATTGTCAAAGACAATGTGTGAGGCTTGTAAAGAAGCAAGATCCTGATGGCCGGGGTTGGTCTTAGCTAAGGACTCATTTTGCTTGCCCACGGCTTTTTCCAGCTCACCGGCGAAATCAAGTTCACGGGCCTTAAAACCCGGCGTTTCGCTATTGGCCACATTGCTGGTCAGTAACGCGTGTCTCTTGATCCGCAGATCCAAAGAACGCTCTAAAACTTTAAAACCGGCGTCACCAAATAAATTCATAGATAACCTTCGTATTAAACAGACCTACTACTCCAAGCTGCACACGGCAATATTTATGCCCAAACCGTAAGTTATTATTTTTTTACTACTTTAGTTCCCTGTTCAAACCTTTTTGCCAAATCTCAAACACTTTCTCCGTCAAAGTTCAGACATCAGTTCTCCGCTGCATCATCCATATTATATTCATGTAGCTTATTACGCAGAGTGCGAATGCTAATACCCAAAAGCTCGGCCGCTTTTGTTTTGTTGTTGTTAGTTGAACGAAGCGTCTCATTAATCAATTTACGCTCAGCATCAGCAACGCTCAAGCCCGGATATAAGGTCAAGGACTCGTCCTGTGGCTCAAGCACACGCTCCTTCATTGAACCCAACATGAAATGCTCATGCTTAAGATCGCCATCCAAAGCTAACAAAACAGCTCGCTCACAAGCATTCTGCAGCTCGCGAATATTGCCCGGCCAGTCATAAGACTCTAACTTAGTAACTAATTCCGCCGAGAGCTTCTTCAACCCGGCTTGCCCATATTGGCGAACAAAATGCTCAAGTAATAACCGAATATCACCTTTGCGCTCACGCAAAGCCGGAATATAGAGAGGAATTACATTCAAACGATAGTAAAGATCAGCACGGAACTTGTTAGCGGCCACACACTGGCGGATATCGCGATTGGTAGTGGCAATCACGCGCACATCAACGCTCACCGGCTTAGTGCCGCCGACGCGGTCAATCTCGCGCTCTTGTAATACCCGTAGCAGTTTTGCCTGTAGGCCTAAGTCCATCTCCGAAATTTCATCCAGCAGAATGGTCCCGCCATCGGCTAGCTCAAATTTACCGATTTTCGTCCCGACAGCGCCGGTAAATGAACCTTTTTCGTGTCCGAAAAGCTCACTTTCCAAAAGATTATCCGGCAAAGCAGCACAGTTGACAGCCACAAAGGGTTTAGTGTTACGCGGGCTGGCACTATGAATAAAGCGCGACACTAGCTCTTTACCTGTTCCTGACTCGCCTTGAACGAGCACGCTAGCGGCACTCTGAGCGACAGCAGCAGTGATCTCCAAGACGCGCTTAAAGGCCGGGTCATTGGTGATGATCGCCTTATCCACCTTAGTTACGCTATTCTCTTTTGTGCTCAGCGGAGCATTGCGCTTAACAGGAGTAAATACTCGACTCAAAACCCCTTCTAAATCCTCTGCCGAAAATGGCTTAGTGATGAAATCAAAAGCCCCGCTTTTCATCACTTCTACCGCCTGGTTGATAGTTCCATAAGCCGTGATCATAACAACCGGCAGCTGCGGATAAAGCTGCTTCGCTTGCTGCAACAGTTCGATACCTGTCATCACCGGCATTTTCATGTCAGAAATCATCAAATCAAACTTGTTTTTACTAAGAATCTCCAGCGCCGCCTGACCATTTTCGGCTTTGGTAATGATATGACCAGCACGTGCCAACACAGCTTCCATCGCGAGAAGCATTTGCTGCTCATCATCAACTATTAAAATATTCGCCTTCTCTTGCATTGCCATTCTCCCTATTTATAAGGAACACAAACCGAAATCGTACAACCGCCCTGGTCATTATTATTTATCCCGATTCGACCACCGTGTGCTAAAACCAAATTATGCACGATCGCCAAACCCAAACCTGTCCCCGCCTTTTTGGTAGAAAAAAACGGCTCAAAAATATGCTCAACTATCTGCTGTGGCATACCTGGGCCATTATCCGCCACATGTAAATGCCAGATCTGAGCATCGCTAAAATCACTGATAAAACGCACAACACCTTGATACCCCGGCTCGCGTTGCATGCGCTCAGCCGCAGCATCAATAGCATTGGCGCCAAGATTGATTACTACCTGCTTCATTAAGTAACTATCCAGCCAGACCGCACCTTGAGCGTTATGCTCAATGCGCAGCTCCACCTTCCCCTGCTCGCTCTTGGCCGTCAACGCGCTGAGGCAACCACTTAAAAACTCTTCCAGATTACTAATCTGCTTTTTATTAACATTTACTTCGCGAGCAAATTGCAGACAATTAGTAATAATATGATTCACCGTTAAAATTCCCGAGTGAATCTGATCGGCCAGTTGCAAAAGCGTCGGCTGATCGGTCAAATCTTTTTTTAGTAAAGTGCAAAATAGTTCCATACTCCCCAGCGGATTACGGATCTCATGAGCGAGACTCGCCGCCATCTGTCCCATGGCCATTAATCGCTTATCGCGATCAGTATCGCTGTAAATCTGGTAGCCCATGAACTATTTCTTACTCTTCTTTGTTGTCATTGCTGTTTTCTTAGTAACCACCGTTTTTTTAGTCGGCACAGCAACTGTAGCCAAATCCGCCAGCGCAAGCTCTGCTGTCGTAAGCGTTGGCGACTCTTTTTTGTTTAGCCTATCTAACTCCGCCACCAACTCCTTACCTTCGTATTCGGAATTGGCCAGAACATACCAGGTATCTTGATCTGAATATCGAGCCTTAAAAGTTTTTAACTCTTCAACACATTGATTAAGCTGTTTGGTATTAGCTAGCGCAATAATATTGGCATAACGAATCCAAGAGTCCTCAAACTGCATAGGAAACTCCTCGCGGCCTTCCTTAATCCAAGTAAGCACGCCATTATATTGCCCCTGATCAAGGTCGATCTTGATCAATTGAAAAAGCGCTTGCGGGGCATATTCCGAAGCTGTCTCCACCTCAGTAAAACTCTTACGCGCGCCTTCGGTACGACCAAGGCTAAGCTGATTTTCACCGTATAAGAACTTGGCCTCGCTGCGCAGTACATCATTACCAACCTGCGCGGCTTCTTGATAATACCCTTCGGCCTTGGAATGTAATCCTTGCTCGGTTAAAGACTCGCCAATTAATAACAGCAATTGCGCTTTAAGATCTGATGTTTGCACTTCGGGCAATACTTGTTCCGCCAAATAACGCGCCCGCTCCGGGTTATTTTCTTGCAGCTCAAGTATAGCCAGGGCCAAAACAGCTCTGTGCCTTTCAATCCCCTTAAAATCGCGATTCGCCAGAATTTCCGTCCAGAGATCACGAGAAAGATCAACCACCCCTGCAGCCCAAGCACTCTGCGCAGCAGCAATTTTTACAGCTAAAGTATTTTGTTCAGCTGAGAGCTTGCGAAATTCAGCTACGGCTTCCAAGTGTTTTCCCCGACGATTAAGTGCTGTTACCCCTTCTAACGAACTTAACTCAGCATAAACAGGAGTAACGATATTGCCGCTTAGCGCAGCAAGCATAATTACGGAAAACAATTTAACTCTGTTATCTTTCCAAGAATACATAAAACCTCCCATCCTTCGGATTATAACGAATTCTGCTCTTCCGGATCGCGGCGAACTTCTAAGCCTTTTTTCTTGATTTTCTCGACCAAGGTTGTGCGATTAAGATTCAGCAAGCGCGCTGCTGCTTTTTTATTGCCATTGGTGCGCTCCAAAGCCTGAATGATCAGGCTATTTTCAAAGCCGTCAACCAAAGCGTTAAAATCAACGCCGCTTTCCGGCAACAAAGCCATCATCGGGTCAAATGCTACCTGCGAACTATAATTAGCAATGCGCGTGGGTAAATCTGTTTCGTAAACAGCATCCCCGTCAACTAACACCGTGAGACGCTCAATGAGATTTTCCAGCTCGCGGATATTTCCCGGCCAGTTATAAGCTTTTAAAGCCGCCATTGCCTCAACGCTGAACACCAGCGGGCGACGATCGTTTTCTTCCGCATATTTCTTACTGAAAAAATTTACCAGCAGCTCAATATCCTCCGGCCTTTCTCTTAAAGAGGGTAGCTCGATAGGCACTACTTGTAAGCGATAAAATAAATCTTCTCTAAACTTTCCTTCCTTAACCTGATCCAATAAATTACGATTGGTGGCAGCAATAATGCGCACATTCACTGACCTCGGCTTAACACCGCCGACAGACTCAACAACTTTATCTTGAATAACGCGCAACAGCTTTACCTGTAAGCTGGGTGTCATTTCCCCAATCTCATCTAAGAAAATAGTGCCGTTATCAGCCATAACAAAACGACCCGGACGCGAAGAAATAGCGCCGGTAAAAGCACCTTTCTCATGACCAAACAACTCGCTTTCTAATAAATTGTCAGGAATAGCCCCGCAGTTAACTGGAACTAAATGACCGGTCGAATCACTCAACTCATGAATGGCGCGAGCGATTAGCTCTTTGCCTGTTCCGCTCTCGCCCGTAATCAAGACTGTGCTACCGGAAGTAGCCAACTTCTCAATCATGCGAAAGATACGCTCCATGCGCGGATTGGCCGTGATGATATTTTTAAAGACAGGATGACGATCCGATGCATGACGACTGCTGATGTCTGTAGGAAAACCTATTAATTCTGCCTGCTGCAACATGAATATCATGCCTCCATGTAAAACTGTTCTTAACTCACTTGGCTGCCAGCGCCCTTGCGCTTTGCGCCAAAAACCCGACTAAATTTGGACCACAAAGGCTGACAAAACCTAGACACCTGCAGTCATCATCTCGGGTCATTATGTCAGAACTATGGCAACGTCCGTGCCAGTGTCGGCCAAAAAGATAATTTTTTTGACATGCCCTAATTTTAGTTTAACGGACAAGAATAAAGGCCTAAGGCTAAGGGGCGGGAATTATTATTTAAGACTCATACCCCACCCACCAAACTGTCGGAAAGCTGACAGTGAAAAAAGTCAAAAACCATAGATGTCAGCCTTTTGATACAAACCAGCCCCGTAATTTTTTGAGGTGTCAAAATCTCACAAAAATGTACGGCGCTACGCAATTATTTGCATGGTTAGTGCTTGGCCACGATCTTGCTGCTGGCACACATGGTTCTATCGCTGTAGCGCTACCCTAATCCTCTCAGAGCATTTTCTAGATATAAGATTGCCGTCTCATTCTTCGCCGCCGCTTTGGGATAATATTTTCAGCCCCCACTTATTAACAAGTTGCATGTGGTATCTTCTACAGGAGATGGCAGCTTAATCAACAACACGTCTGGCAAGATATTGAGCTAAACTACCAAAATAGACATAACAGTTCGGTTGGGGTGAAATTACAATTTCACGGTCACAAGCTAAATCATAAAGTTGCCGAGAATCAGAACATTCATCCCCGTTAGGGCATTGCCTTAAACAGGAATTACTAGAATCAAGCAAACATGAGGCTTGATCACTATTCCGAAAAATAGGTCCTGAGGAGAGTTCCCCGAAGCCGGGGGATCTCTCCTGGCAAACATGCTCCGGCTCCACTAAGCCTATCCAGCGCATAGTTAGTGCCCGCGCACTCACGATAAGGAATTCCAAATTTAGCAATAGTCTGCACTCCGTCTGTAGTAAAGGCATTAGCTGGAAGATCAACTACTGCATTCGGCGTAAAATTTAGCCATCCTTGGTATAGACTCGATGCTAAGGAAGAAAATGCTTTCTCGCAAGCAGCAGTTTTATCAAGGTCTCTTTCCTGCTTTTCCGAAGAACCCATAAATCCGGAAAATCTAGTGCAGTCAAAGTTTACGTATGAGATCTTAAACGAAGCTTCGTCGTCTTTACATTTACCTTTTTCACAATAAGAGAGCTGTTTGGCAAGTTTGGTCTCTAATACGGGGTGGCCCCGGGCGAATTTCGCCAAACCTCTTGGTAAGCATATATTGTATTATTCCCCTTTCTTCCTTCTTCGGGGACCTGTGGCCATACTACAAGCATGTTTTTGTCTGCGATGGGAATTACCGGGTAGGCAGCGGAATCAACCACGACTCCTCCTTCACAATTCATAGTTTTATACGCATTTATGCAAAAAGCAGAGTCAACATCATCCATGCCGGCACAAGTAGAAAATACATCATAGTTTGGATTGCAACGCTCGCACGTATATCCTATCGCGCCGCCTGAATCAATTGTGCTTCTCCTGGTTCTGCTTTTATTTGATGTGGCGCTTATGTTTACCAAGTTTGTTACGCTATAAAAAGTGTTCGGGTATAGTAATTTTAATTCCGGCAGTTCTCTAACGTATCCTAATTGGGGCTGAGCTAAAGCCCGGAAGCTTTTTAGATCATCTGCGTCCACGACTGCCGTTTAGGATGGTTTATACATATGCAAAGCCAAGGCATAGCGATCTACTAAGCTATATAAATCATCTTCTAACGCTTGAAATCCCTAGAGCGTGCGCGAGTATTTTTTCGGAGTCCATGTTTTATTCAATGTAGTGATCAAATATTCACTAGAAATTGGAGCTGTTGTGGCCTTTCCTAAGCGCACGACCAATACTTTTCCGTTCAAAAAATAAACGCTGCCATGCATGACAGTATTATAGTGAGGGCGAAGCGAAAGGATAAAAGGACAAAAGCCAATACCCTTTTTGGTTCCCTGGGGATTTAAGATATCATAGAAGCATTTTTCAAAAGGACCAATCGGTGGCCGTGCTGCGGGCAAAGTAGAGTCTATACCCACTCCTGGGCCAGTATTTCCAATGCCGACTATTTAGCCATTAGCCGTGCCAAGCAAACAATTCGAAATTAGTAACACCCAAATAATAAAAAGTGATTTATTCATAGTGCCTGTCCTTATCCGCTAACCCAACAACTGATATAAGAAATTGCTAAATGCCCGATGACTTCCCCTATAATATAAAGACTCAGATGCTGTGACTAGTTTTTTCTACTACCCTACTAGCTGTCCCTTATCTCCCTCTGGCGCCGGGCTCTTTATTTCGCCATCTAGCACCCTGCACCTTTTTCACTATCTTCATATTTTCAATGACATAGAAAAAAACAGGTCGTCTGAGACGATTAAGTCGCCCCCCACTAAGCACTAATATTTATTTTTAATTAACTCTAAGATGTCTGGGTTACATAAGTAGAGCGGCAAATTTACAATTTTATATTTCTCGTTATTGAAAACTTCAAAAGGTACACCGCTATACTGCCACCGGCAAAAACCCGGTTGTCTTTGTCTTGCTTACAATTTGATTTGTAGGGATGGCCTTTGGCCATCCGCAACCTGTGCAAAATCATGGTGCTCGTCGGCTTTGCCGCCCACGCACGATAGCGCTAACGCGTGAGGGCACCATGATTACGCGGTCCTGGCGAACAGCCAAAGGCTGTCCCTACGAAACCGATATCATAAGAATATTTTTATTATTGTGTGCGACGAAATTGGCGTTGCTTACAAGTGCTGCCAGTCCGGCTTTTCGTCAAATGTCTTGGTGTAATACTCGCGACGCGCTAATTTCCCGGCGGCCGCTTCATCGATTAAAACTGTTGTATGTTGATGAAACTGCAGCGCCGAGGCCGGCACTATGGCGGTAATCGGACCCTCCACCGTTTTTGCAATTGCCTCGGCCTTCTTTTCTCCTGCGGCCATCAACAAACATTGCTTTGCTTCCATAATAGTCCCGATTCCCATGGTTAGAGAATGCTGCGGAACTTCATCAAGGCTGGGAAAAAATCGAGCGTTGTCTTGGCGGGTTTGCGGCATTAAAGTCTTAATGCGCGTGCGTGAGGCCAAAGATGAGGTTGGCTCATTAAAACCAATGTGTCCATCAGCACCAATACCCAGGATTTGAAGATCTATCCTGCCGGCCTCGACAATACGCCGTTCAAACTCAGTGCAAAATTTCGGGATATCGCGCGCTCGACCATCGGGAATATTAATGTTGTGAGGCTTAATATTTACCGAACTAAAAAAATTGGTGTACATATAATAATTATAAGAACATGGATGCTCAGGACTAATCCCTACATACTCATCCAGATTAAAAGTGATCACTTCTGAAAAATCAAGCTTCTCCTCACGGTGCATGCGAATTAATTCCTTATACATAACCAATGGTGTGCTGCCTGTGGGCAACCCTAAAACGGCATAGGGCTTCTTGCGAATGATCTGGGCCACCATACGCGCGGCAATAATCCCTACTTCCTGAGCACTGGGTTGAATAATTATCTCCATTTGATCCTCTTATAAAATTTCATGCTGATTAAGACTGCTCAGGGCATTCTTTTTAAAACGATCTATTAAATTCCCGACAAAATCGGCAACCCCGAGATAAGGTTTTCCCAATAATGGCATGAGGTCTAACCCAAAAGCCAAGGCCGTGGTGCCATCCGAAGCATAACCATCATCAAAAGTGGCATGAGCAAAACGTCGGCCTAAAGTTCCCTTATCAAAACGCTTACCACTGGAAATCTGAGCATCATAAACACAAATCAGCGCCTGCGAAATATGAGGAATAGCGCTGACATCAAAGCGTATTTTATCAGTATCGCTGAGCCAATCAAGATCCCGCCATACCTCGGCACCATAAAATTCCTGCGGTTTGTATTCCGAGGCTAACGAGCGCAATACTTTTACTACAGTTAATAAAACAGCAAGGTGTGTGGCATGTTTGTCCACGGGATTATGCGTATAAATAACTTTCGGCTTAGTAGAGAGTAGTATCTCTTTTATATTCCGCTCGAATAATTCGTTACTCTTACCCATGATGTCGCTGCTATTAAATCCCAGCTGCATGACTGCACTATAGCGACCAACAAGAGCGGCATTTTTCTGTTCTTGTTTTCTGATCTCTTTTAAATTCTCTCGAGACAAAGTGGCATATTGATTAGCCAGCACTCCTCCGGACCCATTAGTGCAAGTAATTCCACCAAAACTTGGAATCTTACCATTGTAACATTTGAGAATTCCATCAATGGCCATTATTTCTAAATCGTCGGGATGCGCTCCGATACCCAGATGAGTAATGCGCTCCAGCGCTGTTTCCCTAAAAGCTCCATCTGGAATATAGATATCTATGTTTTCACTAAGATTTATCATAGGCCTTATCAATAAATTGCAATTAAACCCCGATATAAAGCCAAAGTAACTGGATATACAAGACATTTCTAAAAAATATTTTTTGCTTAAACATATTATCCCAAGGGATCAGGGATTGCGCGGACAAAAAAGTCTTTATGTCGGTGGTGATTTAGTCGGATAACTATCTGTTATTTTTATATTTTATATCCTGAAAAAATGACTTCTCCATTAAACCAAATGAGCCTTTGTTCCGATTATACATACTGAGACTAACGCTCGATTAAAACATATTGAGAAGATCATGGATATCACACAACTTTTAACCTTCACCTTTCAACAAGGCGGATCGGACTTGCACATCAGCGCCGGAGAATCTCCCATGATTCGCGTTGATGGCGCAATGAAACGCATTAAAGTCCCGCCACTTAATGATGAACAGACAGAGCACATGCTCTATGACATCATGGGCGATCATCAACGTAAAATGTTCGAAGAAAAGAGTGACGCCGATTTTTCCATTGACCTGGGAGATGCGGCGAGATTTCGCGTCAACATTTTCCGTCAGCGTCGCGGCATGGGTGCTGTCTTCCGTTTGATTCCTTCAAAAATTCTCACGCTAGAGCAGCTGGGTATGCCGGCAATCCTTACGCAACTGACACGTAAAGAAAAGGGTTTGATTTTGGTTACCGGCCCTACCGGCTCAGGTAAATCAACTACGCTAGCCGCCATGCTCAATTTAGTGAACGAAGAAAACGAAGGTCATATTTTAACCATCGAAGATCCGATAGAATTTGTTCACACCAACAAAAAGTGCATAGTTAATCAACGTGAAGTTGGGCCACACACGATGAGTTTCGGCTCAGCTCTCAGAGCAGCGTTGCGCGAAGATCCGGATTTCATTCTCGTCGGCGAAATGCGCGATTTAGAAACTGTCCAGCTGGCCTTAACAGCCGCCGAAACCGGACATCTTGTTTTTGGCACATTACACACATCGAGCGCGCCAAAAACAATGGATCGTATCATTGACGTCTTCCCGGCAGCACAGCAAGCGCAGGTTCGAGCTATGCTTTCTGAATCTCTGCAAGCCGTCATTACGCAAACGCTCTGCAAAAAAATCGGCGGGGGACGTGTCGCGGCATTAGAAATACTGATTGGCACAAGCGCTGTGCGCAATCTGATACGTGAAGGGAAAATTCACCAGATACCGAGTATGATGCAGACTAGCCAAAATGTCGGTATGCGCACGATGGCCATGTCCATCAAGGAACTTTACGAAAAGGGTTTGATCACTGATGACACAGTGATCGAAAAACTCGGCTCCATAGAAGCGATCAACAGTTAAGCGAAGGTAACATTATGTTAGATATTACAAAATTGCTGGAATTAATGATCGAACACGATGCTTCCGATTTATATATCACTGTTGATAGCCCTCCGGCTTATCGCGTCAATGGCGTCGTCCGCCCCGCCGGCAATCGTGTATTAACTCCGGATGAAACTGCCTCTCTGGCGATGAGCCTGATGAGCGAAAAGCAACAGCGCGAATTCGAAGCGACGAACGAGCAAAATCTAGCCATCTATTACTCTGCTCTAGGGCGCTTTCGTGTAAATGTTTTCCGTCAGCGCGGTTGCGTGGGCGTAGTAATTCGCCAGATCAAAACCAGCGTACCCACTATCGAAGAACTTAATCTACCCTCCATCTTTAAAGACGTTTCTATGTCTAAACGCGGACTGGTATTGGTCGTTGGCGCCACAGGCTCAGGAAAATCTACGACTCTGGCTGCGATGATGGACTATCGAAACAGCAGTCAAGCCGGCCATATTATAACCATTGAAAATCCTATCGAGTTCGTCCACCAACACAAAAGATCGATTATCAATCAAAGAGAAATCGGCATGGACACCGACAACTATCACATTGCGCTAAAAAACGCTTTGCGCCAAGCACCGGATGTGATCTTGATCGGAGAGATACGTGACACTGAGACAATGGAAGCCGCGCTTACTTTCTCAGAAACCGGACACCTTTGCTTAGCAACTTTGCACTCCAATAACTCTAATCAAGCCATTGAGCGCGTGTTGGGGTTCTTCCCTGCAGAAAGACATGTGCAAATTTATATGCAGTTATCTCTAAATCTGCGCGCTATTATCAGCCAGCGTTTAGTACGTTGCCAAGACGGTAACCGCACAGCGGCAGTGGAAGTAATGTTGGCAAGCCCGCGAATAAGAGACCTCATCCAGAAAGCCAAAATCGACGAGCTTAAAGAAGCAGTTGAAAAGAGTAATACTGTTGGTATGCAGTCTTTTGACCAGCATTTGTTTCAGTATTTCAAGGAAGGGAAAATCACCCTGGAAGAGGCCTTACGTAACGCTGATAGCGCTAATAACCTGCGCCTAAAAATAAAGCTCGCTGATGAAGGAAGCTTTGATAATATCCAGTCAGCTTTCGGGAAAACACCGGACGAAGACAAACCCGAACTTAGGGGCGAAACCAAGCTAACTTTAGATAAGTCCTGAAATCCATTTGCACCTTTCCCGCCCCTTTGACTTTAGCTGCTGCTAAGGGTATTTCCGCTGCTGGCAATTCAAGCACAGCATTTCCAGCGGGGCACAATGACAAACACCGGCATTCTATTTGAAAAATTAGTAGCGATAATGGCTGAGTTGCGCTCACCACAAGGCGGCTGTCCCTGGGATTTGGAGCAAACACATAAGTCCATCACCGCCTATTTGATCGAAGAGGCCTATGAGGTAATTGAAGCTATTGAAGACGAAGACGACAAAGAGTTAGCCATTGAACTGGGCGACCTTTTGCTGCAAGTGGTCTTTCATGCCCAAATGGCCAAAGACAGAGGCGCGTTTGATATTGACCAAGTTATTGAAAATATCAGCACCAAGCTTATTCGCCGCCACCCGCACGTCTTTGGGCAAACTCAAGTAAACGGCGCCTCTGATGTAATCATTAATTGGGAGGCCATCAAACAAGAAGAGCGCAAAGAAGACGCCAAGGAAAATACTTCTTATCTTGCGGGGATCCCCAAAGCCATGCCCGCTCTCTTGCGTGCTCAGCGCATGGGCGAAAGGGCCGCGCGCGTAAATTTCGATTGGTCTGATTTAGAAAGCATCTTAGCAAAAGTCGACGAAGAAGTAGCCGAACTAAAAGTCGAGATCAACGATCCAGCCGCTCCCAAGCAAAGAGTATCCGAAGAACTTGGCGACCTACTCTTTGCGCTCACCCAACTAGCCCGAAAGCTTGATCTGCGCGCCGAAGATTGCCTGCGCGACGCATGCGAGAAATTCCAAACCCGCTTCATGAATATGGAAAGCATCGCCGAGCGGCCGTTAAAAGAATATAGCCTTGCCCAACTAGACGAGCTCTGGATTAAAGTCAAAGGCTGAAGGGCCACTAGCATTCGTATAACCACGACGTAAGTAAATCGCGTAAGAGTCATAAAGCATCCTCCGCAGCGGTGTCGCCACGGAGATAAATAACTTCACCAGCGCCTGTGAAACGCGACCCATATTGTGAGCGGCAGCGAACAACTGGGTCGCCTGCGTTGCAAGATCGCACGGCATTTGGCGGCTTAGCTGCACAGCGCAGCTGGCATGCTCCGCTCTCCAAGGCGCCCGCGGCAATTTATTACGCCTATGGCGCTCCCACGTGCTGCTCCAAAGTAACGCATTTGACCCCAAAAAACTTAGCGCGGCCTGCCCCCTACTTGCTCAATCGCTCTACCCCTACCCATTTGCGAAGCACTTGGGGAACAATTACGCTGCCGTCTTCTTGTTGAAACTGTTCGCAGATAGCCGGAATAATGCGGCTGGTTGCTAACCCGGAAGCATTTAATGTGTGCATGAATTCGGTTTTCTTCGCACCGTCTCGCTTAAAGCGCATATTGCCACGTCGCGCTTGGTAGTCAGTGCCGTTAGAAACAGAAGATAATTCTTTGTAATCATTCATGCTGGGAATCCACACTTCCACATCATAGGTTTTAGCCATTCCGTAGCTGGTGTCACCGGCTGAGAGCTTACTGATGCGATGATGTAGCCCCAACCCTTCGACCAAGCGGGCAGCTTTTCCTAATAGCTCTTGGTGCGCGGCTTCTGAAGCTTCGGGGCGCGTATATTGGAACATTTCAATTTTATTAAATTGGTGACCACGAATCATGCCACGCTCTTCGGTGCGATAGCTGCCTGCTTCTTTTCTATAGCAAGGCGTGTAGGCGAAATATTTCTTCGGTAGCTCATTTTCGGCTAAGATTTCATCGCGGAAAATATTGCAAAGCGCTGTTTCTGCTGTGGGTAGCAAAAAGCGCATGCCCTTTTCGCCTTCAGCGTTTTTGATATGGAATACATCATTGATGAATTTAGGAAACTGCCCGGCCGTATAACCGCATTCATAATTTAAAAGATGCGGCGGTAAAATCAGCTCATAGCCATCTTTGAGATGCTCTTCGACAAAATAATTCAGCAGCGCCCATTCCATCAGCGCGCCTTTGCCTTTATATAACCAAAAGCCATTGCCGCCGAGCTTTACACCGCGCTCATAATCAATAAGCCCCAAAGACGTAACCAACTCCACATGGTCTTTGGCTTTAAAGCTGAAATTTGGCTTTTCGCCAAAAGTCTTGATCACTTCATTATTCTCTTTGTCGCCAGCGACGACGTCATCGAGCGGAAGATTAGGAAGTCCCACCATGAAATCGTCCATTTGCTTTTCTATCTGCACAACTTCGGCATCGATAGCTGTAACTTTATCGGAGAGTTCTTTCATGCGTGCCATCAGCTCGTCAGTCGATTGACCGGCTTTCTTGAGTACAGGTATTTGGCTGGATTCTTCTGAGCGCTTAGCTTTTAGCGCATCGGATTCTTGTCTTAAACTTATGCGCTTAGCATCCCAAGCCAAAAGCTCGCTAAAATCAATATCGCTCATGCGCTTTAAGAGTGCTTGTTTAACTTTCTCTGGGTTTTCGCGAATAAGTTTTATGTCTAACATAGTCTTTCCTAATATTTTTCTATTTTAACTGTTCAGCCCAGTTGGCTATGCATCCAACGTAGTAATTTCTCAGTCTGCTCCCACCCCATACAATCGTCGGTAACAGAGACTCCATAACAAAGCTTACTTAAATCAGGAGAAATGGGTTGTTTGCCTTCATTAATGTTGCTTTCCAACATCACCCCCACAATTTGCGGGTAACCATGTAGGCGTTCATTTATTACCAATTGACAAACCAGTTCCTGATTCCTAGCAATTTTACCAGAATTATCATGACTACAATCTACAACCACGGCATCAATTAGTCCTTGGGCCTTGAGCTTAGCACTTACTTGCTGCAAAGTTACCGGATCAAAATTTGCTCCCTGTCTTCCTCCCCTTAATATCACATGACCATCGCTATTCCCACGGGTTTTAACGATGCAAGCGTGACCTTCGGCATTAATACCGAGAAATGTATGGCACTCCCGCGCGGCCTTGATGGCGTTAATCGCGGCATCGACATCACCTTCGGTGGAATTTTTATACCCGATAGGCATAGATAAACCGCTGCTCATCTCTCTGTGCGTCTGAGACTCAGTGGTCCGCGCACCAATAGCCCCCCAAGAAATAAGGTCAGCTGTATATTGAGGAATGATTGGATCCAGCATTTCGGTAGCTGTGGGGACACCGGTCTGCGCGATGTTTAGTAAAATCCGGCGCGCTGTTCTAAGCCCGGTGGCCATATCAGTGGAACCATCCATGTGCGGATCACTAATTAACCCCTTCCACCCCACAGATGTGCGGGGCTTTTCAAAATAGACACGCATAATAATATAGAGACGGTCCGAAAGCTCAGGCATTATCTTGGCTAAGCGGCTGGCATAATCATTGGCCATCTGCTCATCATGTATTGAGCAGGGACCAACTATTACGAGCAAACGCTTGTCCTGGCGCTGAATGATATTGACTATTTGTTGTCGGGAGTCAGAGACAAAGGCAGCAGCTTCCTCCGTTATTGCAATTTCGCGGCCTAATTCCTGCGGCGGAATAAGAGGGATTAGCTCTTCAACACGTAAATCTGAAGTTTGTTTCATATTTGCCTCCGGGGGTGTTGTATTATTTTGCGGGGAATATGGCGAATTCTGCACAAGATAGGACTTCAAGCAAAAAAAAAGCCGCTACTTGCGCAGCGGCTTTATTAAGCGGTCGGCTTAGCCGACCTGCTGTGTAAGAAAGTAATTTCTTACTTTTTGCACTTCTTAGCAGCTTTCTTCGGGGCTTTCTTAGCAGCTTTCTTAGCAGCTTTCTTAGGAGCGGCTTTCTTAACAGCTTTCTTCTTAGTTGCCATAATATCATTCCTTATTTGCTAAACGCGTCGGCATACGATCAACTCAACTAATTGTGCGTGCCGGATCTCCTACCACCTAACCCTCACAGCCACCATTATGCCATCGCGTGATTGCTTTTATTATTAATACAACAAAACAAATTAAGCATCGCACAACTTACGAACATACTAATTACACAAATTAGATGATCGTTCAATTAAAATTTTACCAAAAATTTTATTTTTTGATAAAATTTTTTCATCTTAGATGCTTTTGTCGTCACATTGTGGCAAAAAACTTTACTTTTTTTTCTCATGCGTACCGAAAATTTCCATTTTCTTTTCTCGCACGCAGAGAAAAACTTTGTGCATCGTTTTTATTTTCCTCTTTCAGCAAAACTCTCCATGCTATATTTTTAGCTAGATTAAGGTAAGATTTTACTTTTTCGCGGAGTCTTTTTTAAATTTTTTAGAAGAAAAACAACTTTGACCCATGAAAGGAACTTTCCTCTCGTTGCAAAAATATTTCCAAAATCGATCGGCAAAGAAAAATAAATGACCAAATTATCCCCTTCGGCGCCACATGAAATGCGTGCGGAGAAGTTTCGAAAACATATTTCAGCAAGTAGCACACAGACAGAATTGCATTCACAAAAAGAAACATGCGCAAATATTTGGGGGTGATCACTGCAAACAAGGCGCATTTGACGCTTTTTAGCAACAGTCTTTCTTGTAAGAATATTAACTAGTTAGACCACTAAACGACATGCCCGAATGTAAGTATCGGACACTAATCAGACATTGAAGCGAAAAAACACAACATCACCATCACGCACGATATAATCTTTTCCTTCAACACGCGTTTTACCTTTTTCTTTTGCCCCGTGTTCTCCGCCGCAGCCAACGTAATCTTCATAGCTAGTGATCTCAGCGCGAATAAATCCTTTTTCAAAATCAGTATGGATCTTACCGGCAGCCTGAGGGGCGCGACTACCGGCAGCACATGTCCAGGCCCTTGTTTCTTTTTCTCCGGCGGTAAAAAATGTAATAAGATCTAGTAACTTATATCCCTCTTTAGCTAGTCTGAAGAGACCTGACTCATGTAATCCTAAGTCCTCAAGAAAGACTTTTTTCTCATCTTGCCCCAGCTGAGCTATTTCTGATTCCACTTTTCCCGAAATTACCACCACTGAACACTTTTGTTCGGCTGCATAGGCCGCCAGATCAACCAGATAGGCGTTTTTAGTCGAGTTGGGCTCAAGCATAGCATCTTCCTCGGCCACATTGGCCAAATAAAGCATCGGTTTAGTGGTGAGCATTTGCAGGGAGCAAGCCTGAGCATCAAATTCTGGAACTAAACGCAGCGGCTTGCCGCTTTCTAGTGCCTTTTTGGCTATCTCTAAAGCGCCAAATTCCAGCTGAGCTTCTTTATCCCCAATCTTAGCCATTCGACCTACCTTATCGATACGCTTATCGACCTGTTCAAGATCAGCAAAAATCAGTTCCATTTCAATAATCTCAGCATCACGCCGCGGTGAAACTGTTTCATGAACATGGGTAACATTACCGTCATCAAAACAGCGAACAACGTGAACTATGGCATCCACAGCCCGAATATGGCCTAAAAATTGATTGCCCAGCCCCTCACCTTTCGAGGCTCCCTTAACCAATCCGGCAATGTCAACAAACTCAATTGTTGTCGGAATAATCTGCTTGGACTTAGCTAATTTGGCCAAAGTATCTAAACGCACATCCAGAACAGCCACCACGCCTGTATTTGGTTCTATCGTGCAAAAGGGATAGTTTGCGGCATCTACCTGGTTGGCAGTAAGCGCGTTAAAAATGGTCGACTTACCTACGTTAGGAAGCCCTACGATGCCGCAATTAAATCCCATAAATACCTCCTTACTTACTTCATATCAGTCGGTTGTCCGGTTACAGCCAAAACATTTCGCCATAGCTCCTGCTTAGGATTGATGCGTTTTTTATGCGCACACACCAAAGGAATAGGAACATGGGTTAAATTATTATACCAATCTCCAATAATTATGTTCGTTTTCCCCTGCATACCGGCATGGGCAGCGGCACGAGCCAACTGGTCACTAAAATAGTTATCGGCAACATTAGCAGGCACAGAGCGCACACTATAAGTAGGGTCGAAGTAGCGGAAGTTTGCCGCTATTCCTTGCTCTTTACAAAAGCTGCTGAGCTTATCTTTAAGCAAAACACCAATGTCGTTGTGCAATTTATTTCCTGACCCGTCAAATTGCGCGGCAGTATTGGTGAAAAATTCTTGGCCGGCGCCTTCGGCCACAACCACAATACATGATCCTTTCTCTTTTAAGCGGCGCAGCAGATAATTATACAGTCCATTTTCTCCTTCCAGAGTAAAAGATGCTTCCGGAATGAGGCAGACATCGACCTGTTGAGCAGCCAATGTGGCCATAGCTGCAATAAATCCAGCATCGCGGCCCATCAAACGCACAATAGATACACAATTCAAGTAGGAATCAGCCTCAACGCCGGCATTTTCTATCACTTTTTGCGCTTGCTCCACGGCCGTAGCAAAACCGAAAGTCCGGTAAACAAACGGCACGTCATTGTCGATAGTTTTAGGAATGCCAATCAGACTTACCTTGGCGTTTCGTTTGTTCAGTTCATCGGTTATCTTCAGTGCCCCACGCTGTGTTCCATCCCCACCGACAGTAAAAAGAATGTTAACCTTATACTTAAGCAAAGTATCAACAATCACTTTCGGATCAACCGGGCCACGAGAGCTGCCCAGAATACTACCACCTTGAAAATTAATCTGCTTCACGTCCTCACAGGTGAGCTTCATTGGTTTATGTGCGGCATTAGGCTCAAAACCAAGATACCCATAGCGAAAACCCAATATATTCTCCACCCCGTAGTTAATAGATAATTCATAGACCAAAGAACGGATAACATTATTTAACCCCGGACAAAGCCCACCACAGGTAACAATAGCCGCCGTCGTTTTTTTGGGATCAAAATAAATCTTCTCCCGCGGCCCCGCCTTTTCAAAATACAAATTGTCTTCATCGCTATTTGACGAAATTATCTCCACACGAAAACGCACTTTCTCATCAGCTTCAATCATCCGATAAGCACTAGCGCTATTTTTATTGCGCTCGTAAATCGGAGAAGTAATTTCTGGAGCACCAAGAGTATCAACCAATAAGTCTTTATCTGCGATCATAAATTCCTCAGCGATTTTAGTTTTCCACCTTATACAATGATAATTCTGCTATCGACCAATCAAGTACCGGATGCTTACCCGTCTGGATTAAACGAATAGCCTTATACGGCTGGGGTTTAAAATACAGATCTAACGTCCGTGCTGTTTCTTCATAAAATTTCAAATTGCCGGCTGTGCTAAAAATAACGCACCACTGACCATCATTTGTTTGCCCCTCGATAAACAGTTCCCGGGCTCTATCCGTCGTCCAAAAACCCAATTCCAGACTCAAACTACCCACCGTTTTCTGCCCATCAAGGTTCACGGTAATACTCATGCCCGGGGTTTGATGCAAGCCGCTTCCCCATCGCGTCCCCATATCCCCATCAATCATGCGCTCACGCCACTCAGGCCGTTGGGTGGAGACAATCTGCTCTGGGGTCAAAATAATTTTCTCGTTGCGAAAATACATGGGCACAACACGATCAATCACTACGTAGCTGCCTAGGTTGGTGAGGCGAAAATTATAACCAAGATCATTTAACCAACGAGCATACTCCTGCGCCTGCTTAGGGACTAAAACATAAGGGTAAATCTGCCCTTGCCACCAACCGTCACGTTCATATTCTTTTATTCTCAGCGTTCGCGGCTCCATAAAGTGCGTGAAAGTAACCGCTTCTTTGGTTTCAAAAGCGACACGATAACCTATCCAGTAATTAGTGATAATGTGATCGTATCTCTCCTGCTTCAACCATTGATAAAGAACACTATGATCCTTACTTACCCGCTCACCCTCATAGACAAAAGGCTCACCCGGTAGATAGCCACCGCGTCCATAATTAGAATAAACATTTAACAAAACTATACTCAGCGCCAAAATCGGGGCTAAATATTTAAGCCCTAAATATTTGCTCTGCCAAAGGTAGCTAACAGCTAATGCCTCGACTATGCCCAGCACTGAATACATCGGCAGTAAATAGCGCGGCTCCTGACTAAGCCAGCCAAAACCGGAAGTAGAAAAGATAAGCGGCACGACGGCAACAAAAACCAAAATTAGCGCGTCCGCAGATTGTTTTTGTTTGGCGATATAAACAATGAAAGCTATTAGGCAAATAAAATAGATAAAAGCTGCGATCGGCCCGGCTCCGGTGAAAACATCGCTATACTCCCAAGGATTTCTCGCACCCAATAAGATAGGTAGCGCTTCTGTAAGGAACCCGACAAAGTAACTCCAAACCTTATCCGGGCTGGCTTGATGCCCCAAATTTCCCCATGATTGAAAACGTGGTGTGCTTATCAAATTGGCATACCAAAACAGGCTGCTGCCGAGGAGAAAAGAAAGCAGTGCAGTTAGCACATCTTTGCCGGTCTTAGCGAAAGGATAAGAGCGCAAATAATGCCAGGCAAATACTACGCCGATGGCCACCATATAAAACAAAATCTGATTATTAACCCACCAGCCAAGACCAAGAAGAAAACCCAAGAGCAGCAGAGTTTTGCTATCCTGTTTGGCGCTTTTTAACCAAACGACGGCTAAATACAAACACCAAGTCCCGATCACCACCAGCTCAATAAAACCGCCGCGCGGTTTGGAACTCCAGACAATCAATGTAACAGGAGCAACGGCGGTAAAGAGCGCAGCCAGTCTGGCTACTCCACGCCCGGCCAAAGACTTAGCTAAAAGGTAAACAAGATAAATATGAATAAGCGAAAAAAGAAACGGGACAAGCTTCAAAGTGACATTGGAAATACCAACAAGCGAGAAGAGCAAAGCAACAAAGATCGCCTCTAAACTACCCATGTAATACTGGCCATAATAGAAAATTGGCCATTCTTTGCCTTCGGCAATATGCTTGGCCATCAAACCAACTATCGCCTCGTCGGATTCAATTGCCCAACCGGAGTGAATTAAAAACCAAAGACGCTGCGCCAGTCCCAGTAAAAGACAGAGGATAAGGATGAGATCAATTTGCCTTTTTTTCTGCTCTATATTCGCTGACATCACCTATTCACATAAAAATCTTTTATAGCCGGTAATCATAGAATCAGCAGTTTTCTCCCAAGAAAACTGCTGGGCCTGCCTTAACCCGATTTCGCTAAGATGAGCATGCATTTCTACCTTTTCAATGGTAGCACTAAGGGCCTTATGCCACTCGGCTAAATCATTGTCATTTAAACGTAGACTTTCTGGCCCCATGACTTCTGGTAAAGAAGAATTATTGCCCGCCAGCACCGGAGTTCCGCAGGCCATAGCCTCCAACACAGGCAAACCAAAGCCTTCATATAGACTAGGAAAGATGAAAACATCCGCCGCCTGATAATAAGCATACAACTGCTCATCCGGAACATAGCCAACAAGCTTCACCGATTCTTCGACTTGGCATTCTTTAATCTTAGCTAAGAGTAGCGGATATTGATCATCAGCTTCAATGCGGCCGACAATAACCAGCTTTGGGTTACATGCGCCACGATGAGTCTGTAAAAATGCCGCAAAAAGCTCAATCAAAAAAGAAACGTTCTTTCTCGGATCTATCCCCCCTACATATAAGAGCATGGACTCTAACTCGGCATAACCCAACTGTCTTTTAAGCTGCCCCTGCTTAAATCTTCTTTCCTCAACTGTCGAAGCTAGGGGTCGAAACTGCTCATCAACAGCCAGGTAAGTCACTTGCACTTTCTGTGGCGGGTAATCTAAAATCTCGACTAAGTCGCGCGCGGTTGATTCACTGATCGTAAAAATGCCCTGGGCATGTTTAGCTGCCTTATTTTCTAACCAACGAGCCATATTAAAACGCCAACTTGGTTTTTGCGCTCTATACATTTCTGGAAATTTCAGTGGAATCAAGTCCAATACTGTCAGCATGTAAGGCTTTACAAACCAAGCCGGAGCGTCACAGTGGCTAAAAAAATGCAGAACGTCAAAAGGAAGCTTATTTAGCTTAGCCGGCGAAAAAAGCTGATTCTCCACTGTTCGTCGACCATAGGGCAGCTTTTCTAAAATACCCTCTTGGCCGTCGCTTAACTGCAAATCAGCTGAACGAAATAGCCCAAAGTTAAATTCCTCATCACTATAGTCCAATAGCTGCTTGAGAACTTCCTGCACATAACGCCCCGTTCCGCGGGAAGCATGTGCTTTAAAGTTACTTTCCAATGCTCGTCCATCTAATCCAATTCTCTTCATACTCCGTTCACTAACTCCACAACTTCCTAATTAACTCGCTTTGCAATAACTTCTCAAACTTCTCTAATCCAAACTCAACTGCCCGCGCTTTAGCCGCCGTTAGTAAACCCGCGCGAAGGCTGTTATCCGCAAGCAGCAAATTCATGATCTCCGCAATTTCGGCAGGTCGTTTATGATCAATGAGCACACCACCATCGCCTAAAGTTTCACCAACCGCACAAGCATCGTAAGCAATAACCGGCAAAGCAAAATACATCGCCTCTAATAATGGAACGCAAAAGCCCTCGTGTTCACTGGTGCACAGATATAAATCGCTATTTTCATAAAATGCCCGCAGCTCACAATCAGCCACCGCACCTACAAACTCAACATCACCCTCCAAGCGCAATTCACTAACCAAGCGGCGCAGCTCAAAAGAATAAATCTCCGTATCAATATCGATACCAATCAGCCAAAGCTTGCTCTTCTTTTCAATTTTGTGATGGTAAAAATAAAAAGCTTTGATAATATCTTCAATACACTTATTAGGAGCAAGTCGCCCAACATGTAGAATATTTTTCCCGCCATGATCTCTTAAGGCCGCCGCAATACCGGCATTAGCGGCTACTGACCATTTTTGTGAATCAAGCGGCAAAGGTAAAACATTGACATCCTTTGCCCCAAAGGCCAGCAGTTCTTTTTTATTATAAGCCGAATCAGCCAGTAATAGATCCGCCTGCGGCAGTAATCGGGGGAGCTCAGAAAATCCCACTTCCAGATCCTTCACCACGCGATCATTATAAGACAAAAACCAGTGCGCCGGCGTGAGATTATGAAAAACTAAAACGCGCTTTAATTGTCGCAGGTCACTAAAAGCTGCATTGAGTGGCGAAGCAATTGAGTAGTGAAGAATTATCGCTTGCTGCGAATCTTTTCCCGCCAAAATCTCGTCTCGGTTCGTAGCCCAATAGCGCACATATTGCTTAACCTGCTCGTGGGCATGAATAACATAAATGTCACTCGCTATACCCTGAGCTCTAAGCAAACGCTGAATGGTGAGCGCTTCATTGGAAATCGCATCCCCATAATTTAAGGTATGAACAAATTGGTCTATTCTCATCAGACTAATTCCGCGAAATCTTCTCGATAGTGATTAAAGATCATATTGCCGATAACAAAACTTAAACCGGCGCAACAAGCACTCACCCCTAAATAAAGCCCGCTCGGATTTACCCCTTGAGTAAAAATTGCCTGATACATCTGTGTAAAATAAGCCAGCGGATTCACCAGTAGCGTAATTTTAAGTTCGGCCGGCACATTCTCCACCGGATACAAAATAGGACTAAGGAAGAATAAGAAAGTCAATACATTCCCCAAAATATGCTGCACATCACGATAGTGCACATTGATAGCTGCTAGCGCTAAAGCCAGACCGACAATAAAAATCAGCTCAATAAAAATAATCAACGGAAAATAAAACAAGGCCACTGTAAGCGACTCCCCACAAAAAAGCATGTAGCCGATTAAAATCGGCAGCGCGAAAAGAAAATTAAAACAATTAGTAAGGACTGAGACAAGCGGCAAGATGTGTGCGGGAAACATAGCTTTTGTAATTAGGCTGCCACCACCACTAATTGATGCTGTCGCCTCCAGTAATCCACTAGAAAACCAAATCCAAGGAAGAAGGCCGGCAAATAAAAATAAAGTGTAATGCTCCACATTGCCGAAGCGCACATAGTAGCGAAAAACCAAAGAATAAACGGCAATCAAACAAAGCGGGTTTAAAAAAGACCAAATAAAGCCCAAAAAGGACCCGCGATAACGCGTGTTTAAATGGCGCACAACTAAAGCCCAAGTCAGTGAGCGAAAGCGCCACATTTCCACGATATTTCTAAACATAGCTTTATTTTATCTCCCAGGAATAATCCGGACTAAAAACGCCAATATCCCCGCGCTCGCTGCGCACTGAAAATTTATACAACATGTGATGGTAATCATAAGGGGTGCTGTCTTTTTTGTGCGCCGCGACATCAAGATAATAACTATCACTAACCAAACCTAATCGTTTAATCTTATAAGTATAAGTTCCCTGTCCGGCTTGGAGTTTCTGTTCGGGCAATTTAATCTCGGCAATTTCCGTATTCGTCCCATGCACGCATATTCCATCTGCACGCACAATCCCGACGCCAAAAACAAGATCTTCTAACTGTTTATTAACTTGGTAATCTACCTCCAATTGCAGCCCTTCTTCCGGAGAGAAAACATGCTTCTCGTTACCTTGTGCATCTTTAATGCGCACTGCCCGCAGTTTAACATCCCCATTCCCCCAACGATGCTCATCTTTTCCCGTAACTGCGTCTATTGTCTCTTGAGATTCGAGAAAGTTATGCTCCTCTTGGCGCTGCACATATTGCATGTAGCTATCCACCACTAGCTTGGGTTCTCCCTGCTTTTTAATCACACCGCCATCAAGCCAAATCGCTTCATCGCACCAACGAACGACGGAAGCTAAATCATGAGTAACTAAGATAATAGTTTTACCGCTGCGGCGAAAATAACTAATTGTATCATGGCAACGATGAATAAAACTGGCATCGCCAACAGCTAAGACCTCATCGACCAATAAAATATCGGGATCGGTATGCACAGCTAAACTAAAACCAAGTCGCATATACATGCCTGAAGAATAAGTCCTTACCGGATCATCAATAAAGTCCTCAAGCTCGGCATAAGCCACAATATCATTGTATTTTTCATCTATCTCTTTGCGCGTAAGTCCATACATTACGCCACCGAGGTAAATGTTTTCTCGCCCCGTAAAGTCGGGGTGAAATCCCGCTCCCAACTCGATCAACGCTGAAATACGACCATGTTTCACAATACGACCCGAGTCCGGACGATAAATACCGGAAATCAATTTCAATAATGTGCTTTTGCCTGAACCATTGTGGCCAATAATCCCGACTGACTTTCCCGATTCGATCTTTACACTTAAGTTCTTAAGCACCTGCAAATAAGAACGATCTGGAGCAGCTTCTCTACGAAAAATCTTGGCCAGCAATCGAGACTTAAGGGTAGAATAACCGCGCTTGGAAAGCGTGTGCTTACGAAAACGCTTAGAGACATTCTCGATCTGCACCAGCCCATTGTCTGTCTTCTCCGGACTATTTCCTGTGATCTTCAACATTCCTCCCCCCTATTATGAGCACCCCTATTTGGCTCAATTAACACCCGAACGCAACCACGCTATATATAAAGTGCACATTTACTCCCGTACCCGGTTCTCAGAGGACGTGTTACATGAAAATAATTAAGGGGTTAGATAACTTCATAACAGGCTTTTCAATATAAGAAGGCATATTAGTATTAAATTTCAGAGAAAATTTTAGAGAAAAGGCCAAAGGTTATTATTTCCTCGATAGCTAAAGTGAGGGTAGAAAGACAGAGCTCAATTTGATGATGGAAATCTAATATATGGTTAATCGTTATGGCTTCTAACTCTTTGCTACAAAAGCAAATTACCGCGCATGTCACTAAACTAAAAAAATGCTCTCTGTGCCCCAAAATGATTAGTCCTGTAGTCACGGGGCGACCAGTAGTTTCCCCCGTCATGCTTATTGGTCAAGCCCCCGGACCAAAAGAAGGTTTTTTTGGTCAGCCGTTTGCTTGGACAGCAGGCAAAACGATGTTCAAATGGTTCTCGTCTATCGGCATTGAGGAAGAAGATTTTCGTAATCGTGCTTTCATGGCTGCCGTGTGCCGTTGCTTTCCCGGGAAGAACCCCAAGGGAGGCGATCGAGTGCCTGATGACAAAGAAATCGCCAATTGTTCTCGTTGGCTAAATGAAGAGATTGATCTGCTAAAACCAAAGTTAATAATTACCGTGGGAAAATTAGCTATCTGTCAGTTTTTAGAAGTAAGCACATTAGACAAAATTATTGGGCGCAAACTTGAGATCAAACGCGGCAATCTAGATATTGACCTTATCCCACTTCCCCATCCGTCTGGTGCTTCTACCTGGCATAGAATGGAGCCGGGGCAAACTTTATTGAAAAAAGCGCTGAATCTTTTAAAGCATCACGAAGCTTGGCAAAGTTTACTTTAGGTTTATTTCCTTCTCGGGGCTGAATCTTGGACAGACTTAGGAGCAACAGATAAATCATCTTCGTCTTCATAGGTGCTGCCGAACAACCAGCTAATCAAGGCCAAAGCAGCTAACCCAATTAACAAAAAAGCAATTCTGTTGAAAAGTGGTTTTGCTGATGTCGGATAAACCGGTTGCATACCCTGATCTGCCATATTCGTCTCCTTAACTTACTTTGCTCCCTAAAAGGATCATCTCAAAAATCTAGCGAACTTTTAACAGAATTCTGCAATGTTGCTCAAGCCAAATTTATTATTCTAAAAATGGCAGTAGCCAATTTATTAAGCCTAAAAAACTCAGTCTCTCTTTGGGTGGCCCTCAAAAAATAAAAAATTGCACCCTCCCCATAGTGATTTTCAAATTCTAAGGTAAGTAGGCATGATTTTTTATTTTTTGAGGCTTTTTATCGCCTCAACTGAATTTTTTAGGATTATTCAGCAATTCGCGAAGCGATCAACGCTAATTCACTCGCTTCTTCTTTAACCGTAACTACTTCAACATGGTCAGATCCTAAGACTAAATCTAGCGGAAAACTTAGCGGCAAATTGTATTTAACTTTAACCTGAGTCATTAGCCCCTCATTATTTACATCAATCTGAGCACAACCGCTCTGATCGCAACCGACTTTTACTGTTTCGCCGAATGTTCTTTTAATCTCATCAAGCCCTCGCTCTTTAGCTAGACCATAGTTATAGCTCTCGTCCCCGACTGTTAACTGATAGGAGTTTACCGGGGTAGAAAAACATTTCTTATCGGCATCTGCACATAAGCGCGGCTCCTCTTCTGTAGCATCAAAGCGTCCAATATACTGCGGTGCCTCCTCTAAACCTTGCCTTTTCTTTTCATCAATAGGAATGCACGAAGGAACACCTAAATCGGCCTTAGTTGGAGCAGAGAAATAAGAGCTAGGAGCAATCTGCCTTTCTCCGGCAAAAAGAGCCACGGCTTCAAAATAATAACCTTCTTTTTTCGCTGCCAGAGGGTTGTTAGCTGCCGCGTATTCTCTCATGGCGTTTTGGACATCAGCACTGTACTCATAATTAATCGTTTCACACTGTTCTTCATTATAGCCATAGCGCGGTAACTCCATGATCGCCTCATCGGTAAAAGGAAATCCCTTTATCGCTACATCTTTTTGCTGACTCAACACGGGGACACTGTAATCTTGCCAACCACTAGGTGGCAGCTGACCATTGATGCTTTCTAATGAGAAAGCACTAATCACCGGGGCCTCCTGCTGCTCTTTTTTAAATCGAACAAGATTGGCCTTCTTCTCCACGCGCGTCGTCGCTTCCACGCCGGCCGGTGTCCAGGAATTTATTCGCCACTGCGCCGCCAGCTTATCATTACCTGCCCAGGAAACTTTCTTTGGCGAGAGCTGATATTGATTTCCTTGCACATCGTTATACGAAGGGGGATTAGTAATTTTACTATTGCTCACCAAAGCAGCGCTTTGCGGGCAGATAGTTGTAGAGATTTCACCATAATTTCCTGAGCGGGTATAATCAAAAGAATTTCCACAAACTTCATAAGTCGTCGTCTTTTTATTCCCTGCACAAGAAGCAAAAGAATCGGCATGTCCAATTTCGACATTGCTTACAGCTGTATTCGCTAATTCCCAGCCACACCAAATCTTATTCTCCCCTGGGTCTCTCGTCGGGGCCGGCAGGGTCGAAAGCTCAAGAAAGTTATCGCTCGGACAAGCGACTACTCCGCTTGTCGTATCACGGTATTTAAACGCGGCGACCACTTGTTGCTTATACTTACTGTTTGGCTTTTCACATTGCGGCGTCCATTTTTTTGCACCCCTGGAGTGATCAGTCCATTCAACATATTTCCAAGCACTATCGCTAAAGCCACAATCTCTCATGCTAATTTTGCTTGTTGTCACCACTACATTGCCATTCGTGTTGACCGGAAACCAAGGCTTAGTGCAATTCTGAGTTTTTACCGTTGTCTTCTTCTGACTTTCTTTGGTGTAGTCCTCCAAATAGTAATAAATCCCTATTGTAACATTGGCAGCAGCACCTTTTACTCCCAGATAACCATGAATTCGGAATTTACCCCCTCTTTCAATGCTTAGCGCAGTATGTCCAACGCGACCGCAGTTGCCGGCAGCATCACAGTTACAAATTGGACTTGTGCCACCATTCGATCCGCTAGGGCCACGTAACCAAAGATTGGAAGTCGCTCCACTACTGGTGGAATTCACCCCGGTCGCCCCACCCAAGCAATAACCTTCATCGGTCTTATAAGCAGAGAAGTTGGCGCGACTATCGATTTTATAGCGTGGATCGGGCAGACCATTTTTGCCTAAGATCTCAATCATCAACCCCGGCATTTCTTTGCCGCTTCCCCATTGAATTGCCGGCTTAGCTGCCTCTTTGGGAGTAACGAAAGCAAAAGCTTTAATGGCTACATAAGCCCGGTTATGAAAATCAACATCTTCTTTGAAATTTGCACTCACACCACAAGAAGAGCCGGACTTACAATCAACGTTGGCGCTCAGCTCCGGAACTTGAATATAGTCACTTTTAACACCAATAAACTGATACTCACGGTAGCCGCTGCTTGAGCTGCCTAAATCATACTGTGTTTTTACTATTCCCGCTTCCGGAGTCTGCATGGCAACAAATCCCTGGCTAAAGGCTTGCGCCGATAAATTCGCACCTTTAAAAGCTAAAGATTGATTATTCAGATGTGACAACCAGTCTCCACGGTCTTCTATCGTGAGCTTGTCCTGATTGTAGCTGCCAGCAAATAAATTGTTCTGATTAGCACTCTTGGGAACATACCAGTAAAGCGTATCTGTTCTTTTAGCAGTCACGGCAATGAGAGCTTCTCGCTGTTCATAGGAATTGGATACTGCCGCATAATTACCAACAGGTATAGTATGACTTTCCACCTTTAGCTGCGGTGACACTTTGGAAATTTCATATCGATTATATTTTGTCGTCCAAGTTTCTTCGACCAAATTAGCACTGTAAGTATAATAGTTTGCAAATTGATCAATAACGCTGGGTGATTGAATAAAGAACCAGTCGTTTTGCTGCGTAGCGCTTTTGTTAGCAGCTAGCCGGACGCATTCCGGATCAGTTGGGGTCAAACAACGCGCCGTGCTCCGCGCAGCTTGCTCCACAGCGTTAGTCGCCAACACATATTTGCCGACATTAACCACGCCGAGAGAAAACACGATACCAGCAAACAGAGTGATTGCTGCCTCCAGCATCATGCTACCATTTTCTTTGCGATTATTAATTTTTTGGAAAGTTGCGAAAATTAGGGTTAGAAAAACTACTTTTGATTTCACTGCTACTACCAATTACTGCTAACTACTTAGGTCATTAAAATTTCTTCGCCTCAATTAATTAACATAATTAACAAAGCAAAGAATCTACTGAATAAACTCCAGAGCAAAATGACAAAACATGCCGCGAAGTTATATATTGCCACACTAAAATAGTCCAGAGTTTAGCCGAACTATCTTCCAGCCTTAATAAAGGACAAATCTACCTCCTCTCCAGGCTAAAAACCTCTTTTGGCTCCCATAACTAACTGTTTTTCTTATTCTAAATCAGCATAACCAAAGAAAACCGGCTAACCGGAAAATAGCCCTAAAATAACACGCCCAATATCTTATCGTTGAAAATCATATTTTTATTTCATACTAAGACTATGATTTTTGCTATAAACGGGCACAAAAATATCCATAAGGAGAACAATGAAAGCAGCTAAGGCAAAAAAAACATTAAGAAAATTAGCCAGCAAAAGCGAAGCAAAAAAAATTAAAATTTTTTTTAAAACAGGGAAAGGTCAATATGCTGAGGGCGATCTTTTCTTAGGTATCAAAGTCCCCCTGATTAGAAAAGTAGCCGCTCAGTTTAGCAAAATGAGCTTAAGCGAAATCAATATCTTACTAAAATCTCGCTGGCATGAAGAACGTTTACTGGCGTTAGTTTTACTAACCAATAATTTTCAACAAAATCAAAATCTTCGAGATGCTATCTGCAAGCTATATTTAGACAATACTCGTTACATAAATAATTGGGATCTAGTCGACATCAGTGCGCCGCATATTGTCGGCCAACATCTTTTAAGGAAGAAAAAAAAGCCCTTATATAAGTTGGCTCGCTCAAAAAATCTCTGGGAAAGACGTATTGCCATTATATCAACCTTCGCCTTTATAAGGCAAAATGACTTCGCCGATACTCTTAAGCTTTCCGAAATATTACTTAATGATACTCACGATTTAATACATAAAGCAGTGGGCTGGATGCTACGCGAAGTAGGCAAACGCGATACGGACGCTCTAGTTCAGTTTTTAAATAAACATGCCCACCACATGCCACGCACATCATTACGTTACGCTATCGAGAAATTTACAAAATCCAAGAAACAATTCTATTTGAAAAATACATTGGCCGTATAGTCGGGAATTTTTACTCCCTTAAGGGGATAACTTATCTAATATCATCCATTATGATACTCGATACGACTTTCCTTCCATAACTACTCTACACTTTCTAAGGGGATTATCGCTCAATGGAACTTAGCACGCAGAATGGCATCAATTAAAGTAAGTAGGGCAGGGCAAAACTTCTACTCATGGCATGATTATTAAGAATTAAGAAAAGACCTGAGGGTA
>JADZAE010000074.1 GCA_020852715.1 Deltaproteobacteria bacterium
CTTGAGCGTTTACGATTACCCCTCTGACTTACTACGTCCAGATTTGGTATTAGCTCTTGTCTTTCTTTGTATATCCATTGGTAGATGGATTCATGGCTCATTTTTTCGCCAGGGTTAGATATCTTATATCTCCCTGCTATTAGCTCTGGTCTAGCTTTACTTAAATGAGATTCAATATATTTTTGGTGATCATCGAGCGTAAATTCTTTTCTTTTTTTCATCGCCCCTTAGATTCTTCTTTGTTTCTAAGGGGATCATCTTTTCTGGAAGGTACCATGAGTGGATTGCAGGCCGCAATGGGGAAAACAGTGCGCAAAGTTATTTCTCCTCGGCAGGTGCCATGGGCGGTGAAAGGACAAGCTGGTGAATATAATTGTCTGATGCCTAAGAAAGAGCTGACGACGAAGGCTCCTTCTCAGAAAGATCTTATCACTGCCGCAGGATTTGGTGCAGTGGGTTCTTATACAGAATAGTCTCCCCCTGGGGGCGCCGCGCTAGTCTAGGCAACACCCCCTCCCCATAATAGGTTCATTAATTATGGTTACAAGCTCAGATCTGCTTTCTTATTTCTTGTTAGCTTCTTCCTTTTCTAATTCCAATGCCTTTACGCAATATAAAGCCTGTTCCATAGACAGGCCCAATTGGTTACGCAAGCTAACAGCGAAAGCGCTTTCCGAGGGGTCTACTTTATTGTCCGATAGAATAATTTTCCAGGCGGCAGTATAAATTTGCTGCCTTTCTTCGGCGTTGAAAGAGGTTTGTAGGATTGCGCAAAACTTGTCGTATGTGGTTTTGGATTTGTATAGCTGCTCGGCCAGCTCAAGTGAGTGTCCGACTTCCTCATCATTTACATCTAAGTGAGTTTTAAAGATGTCAGCAAATTTGTTCATTTCGTAAGAGTCAATATTCGTGTCGGCTCTAATCGCAGCATATAATACAGTGGCTACGGCGACAGTTAAATCCCAGTCGCTGGGTTTGCCCGACTGAGCGGTCTGGCCTTCTTCCTCGTCGATAAGTTTTTTAAAAATAGAGTTTTCCATATAAATCCATCAGCTGTTTTGTTCTCAGGCCAGTCTTGAATTCTATAGCCTAGAAGCTATTAGGGCAACAAGGCTTATCTTGCGCCGAGAGATTTGTTCTTGTAAGTATTGCTAAGCATTGCAAGTAACAAAGGCAGCTATTTCCTGCATAGGTAAGCATGTATAATTTTGGACAACATCTTCATTTTATTGGTATCGGCGGCGTGGGCATGGCGGGGATTGCTGAGGTTTTGCTAACGCTGGGCTACTCGATTAGCGGCTCTGATGTGAGAAGTTCCTCTTTGATTGAACGCTTGATCGAGCTGGGTGCGCAAGTGGCGATCGGGCACGATGCGAAAAATATACCGGCACATACATCGATTGTGGTTATCTCTTCGGCAATTGAAGAATCAAATGTCGAGCTGCGCTCGGTGCGTGAGCGTGAGTTGCCGGTCATTCCGCGGGCCGAGATGCTGGCTGAGCTAATGCGCATGAAATACGGAATTGCTATTGCCGGTTCGCACGGCAAAACTACAACCACGTCCATGATCGCTAAGATCTTAACGGACATTGGTCTTGATCCGACTGTGATTATCGGTGGGCGACTTTTAAATCAGGTATCAGGAGCGCGTGTTGGACAGGGACAATATCTGGTGGCCGAGTCTGATGAAAGCGACGGTAGTTTTAATATGCTCAGGCCGGCTATTGCTGTAGTCACCAATATCGATGCCGAGCATCTCAATTATTACGGCTCCTTTGGCGCGCTGGAACAGGCGTTTGAGCAGTTCATGGGTAGCGTGCCTTTTTATGGCGTTGTTGTGGCCTGCTTTGACGATCCGGTGGTAGCTAAGCTGGCAAAAAATATTAAGCGCCGTGTTATTTCGTACGGCCTGGCGGCTCATGCTAATTATTCGGCTAAAGATATCGTTTTTAACGGTAATGAGTCTAGCTACATGCTGGTGCTTGATGATCGGGAAGTCGGCTATGTGCCGCTGCCGCTGCCGGGATTGCACATGGTAGCTAATTCTTTGGCCGCCATTGCTGTCGGAGTGGAGCTTGGTGCTTATGCCAACGAAGTTATTTCTTGCTTAGCGTCTTTTCCCGGAGTGGGGCGACGTAGCGAGTTGGTAGGGGAGGTTTGCGGGATCAGAATAATTGACGACTATGGCCACCATCCGACTGAGATCCGCAATACTCTAAGCTCTTTGCACCAAGGTTGGATTAAGCCGGCAGAGGCAGATAAGAAAGGCAGGTTAATTGTTTTATTCCAACCGCATCGATATTCACGCACTAAAGATTTGTTTAGCGAATTTCTCACCTGTTTTAATGATGCTGATTATTTATACGTTGGCGATATTTATTCGGCTGGTGAAGCCAATATCGAAGGTATTTCCGGAAAGGCTTTGGCGCAGGCCATGAATCGTGGGCAGGTAAGTTATTGCAACAACTTTTCAGCATTAATTCCGACATTGGTGCGCGAGCTTAAAGAAGGCGATATCGTCGTCACCTTGGGGGCGGGAAGTATTACGAATATTTCGCGCGAGCTGCTTTATGCACTAAAAACCAGATTTGAAGGTTAGAGAGATGAATGTGTTTATAGCATTAAAAGCTGACCTTGAAAATATTCTTGCGGGTAAAGTTTTGTGCCGTGAGCAAGTATCAGCGGAGGCGGTAACTACTTTTGGTTTAGGAGCTCCGCTGCCTTTGATTGTTGAGCCGCGCAGTATAGAAGCGTTGAGCGCAGTCATCAAGCAATTCGCGGTTTATGGATTTTCTCCGCGCATCTTGGGGCATGGTTCAAATGTGGTATTGCCTGATGAGGTCGTGTCTTTTCCCGTCATTCAGCTCGGTGAGGCTTTTAGAAAATTTACCTTGGTGAATAATGTTAGCGCCGGGGAGCTTGAAGGGTTGCTGTCTGCTGAACCGGCCGCGCTGGTCGCCCCGCCAGAAGGCGGGGCTGTCGAGCTCTTAGCATTTGCTCAAACCAACATGATGATGCTAAGCCAAAAACTGACAAAGCTTGGCTTAGGCGGCTTTGAATATGCTGCCGGTATTCCTGCTTCTATCGGTGGGGCGCTATATATGAATGCCGGCGCGCATGGATGGAGTATTTGTAATTGCCTGCGTAAACTTTGGTTACTTAATGCTCGCGGTGAAATAGAAGAGCGTCAAGGTGAGAACCTTAACTTCGGTTACCGAAGTAGCGGATTAAATGACAATGAGCTTATTGTCGCCGGGCTGTTTGTCTTACAGCAAGAAGATGTGGAGATAGTTCGAGAGCGGCGGCGCAAAGCGCTTGATTATCGCCAAGCAACACAGCCCTTGCAATATCCCTCAGCGGGTTCTGTATTCAGAAATCCCAGCGCGCAGACCGGCCAAGAGGGGAAAAGCGATGCCTTGTCAGCCGGGAAGTTACTGGATGATTGCGGGCTCAAAGGTCAGCGCTGTGGGGGTGTGGAATATTCAACGTTACATGCTAACTGGCTGATTCGGGTGGCCCCAGAGGCAAAGACAGCAGATGTTTTATCTTTGCTCGCCGAAGGTAAAAAAAGAGTCCAAGAAAAGTTTGGACTGGAGTTACATTCGGAAATAAAGTTTTGGTAATAATTGCATAGAGGAAAATCGTGGAAGAGCGCAAAAAATTAAAAGTAGCGGTAGTTTTTGGCGGCGTATCTACCGAACACGAAGTCTCTTTGGCTTCCGCGTATAATATTTTAAACGCAATTGATCGCGAAAAATATGATGTTGTCGAGATCGGCATGACTAAGACCGGTCGTTTTGTTTATGGTGAGCATGCTTTGCCTTATTTGCTTCAGGAAGGAGAGAAAAAGTTTTTACCCAAAGGTATTGTGGCTATGCGCGAGCAGACCAAAAATCTGGATTATTCAGCTTATCGCGAAGATGGAAACTCAGGTAGCGAAAACGAGCTGATGATTTTAGGTGCCCACCGATCGCCCACAACAAATAATCAAAAAGGATTTTCGCTCAGGGATATAGATGTTTTATTTCCGGTAATGCATGGTGCGATGGGAGAAGACGGAGCGATGCAGGGACTTTGCCGTATTGCCGGAATTCCTGTGGTTGGCTGCGATGTTTTAGCTTCGGCGGTTGCAATGGATAAGATAACTACCAATACCATTGGGGACGTCAATGCTATTCCTCAAGCAAAATGGTTCTGGTATCCGCGCCGTGGGATAGAAAAGTGCCTGGATGAAATAAATAGACGAATTGAAAAAGATCTTGGTGGTTATCCCGCATTTGTTAAACCTTCCAATAGCGGTTCTAGCGTCGGGGTTTGTAAAATACATTATCACGAGGAGTTGGCTAAGTGTGTGCAGAGTGCTGCGCAGTTTGATAATCGCATTTTATTTGAACAAGCGATTAAAGGCCGGGAGATTGAGCTTGGAGTTTTAGGAGAGGAAGAGGTATTTGTTTCCACTGTGGCTGCAGAAATACTTCCCGGTCATGAGTTTTATGATTACGAAGCTAAATATATCGACGATTCCAGCGAAGCCATCATCCCGGCGGTGTTGCCGGCCGAAGCGCTGCAAACCATGCGCTCTTATGCCGAGAAGATATTTTACGCTATCGATGGAACGAGTATGGCGCGTGTGGATTTCTTTTACGATGAGCAAAACGGCAATGTCTATTTTAATGAGGTAAATACGATTCCGGGGTTTACGCAAACCAGCATGTATCCACTACTTATGAAAGCATCGGGCATTTCATATTCAGAGCTGGTTGATCGGATGATTAGTTGGTCTTTGCGCCGAGCGGGCAAAATATAAAAATTATGCGATCATTAGTTCTTAAAATCATCTTTCTCTATTCGATATTCTCGCTTTTTGCCGTGCCGCCGGTTTATGCCGGTAGCGGGGAGGGGATTGTTGAGAAGGTAAAAGAGTATCTTTCAGATTTTATCCATGAGGATGTTCCTGAAAATTGGCGCCGGCTAAAAAAAACGTTAGCCCAGCAAAAGGAGCGGGTAATTAAAAACCTAGAGGAAAGAAAAGAACAGGTGAAGAGAAACCTCTTTCGTGTGAAAGTATCTGAAATCAGCGGACTCTCTCGTCTTAGCGAAAAAAGAATCAAGGGGACTTTGGCCGCGGAGCGAGAGGTGTGGCTGTGGGATCTTGCTTTTGGGAAAGCTCGCGGACGTTTGGGGCGCGATCCGTGGATTAGCGATGCGCGTATTCATTGGTTGATATTTCCATTGCGGGTAAAGATTGAGGTGGTGGAGGAAGAGCCGTGGATGGTTGCCGAATATAATGGCGAATCTTGGTTGGTTAGCGGAAACGGCGTAGTTATTGAGTCGCTGCGGGCATTGGAACAAACAGATGCTATTGTGGAGTCCAGCGAACTTGCTCGTATTACCGGATTAGAAGAAAATACTGGAATGGTCGGGACTTTGAGCAGTTCAGACTCTCGTTTAAAACAGGCAATCAAGTTGCTGCACTTGATTGAGGCAGCCGGTGGATTACCTTTTAAAGTCGAACAATATCGTTTACTCGAAAATGGCGGGCTGGAGGCTTCGCCGCGCGAAGCTGACCAGCATCCTTCAGTAATTATACCCGTGTGCTCAGAAAAAGAGCTGAGCACATCTCTAAGACAATTACGCGTTGCTCTAAATGACCTGCAAAACAAAAATGAAAGAGCCAAAGTTGCCGACCTGAGATTTAAAAATCGTGTAGTGGTCACTCCTGCTGACCGCCCGGAAGCGACTGCCGAGCAAAATCCTACTGACCCCAAAAAACAAAACAAACAATCTGCTTCACAACAACGAGCCCAGTGATCTGGCAGCCGCCCGCAAGGAGATGCGACGGGACCTGAGTCTTGTACACAAGCCCTTTAAATACGTTGCTTTGGAGCAGCTCGCGTCAGCGCCATCGGCGTAAGAAAGCTTTGGAGAGCAGGGCATGATCTGGAGGCTGAAGGCCGGAAGATCTGACCTGCCGAAGCTGGGAGTGCCGACGATGGTGTGCGGCGCCGGCGACCCAGCTATTCGCGCTCCACAAGCGTTTGTGAAATTATCTAGCGCCGCGGCAGCGTGGCCGAGGGTTTTGAAAATTTATCACGAAGGCATGTTTTCATGGCTTGTGCTTGAAACTCAGGGTTTATAGGCCAGCGATATTGGCGCATAAAAATACCAGGAAAGCATAGTGCTGATTGATACGACGTGAGAGGTTAATGAGCCGGCGCTGTTTTATGGGGAAGCTCAATAAAAATGACGCATTAGATAGGAGTATAGGGTGCCTGATGGCGTGTGTAATTGGGGGAGGTTGGAGGGCAAAAGTATGAGTGCTTTTGGTGTAAATATAAGTAGCAAAGTTAATTAATATGTATTATGCCTGCCTAAGTTTATCGAACTTAAAGCAGATAGGTGTTTTGCTTGTTCTAGGAAAACATAACGAGAAGGAGAAGTAGTCGTGAATAATAAGCCTGATATTATTGTTGGATTAGATATTGGGACAACCAAGATTGCTGTGATCGTGGCACACCGATCATCTAGCGGCAATCTGGATGTGATTGGAGTTGGCACTCATCCGTCCAAAGGGTTGCGTAAGGGAGTGGTGGTTAATATCGAGGCGACTGTGGAATCAATTCGCCAAGCAGTGCAGCAAGCAGAGCAGCTTGCCGGCTGCAAGATTATTGATGTTTATGCCGGAATCGCTGGTTCTCACATCAGTGGTGATAATAGTTTTGGTGTCGTCGGAGTAAAGAATAGGGAAGTCACTGCGCGCGATTTAGAAAGGGTGATTGATAGTGCCAGAGCGTTAGCTATTCCTAATGATAGAGAGATAATTCATATTCTGCCGCAAGAATATATCATCGACGATCAGGATGGCATCAAGGAGCCACTAGGAATGTCGGGTGTGCGCTTGGAAGCGCGTGTGCATATTGTTACCGCGTCCGTAGCTAGTGGACAAAACATCGTAAAATGCGCCAACCGCGTTGGGCTTAATGTTCGTGATATCGTGCTTGAGCCGATTGCTTCGGCAGAAGCAGTGCTGACCAATGAAGAGAAAGAACTGGGGGTGGCATTAGTTGATATCGGTGGCGGAACAACGGATCTAACGATATTCCATAACGGAGCTATTAAATACACTGCGGTTATTCCTCTCGGGGGCAATAATATCACCAACGATATCGCTGCCGGGCTTAGAACTCCTGTGGTTGCTGCCGAAGAAATTAAAAAAGTTTATGGTTGTGCGTCTATTCAAAATATTCCCAATACTGATTCGCTGGAAGTTACTTCCACCGGCGGTCGGACGCCGAGAATTGTTTCTCGCCATCAGCTGATAGATATTATTCAGCCACGCATTGAAGAAATTTTTGCCATGGTTAGACGCGAGCTCCTTAAATCTAGTATTGATGAATATTTGACGGCCGGAATAGTTCTTACCGGCGGTAGTGTCCTTCTCGAAGGGCTACCTGACTACGCTGAGAGTTTCTTTAATCTGCCTGTGCGTCGTGGTTATCCTTCGGATGTCGGTGGGCTTACCGATATCGTGGGCTCTCCGGAATATGCAACAGGAGTTGGCTTAGTTTTATATGGAGCGCGTTCGCAGCCGGCAGTTCGTGAGCGCACATTCCACGGGCCAAATGTTTTTGAGCGTGTCAAAACCAGAATGAGTGACTGGTTCCAGGCATATTTTTGAGGGCTAACCAAAGAGAGAGATTTTTTTGGTTTGATAGAACGACCAACGCCGTTTTTAGGATAAACAGGTGCTAGCCGTTGGGGCATGATCGTATGACTGCTGATCGAGCGTTTAGTGATACTTGCCTCGCTTTGTGTGTCGAACACATGGGGCAAGCGGTTATTGTTTGCGATGCCGAGGACAGAGTAATTCACGTCAACCCTGCATTTCTTAGTCTTTATGGATACGACGAAGGGGAAATTATCGGCTGCTCTTTCGGCGTTTTGTTTAAATCAATAAACGGCAAAGATTCCTCCGGATATATCAGAAAGCCTCTGCCTAAAAAGGTCGAAGGGCTATGGATTTACCAATGTAAGAAAAACGGCATTGAATTTCCGGCCTATCTCTTCCGCAATGCTTTTAGCTGGAACGAGTCAGGGTATATTGTCACTTGTGTTAGAGAGGTTAGCGAACTTACCCGCAGTCATGAAGAAATCAAGCGCCTTGAGGATGAGAACAGGAAATTAGAAAGTTATTTGCGGCAGGCGCAGCGCCTGGAGATAATTGGCAGCATGGCTGGCGGAATCGCTCATGATTTTAACAATATCTTAGGCTCGATCACCGGCTACGCGGAAATGATCGAAGAGGATGTTGATCCGGAACATGTTGCTGCGCAGAATATCAAAGAAGTATTAATTGCAGCCGAACGAGCTAGAAATCTTATTGCGCAGATACTTACATTTACTCACAAGGCTCCGGCGCTGAGCAAAGAACTGGATTTTTGCAAATTACTCATGGAGGCGCTTAAGCTGGCTGCCCCCAGTTTGTCGGCAACGATCAATGTTGCTTTTGATTTGAGCTTATCGCCGGCGCCGGTTGTTGGCGATGCCGATCAGCTGCTCAGAATGATTTTAAATTTAATTATCAACGCTGCCCATGCCATAACTCCTAATTCCGGAACAATAACAATTAGCCTGAGCCGAGTAGATCAATCGGAAGAAGATGTAGAGCTATTGTCAGACTACGGTGTTTTAAAGTTTGTTGTGCATGATAACGGCTGCGGTATTACAGATTCGCAATTAGAGAGAATATTTGATCCTCTTTATTCTTCACGTATGCCGGGGGTGGGCAATGGTATTGGACTAGCTGTGGTTGGTGAAGTAATTCGCCAACATCATGGCCGAATAAAAGCAAATAGCATTTTTGGAAAAGAAACATCTTTTACCGTTTATCTGCCCTTAAGTGAAGGGAAAAGCGTAGAGCATGGCAGAGTTGCTGCGAAAGTGGCAAAAATTTCAGGTAGAGTGCTCTTAGTAGAAGATGATGAAGCGCTACTATCGGCAACTGCCCAAATATTATCGCGCCTGGGATTAGAAGTTGTGAGCGCAAATAGTGCCACCAAAGCGATGGAAACGTTTGCGGAAAATCCGGAGAGCTTTTGTTGCGTGATCACAGATCAAACTATGCCGATAATCACGGGCAACGTCTTAGCGCAAAAGATGTGGCAGCTGAATGCGCAAACTAAAATTATATTATGCACTGGCTATAACGAGCTGATTGATGAGGAAGAAGCAAGAAGAATAGGCTTTGCTGCCTTTCTAAAAAAACCGGTAAGCCAGTCCACTTACGCTAAAGTATGCGCGGAAGTGATCAATGGTAAAGATGCCTAAATTTACAGAATGTCAAATTGTCATCTCAATATTGCTGGCTGTGTTTTTGGCCTTATTGGTCGTCACCTTTCTTGATAAAGATCGAACATCTATGCTTTGGCGCGGCGATTATCCGGGCATTTATGTTCCGGCCCGATTGTTTATTAGCGGGGACATCGAGCATTTTTATGATCAACAAACACAACAACAGTTAGAAAACAGATTTTGGCCAAGCCTGGCCGGAAATTATTACATTAGCAGTTATCCGCCGAACAGTGTGATCTTTACCGCACCTTTTGCTTATTTAACTCCTTTGCTCTCCAAGTGGCTATGGACAGGGGCGATGTTTCTTTTGCTTGTTTTGTGTGTTTTTGGCTATCTCCCAAGATTCCTTGGGGATCTTACTCTTAATCATAAAATATTAATCTGTTTAATGCCGCCGCTTCTTTTAGGCGTTTTATCCGGCCAGAATAATGCTCTTAGTTTGTTTTTGTTTTTATCTGCCCTGACACTTCTTGCGGGTAATACAAGGCAGCACTCTTTTTTTGCCGGCTGCCTCTTGGCGCTTTGGCTTTTTAAGCCGCAATACCCTTTGTTTTTTGTGCTGCTGGCAGTGATGCAAAAACGAATATGTTTACTGAGCGGATTCGCATCTGGCGCAGCGCTTATTTATCTATTTAACAGTTATTACTTTGGAGAATTTTGGTTAGAAAACTGGCTGCAAAGTTCGCGCGTCTTTACCGAGCTTAATTATCATGTAAACGGTTATCAAATGGTGTCGCTGGCGGCAGTTTGTTTTCGCCTATTTTTATTGCTCGGGATAGAAAGCGTTACCGCTTATAAAATAAGTTTAGGGCTGAGCGCTATTCTTTCCATAATATTTTTATTGTTTCTCTCGAAATTTAAAAGTAAAGATTCTTTTTCATACTTGGCGCTTGTTGTCCCGATGTTGGCTCCACAAACTTTGTTCTATGATATTAGTCTAGCCATTATTGGTTTAGTGTTGTTAGCAAAGGGCGAAAAAAGACGAGCGGCTTTATGGATAATATTTTTTGTCTGGTTCTTTTGTGAGTTTTTTAGAGGCTGTTCTTTATTCCCTGGATACTTTTTTGGAAATTTGGCGATATTTATCTGCGCTTATCAATTTACTCAAAAACAACGAGAAACTTAATAACGACATCTCTCCAACGGGTTTCCTCTGCGGAAATAAGCGGTGATTTTACCCTAGTAAAAACAGTTAGTTATCTACCTTAATAAATTATTTTCGTGGCTGGTTTGAAGTTAATTTTTAATTCTGTTAGGCAATAAAGCAACGTTTTAGGACGTCAGCGTTTTTTGGTGTTAGCTGGTGGCAGCGATGAAAAGCGGAGGATGTTATTGCCTTGAACAACAAGAATAAGACTAATCTTAGCTCTAATAGTCAGCAAGGGTCGTTGCCCTTGAATGTTGTTTACGTCCATCATCCTAAAAGCACAGCCAATGGCAATGCTTCTTTTCGACCAAACACAAAAATTCAGTCAGCGGTTGTCGCTCAGGCTCAAGCAAGTGTTGATTTGAAAATTCCTAAGGATGCTGAAAGTAGTGGTAATGAAGATCTTAAAAATAACAGCGTTAAGATGGATGGAGGGCAAAGTATGTCTGAAAAAGACTTAGGCCAAGAAAAGAAGACGAACGTAACAAGCAATGCAGGCACAACAACTAAAGTCGTATCGGCTACACCTTTGAATAGCAAGATAGAGACAATTGTTGAGTTAACCGCTGATCAAGAGGTAATTGACGAAGGCCGTGATTATTACGCTGAGCCGATGGGCGCGCGTATTAAAGTTATCGGTGTCGGCGGTGGCGGTGGTAATGCTGTAAATAACATGATTCGTTCCGGCCTCAAGGGCGTGGAGTTTATTGCTGCCAATACTGATGCTCAGGCACTGCGTTCTTCGTCTGCAGAAAGTAAGCTGCAATTAGGTTTGCGTTTGACCAAGGGATTGGGCGCTGGTGCTAATCCTGAAATTGGACAAGAAGCTGCCCGTGAAAGCATGGAAGAAATTCGCAAGATGATTCGCGGTGCTGACATGGTATTTGTTACTGCCGGTATGGGTGGCGGCACAGGCGGCGGCGGAGCTTCGATTATTGCTTCTGTTGCCCGTGAGCTGGGTGCTCTTACTGTTGGTGTGGTTACCAAGCCTTTCTTATTTGAAGGCAAGCGCCGCATGAATAACGCTGATTCCGGCATTACTGCCTTGGCTAAAGAAGTTGATACTTTGATTACTATTCCTAACCAACGCTTATTATCAGTAGCCGGACGCAACATGAGTTTGCTTGACACTTTCAAGAAAGCTGATGAAGTGCTCTTCCAAGCAGTCAAAGGTATCAGTGATCTGATCTTGAATGAAGGTCTCGTCAATGTTGACTTTGCCGATGTGAAAGCCGTGATGAGCGAAATGGGTCTAGCGATGATGGGCTCCGGCGAAGGACGCGGCGAGAACAGAGCTATCGAGGCGGCAGAGAAAGCCATTTCCAGTCCGCTGCTTGAAGATGTATCGATTAATGGTGCTCGCGGGATTCTTATTAATGTTACAGCCGGACCGGATGTTACATTGCAAGAAATCAATGAGGCTGCTGAGCTTATTCACTCTGAGGCCCATGAAGACGCCAACATCATTTGGGGTATGGTTATTGATGAGAATATGAAAGATATGGTTCGCGTCACTGTTATCGCTACCGGTTTTGGCGATGGGCAACACAGGACAGTATCTATTCCGGCTGCGACATTCAGTCCAACAGACGCCAAGGTTGCGGAAAAGAGATTGGATACTCCGGCTTTTGCTCGCCGAGCAAAGACTGAGTCCGAAGAGCTTGCCAAATTAAAAAAGATGTCTGTGGCAGCTTCGGCTAGCGACGATGAGGGGAAATATGAGATTCCTACTTTTCTCCGTCGACAAGTTGACTAATATTTAGTCGCATAGAATTAAAAAGAGCCCATGCCGTCAAAAGCATGGGCTTTTTAGTTTGAGTGGAAGTTTATAGATTGTCTAAGGATTACTTAATGAAAAATATCATAGCGGTAGCGAGCGGCAAGGGCGGAGTAGGAAAATCAACGGTCAGCGCAAACCTTGCTGTTTGGTTAGCTCAGTATGGGGCAGAGATTAACGCCGGGCAGTCGCTGCAAGTCGCCCTGGTCGATGTGGATTTTTGCGGCCCGAGCATTCCTGTGATTATGGGCGGCGGCAGCATTTTGTCAGACAAAGATAACAAGATTATTCCGGCCTCAAAATATGGCGTAAAATATATTTCCATCGCATTTTTTCTGCAAAACAATGACGATCCGATTATCTGGCGTGGCCCACGTTTTGGAAAAGCCATGGAGCAGTTATTTAACGACATTTCGTGGGGAGAGATTGATATTTGTATTGTGGATTTGCCACCGGGAACGGGTGATGCTCAATTATCCCTGGCGCAAGTGGTGCAGCTAGCAGGAGCAGTGATGGTGACAACGCCACAGGAAGTAGCGGTAAGCGATGTGCGCCGCGCAGTTAACATGTTTGCTAAAGTAAATGTTCCTATCTTAGGGGTAGTAGAAAATATGGCCGGACTAACTTTGCCCAACGGAGAGATTCTTCATCTCTTTGGCCAGGGTGGCGGGCAGGCCCTTTGTGACCAATATCAGCTTAAAATGCTCGGATCTATACCCTTAGATATGAAGGTTCGCGAAGGAGGAGATAAAGGAATGCCCATTGTTCTGGATAAAGATAGCGCCGTTTGTCAGGCTTATGACGGTATAGCTAAAGGACTCTGGGCGCAGCTAGCCACGTCGCAAGAAAATGTCGCACCGATAATTGAGAATTGAAGCTAATTATCCTGCAGGCAATAAGTCAGTTGAAACAAAGACCTTGAAGGGGCTTCCCTAAATAATGCTATTCTTGCGTGCTGTAGTAATAAATCACCCGGCAGTGCGCACACCTTGCATAGACTCTATCTGGCCGTTGATAGATGGAGACATGCCTTCTGCACCCTGGTGTCTGGCCATTTCAATAATATCGACCATGGGCTTAAAGGTGATAGTTAAGTCATAATCAAATATTGCATCTAAGCGCGGTAAGTTATGTTTGCTTAATAGCTCATTTGTTTCTTCGATATTTAACCGCAGACCGAGATTATGGCTGTCGTTAAACATAGCCGTGGCACTGACAATGATTAATTTCCCGCTATTAATTATTGTTGTAACTTTAGGATTAGAAAATACCTGCTCTAGCTCTTCTTGGCGCTTAACATCGCTGTAATGATCGATTGCCGCTTTATCGTTAGAATTAGTCTCCACTTTCCCGCAACCACATACTTCATTATGACTAAGCCAAAACATAACTAAGGGAATGTTGGCTTTAAGAATAAAGGCAGTCTCAATGGAGCGGATAGAATCGCAGTAGCGGGGGCCGGCATTGGCAATTTCATAGCAACCGGCAAACATAGAATTATGACGAAAATCCATGCAGCGCACAACCAGCGTGTGTCCTCTAACATCGTCGCTGCTTTGTCCGTTAATCCAGCTTAGTAACAATTCTTTTGTTTGCATAATACTCCTTAGCGAAATTTAATATCTGCTGTAACGAGGATTTGAAGGCGGTTTAACTAGCACAGATAGCGATATTACTCAAGATAAGCAGCGATTCTTAAGCGTATCCCGCGCGAGCGCCATCGGCGTAAGAAAATGCCGCGAACACTGTGGCGCGCCTGCGTTGACAATGCCAGCTACGGTATGCGGCTAAGCCGCCAAATATCGAGTGCCTATTAGGCTCAGGAAACCCACTTTGTCCGCTTTGCTTCCAAAGATGGGTCGCGTTCCACAAGCGCCGGTGACGTTATTTACCTTCGTGGCGGCATCGCCGAGAGTATTGCAAAAATTTATCCCGCAGCCACGTTTTTACGACTTGTGTATAAACCGGCATGAGGTCATAAAAATTACGGATCCTTTGGCGCGCGGAGTTAGGCAATGTTTAACAAAATAGTCGATCAAAATCGCGAATGGTTACCCGGGACATTTGCCTTCGTGCTTAACAGTCACACCCGCCGAGTTGGCGATACAAGCGCTGGAATATGTCCGATTATCACAGCCGCATATCTCGCTAATATTCGGTGGACAATTTAAAGGACGAAGTCGACAAAAGCCTTCAACATCAAATCCCCCACAGGGTGGTTTGAGATTACAATACATATCTGAGGGGCAAGGGAAATTTCCTGCGCCACCGCAGATCGATCCTCCTTGACCACGAGAGCATTTACAAGATACAAAGAAGAGCGAAGATAAAAAAATGAAAAATAATTTTGTTTTCATATAAAGTTTATCCAAGGGATAAAGGCAGTAACTTGAAAAGATTATCTTTAGTTAAATAATCTATCAAGGATAATTTACGATATAGGCGCATATTTTGTGACAGAAAAGATTAAAGAGAGATTATTAGACTGCAGCTCCGGGGATTTTGTTGAAATAATAGAGATTCATTTGGAGGGGCAAGACATTATTCGCCTGGCCGGATTAGGGATGGTGGATGGTGCTGCCATGAGGGTCATGAAAAATAATGGTCGAGGTCCGATAATTATTAGGGTAAAACAAACGCGTTTGGCTTTAGGGCACCATGAAGCTAAGGGCATTTTTGTAAAAGCAATATGAATTTTAATCCCAAGCAAAGTAATTTCATGACTATTGGTATAATAGGGCAACCTAATGTCGGAAAATCCAGCGTTTTTAATTTGCTAACCGGGTTACAGCAGGAAATTGGTAATTGGCCGGGTAAGACAGTTGATCGACATGAAGGGATTTTAAATATCTCAGGCCAGCGTTATCGGATGGTTGATGTTCCGGGCGCTTACTCGCTAACGCCGCGCTCAGATGAGGAACAAATCGTTTTAGATTTCATAAAAAACGATAAACCGAACCTGATCTTAGTTATCGGTCATGCACAGCATATTGATCGTAGCTTATTTTTCCTCTCTGAAGCTATGTTGTTTAACTGCCCATTGGTTTTTGTGCCCAATATGATTGATATGCTTCCGGGAACGGGAGTAACTTTAGATATCGATCAGCTGGCTAAACAGCTGACGATTCCTGTAGTTGGATTTTCTGCAAAAACTAAGCAGGGGATAGCCGAATTAAAGGCGATTATTCAAAATCCGCCTCCGGCAGTGAGCTGCGTAGATAATATTTTATTTAAAAATAGTTTTGGCCAGTCGATTGCGAATTTATTAATCAATGCCGGTGCGGGTGGAGAAGTAGATTGTTATCAGGCGGCACGAGTTATTACTGCGCCAAAACTAAATAATACACCAGCTCAACAGTCGCTCGATGATCAAAGTAATTTACTTGCTATGATTAGCTCGCGCTATGAGACGATCAAAAAAATTAGTGCTGCTGTGTCACATAAGCGGAACAAAGCAGAACTTTCATATACTGACAAAGTCGATCAGTATGTCACTCACGAAGGTTGGGGACTGCTAATAGTTGTTCTTGTTTTTGCGCTCTTGTTCTCTTGCACTTATTTGGCGGCTATCCCTGTCCAAGGTGTGCTTGATGAATACATCATTACTTGGTTGCGAGATAATATAGATAAGCATTTATTTGCTGAGCAACCGGTTATTCGCGGGCTTTTAAGCGAAGGCATTGTGCTGGGAGCGGGAACAGTGTTGGCTTTTGTTCCCGTGTTAGCAGTTTTTTACTTTTTAATTAACATGCTTGAAGATTCCGGCTATTTGGCGCGCGTAGCTGTTATCATGGATAGGTATTTGCAGTTACTTGGTTTGCCGGGCAAGAGTGCCTTGCCCTTATTTTTGGGTCTGGGTTGCAATGTCCCTGCCGTCATCGGTAGCCGTGTGGTGGAAAGTAAGAAAAGCCGACTGGCGACTATTTTATTAACCCCCTTTGTTCCCTGTAGCGCGCGTTTTACTGTGCTTGTTTTTTTGGCCCCGGTATTTTTTGGCTACTATGCGCCATTGATGACACTGCTTGTGATTGCTGTAAACGCGCTTGTTTTTATCGTTATGGCCCGGTTATTGACAAAAAGTTTGAGCAAGGCCAAAGCCTCGTTAATTTTAGAGTTACCCAATTATCATTGGCCGCAATTTCGACTAGTCTTGCTCACAACTTATCAGCAGGTATGTCTATTTATAAAAAGCGTGGCCACCTGGATTTTGGGATTTTCTATTCTTTTGTGGTTTTTAAGCACTTATCCGGGTAGCGGATTAAATGACAGTTATTTAGCAAGTGTTGGTCGCTTACTTGAGCCGATAGCGGCTCCGTTAGGTTTTGATTGGCGCCTACTTGTCGCGTTGTTTTCGGGAATTATTGCCCGAGAAAATGTCGTGACCGCCTTAGGGATAATATACGGAGACGAAACGCCTACTGGATTGTCGGAGATATTAAGAAATAATATTTCTTCCGATGTGGGTTTCATTTTCCTCTTGTTGAGTATGTTGTTTGTCCCATGTTTATCAACAGTATTTGTTGTTCGTAAAGAAACCCGAGCATGGGGCTATGCCTTTCTGAGCATTATTCTTAATAGTGTTGTTGCGATTACAGTTGGTGTAATCGCTAGATTATTAATTAGTTATCTATGATTAAAAATGAGGGCAGAATCACTTTTAAATTCATTGTTGGCGATATTGGATAAAGAAGGTAGCACGATTACACAAATTGCTGCCGTGTTGGGCACGAGCTGCGATTTGATCGAGATGCTCTTAAATGAACTTAAGAACATGGGGTATGTCGAAGAAATACAAAGTGGATGTAGCAGTTGCCCGGCTAGCTGCTCAATAAAAGCCAATTGCGCACCAGAAAGACAGAGTAAAATCTGGTGTAAGATTCTCAGTAATCCTGCTTAACGCCTTGCTGTCCGCGCCAGAGGCAATATAAACCAAAAAAAATAAGCGGAATGCTCAGCAATTGCCCCATGTGCAGCGGTAGATTATATTCAAAAGTCGCCTGTGCTTCTTTAAAATACTCTAAGACAAAACGCACCGAGAAAATCAGCGTAAAAAATAAGCCTGTTAAAGTATAGGGAGAAATTGCTCCCTGTCTACGCTTGTAGGATTGATTAAGAATAAAAAATATCAGCAAGTAAGAAAGCGACTCATAGAGCTGTGCCGGGTGACGCGGAAAAGCATCAACTCGGGAAAATACAACAGCCCAAGGCACTGCTGTCGGATGCCCTAAAATCTCTGAATTAAAAAAATTTCCCATGCGGATAAAAAATCCGGCTAGGGCAACTGTAATAGACATGCGCGAGACTAACCAAAGATATGGCTGATCTAAATGCTTACGCGAATACAACCACAATCCCAGCATAATACCGACAGCAGCACCGTGACTGGCTAGCCCGCCATGCCAGACCATTAATATTTCTAAGGGATGGGCCAAATAGTATTTGGATTCATAAAACAAACAATGCCCCAAACGGGCACCGATTAGCGTGCTAAGAAACATCGCAAAGAAAAGTGCATCCAAATCTTGCACGCGCTTACCTTCACGGGTAAACATTTTAGACATTAGAGAATAGCCAAGCATAAACGCAATGGCGAAGAAAAGGCCGTAGAAGCGAATAGAGAATGGCCCAACGCTAAATAGCTCAGGATCAATGTTCCAAACAAAATAGGCTTTAGTCATTGCGGTAATTTGCCTTAATTAAGAATAAAATACCAGCCACTGAACTGGCATCAATATCTGGCTATATCAAACGGCTTTTTTGTGCAACATAGTTCAAAAGCCCTTTAGCTTTACCCGGATATATGCCGATTTGCCGAGGTAAATATGGCGTATTTGTTTCTATTTTTTATTAATGGGAGATAGTGATGAAAGAATTCAAATATTTAGCAATGATTTTATGTTTCAGTGCCTTGGTCGCTTGCAGTAGTTCCAGCGACGAAGATGATAACAATGTTGAATATGATCCGTGCGAGCAAATTGGTGCTAAGATTATTAATGGCGATGTTTGCAGCGAGGGTAAGAATACCATTGTTAAACTGAATTTATATGATGCTAATGGTGGCGATATCGGCATTTGTACAGGAACCGCCATTACTCAGCGGGCGATTATTACGGCTGCGCATTGTTTTCTTGGTGGGGTTCAGGGTGTCATTGTTGATACAGGAGAGAAGTCAATTCAAGCAATTGATGTTGCTATTCATCCCGATTTTGGGCCGGACAGCACAGAATCTTCTTTGCTTCATGATGTCGCTATCCTTTATGTTAATGAAGATTTGAATGTTTCTGTTTATCCAATTCTAGTCAGCGAAGAAGCTGACAAGAACGCTGATGCCATTGTCACCGGATACGGCATTGATGAGGATGGGGATTATGGTAAATTGCAGGCCGGGAATGCTACTATCGAAGGAGTATCAGAAGATCATATTTGGTTTGAATATGACGGTAACGGCGCCAATACTTGCCAGGGTGATTCCGGTGGACCTTTACTTGTTGTTAAGGGAACAGGTTGGGTTATTGCCGGTATTACTTCTAGTGGAAATGTTGCCGGTTGTCGTGAAGGGGATTTAAGCCTCTACACTAATATGGCTAATGTATCTAATGCTAATTTTGTGTTTAGCCGCGTTCCGGCGGCTGTTGCCAAATAAACAGTAAAATATTTAGCCTAAAAAGCCTCCGCGGGTTAAAAGCCGCGAAGGCTTTTTTATTTGACAGAACGGTGCGGATACGTTGAGTCTTTACACATAAGTCAACAGAATACGTTACTGTAGAGAATCCCGCGCTAGCGCCGCTATAAAGAGGCGCTGAATCTTATATACAGTTGCTCACCAAGGATATCGTGTTTTGATTTTGATACAAGATGGCTAGACACAGTAAAAGTCATGTCCCCTGTGGAGCGCGACCCATGTTGCGAAGCGACCGGGTCGCTTGAGGGCCGCGTGAACCAAGCATTTCTCGGCATTAGCCGCCACTTTTCAAGTCATTGGAAAACCGACACGCCGGCGACCCAGTTGTTCGCTAACGCTCACAACATGGGTCCGCGCTCCACAAAGCGCCATGCGAATTTGGGAGTTCGTGGAGCTAACACTAGAATCCGATAAACATGCGTTTCGGAAACTTATGTATAAGACTCAGGACCGGCGGTCGCCCGCAAGGAGAGGCTACATACTTTTAGCTAGCCAGCGTTTCGCTTCGCTTCACTGCTGTCATGCGCAACCAGTTCGGCAGCAATATTTTGTCGGCTGGTGGCACTGGCGCGTGCTGCTTAAAGTAACGGATTTGATGGACTTGCGGCCGATACTACCACTGAGATTCTTTGTTCCCACAAACCAAAGTTACTTTATTGGCCTAATTCGATAATCCTTTTGATCGGGAAAGCCCAGGTGTTTTCTTCATGGCTGGTAATAACGACAGCACCTTGTCGCGTTTCTAAGTAATTTTTGATTTTACTATTAAGAGCCGCTCTAAAATCAGTGTCCTGAAAAGCAAAAGGTTCATCTAAAATAATTAAGTCCGGTGCTAAAATAAAGCTGCGGATAATGTTTAAGCGTTTCTGTTCGCCGCCGCTTAAGCGATTGGCAAGAACGTTTTCCTTATCGCTAAGCTTGGTTAGTGTCAGCCATTGAGCTATTTGTTCGCGTATCTGAGATTTTTGTTTGACGGGGATAACAATTTCTATGTTCTCCAGCACGCTAACCCAGGGGATTATATGATCATGTTGAAAAGCATAGCCAATCTGCTTAGTCATAAGCTTTATTCTGCCTTCATCGTTTTGCTCTAAGAGAGCCAGGGAGTTTAGCAAAGTAGTTTTCCCCGCCCCGGAAAGGCCGGAAATGATTAGGCACTCACCTTTATCACAGCTAAAGCTTAGATTTCGGTATAGCCATTTACCGGCAATTTGCTTGCCAACATTATTAATTTCTAACAGCATATTGCAAATGACTAGAATAAACTTTTAACGGTTTAATAATAAGTAACTCACTGATGAGACTGATAGCGATTACTATCAGGGTCCAAGCAAAAAGCTGAACTATATTTAAATTGCGGTATGACCAGTATAGAGCAGCGCCGATACCGCCGCCGGCGGCAACGAACTCCGCTGTAATGGCAACTTTCCAAGCAACGCCAATGGAGACTGACAAGCTCATAATTAGCTGCTCGCGCACCGCGGCAAATATTATTTTAGAGATCACCAGTGCTTTCGGTATTCGATAAACTTTGGCCATTTGAAAAAGACCGGGATTGATATTACGCACGCCATGATAAACGGCAAAATAAAATAAAGGTAAAATAGATAAGATCAAGACGAGCAATGTAACGAAGGAAGTGTTTGCCGTCCAAACGATAAAAACAGTCATCCAAATAATTATCGGTGTCACTTGGGCAACCAACATAGTGGCTAGGCAATAGTCGTGAATGGCGCTAGAAAGGCCGGCCCGGAGACCCAAAATTCCGCCAATTAAACCAGTAATAAAAAGACCAAGTATAATATGAGCAATAGTCATGGCAATAGCCTGAAGATTGTTGCTGTCGAGCAGCAAGAAATAGGCAGCGGTTACGGTTTCAGCAAAAGACGGAATAATTAATGCGGGAAAGAGTTCTTCGGCAAAATACCAAATAACCAGCAATGCGCTGCTGCCGATGAATATCCGGGCAGTATGGTATAAGCTATTTAGTTTCATGGGCCATCAAAAAATCAGCAGTAAAATCATCAATGGAGTCATAATAATTGCCGGTTTCGTCAAGCAAGGTCAGATAGTTTTTTATTTCTGCCCGGACATCACTTGCTCTACGAGCAACGAATGTTTCTCTGGCTAAGGATAGCTTATTTATCTCCATCGGAATAGCGGCGATGTAATGTTCGGGGATGGCTTGAATAAGTGTGTTTTCACTTTTATCAACGGATAGAGAGGCGCTAAGCATTAAATTGATTATCTTATCAATCACATCTTTTTGCTGTTTATAAGTATTCTCGTTGATGGCAATGCCGGCCACGGGTAACCCTAATTGAATAGCGCTATCAGAAAACTCTGATTCAATATTTTTTAATATTTTTAAGTGCGCAGACTTAGTTTCGATCAGCGAGGCAAAAGGCTCAGGCACGAGAACATAGCTTTGGTTGTCTTGTTGCAAGACATGAAAGATATGGTCGAGCTCGCGAAAGGTAAGATTGAGCTGTAAATTATTCCTTTTGGTGATATATTTCAGGAGCGCTCCAGCCGGGCTCGTTGGCGGGCTCACTATCACGCTTTGATTATTCAAATCCTTCCAGGCGAAAATACCGGGCCGGGCCGGGCCAAGAAGGTAGAATTTTTTCCAGGTGCTGATCAGAGCCATCTTTACCGGACCGCCGGATTTTCTCACGCGGGCAAAAGCATCGCTATGTCCCACCCAAAAGTCTCCTTTCCCTTTTAAAGCTAAGGTTTTCAGCTGCTCGCCGCTTTTCCAAGTTTTAACCTCGAAATTAGCCAGCTTACTCAGTTCTCCGCTTTTAACCGCCAGCCAGAATGGTAACTGTGGGGAAGTAGCGCTTAGCGCTGTGTATAAAGTAAAAGTTGGCAAATTTTTGTTTTGTCCGAGCAAAATGCCGTTCTCGGACTTTTGAAATAGAAACAAATATAAAGCAGCACTCAAGGGAGCCAAAAAAAGAGCAATAGCTAACAAGGTTTTACGTTTCATTGCGCTAATCCTATGAGTAATAAGCCATTAGTGAGTAGCGAGCTCTAGCCCCCCGCCTCTTAAAACAACAAAGTCGAGCTGAGGACAAAAGCGCGCCCCGGTTCATCTAACACTATGCCCCGAGAATTAGATAAATATGATGAATAATTTTTATCAAAGATATTATAGATATTAAAGGAAATTTCTCCCTTGTTGGCGCAGAGCTGGAAGCGATGAGCAATCCGCACATTAGCAGTGATCCATTCTTCGGAGGGCAAAACATTGACCGGAGTATTGTTTTGCGCTGAGTTAAAAACAGTATTGAGATCGACAAGCCAGGAGTCAGTAAGCTGATAGGTTGAGCCCAATGACCCATTAAAAGGCGCGATATCGGGAAGGCTATCATTACTTAAGGTATTCTTGCCCTGCGTATAACTTAGAAATCCGTATATTTTCTGAACAGTGCTTAGTCTATGTTCCAAGGAAAGTTCCAAGCCTCGTATGGTGGCTTTATTTATGTTCTCGCTAACAATAGTTGTCGGTGTTTGCCGCGTGTCTGTAATTAAATCGGTGAGACGATTATGATAAGCAGTAAGCCCTACGGTGCTGATCATATCTGACCACTCTAAAGTGACTTCTTGCATATTGGAACGCTCAGAATCAAGATTCGGATTGCCATACTTAACAATGCCATTACCCAGATCTAAATAAGCATAGCGCTCTTCTATTGTAGCAGCTCGGTAGCCATGCGAGGTAAGGGCTTTTATTTTCCAATTCTCATCTAGGGAGTATTGTGAGCCCAAATGGTAATTCCAGGCGAAATCATCGTTGGATTGTTCTGCCCAGACTGCTGTCGCGTCATTCCTTACAAATATACCATCGCCGCGCGCGCCATAATTAACAAGTAAATCTTTAAATGAAGTGTTGTTGTTTTCCATATAAAGGCCGGAAGAAAGAAAACGAGCATCAGGAAGTGGTTGCTCGCTAAGCACGACGCCTGAGCGCAAATAGCGATCACGCCAAGAGTTAAGCTCTCTTTGCCACACATCCAGACCCCAGACATATTCATTTTCGCTATCACTTATACGTGTGCTGGTTTTAAGGCCGAGTGTGTGATGGTCGGCTCCGGGTAAAATATGGTCGACGGGCATCAGCGGCGGAAAATTATCCAACTCCGCACGTCGTCTGATGTCCTGCCAGTATAGACTTAAGCTATGCTCATCGGCCCAAGAGTTAGTCGGCGTAATTGTTTGCGTAACCGCAAGCAGCAACCTGGACACTTCCGGATAAGTGAGCTCAGCTTTAAGCGGTGTTGGCGCTGTGCCACTTCCCGGAATACCGATGTCCCGACCTTCGTAATATTGAAATTGCCCTTCGGTTTTGCTGCTCTCTGACCATTTCTCTCCAAAGCGAAACTTGGACTGGTAATCAGTAAATTGGCTGGTGTCTATCTCTTGTCCGTGGCCATTGTCGTAAGATGCGAAATTTCTGAAGCTCTTACTGGCGAAAACATAGGAATCGTTATCTGACGCGCCGGCATTGGTGTATATGCCGAACCCTTCGGGATTGCTGCCGACATCAGCGGTGATCTCGCCATAAGTTTTCTCTTGCTCGGAAAAGTTCGCCCCTTTTGTAATAACGTTAACCACTCCGCCAATTGAACCTGATCCGTATAGCGCCGAAATAGATCCTTTTAAAATTTCAATGCGCGAAATGTCATGCGGGTCAATGAGTCCGTATTGGGCATTGAGATCATTAGCCGTGTTAACGCGATAGCCATCGACCAGCATGATAACTGAATCGCGGCTGAGTCCACGAATATTGATGTCGGATCCCCAGGAGCTATCGCTATTTTTATCCACACCGGGTACTCGCTCAACTAGCTGGCCGACGCTGATATTTTGTTGCTGGCCTGTGTAGCTTTCCGGATTGACGACAGCTACACTGCCCACAGTTTGAGAAAGGGGTCTATCATAACCTGAAGGTGTGATAACTATCGGCGGAACTTCTTGTGGCCACTGAGCTTGAGCAGCTGAGGCCCAAGCAACTCCGATGAGCATCAGACAAGCAAAAGCAAATCTTTTCACAAATTCTATCCTTTTAATCTTGGAAATTATATTGGTGCTAGAGTAGCCATTAGAAAAGGGAAGGGATAAAGTCTTTCCCCCATAGCTGCCGACAAATTCATGACCGACGATATTCTCAATTGTCCAATCCCCACCTTTGACTAAAACATCGGGTTTTACCTGCTTAATGATCTCAATTGGCGTTTCCTCTTCAAATGTGCAGACATAATCCACCGGTTTTAGCGCTAATAGCATTTCTAAGCGAAATTCTTGATTATTTACTGGACGCTCAGGCCCTTTTAGTTTTCGCACTGAGTCATCTGTATTTATGGCCACAACTAAAATATCTCCCAAAAGTTTTGCTTCGGAAAGGTAGCGCACATGCCCGGGATGTAGTATATCGAAACACCCGTTAGTAAAAACAATGGAGTGTTTGGCTTGACGGTGCTTGTCTATTTCCACCAAGACTGCAGAATTATTGAATTTTGTGTTCATGAAAATACCGAGTATGAAAACAATTTATAACAGGACTTCTTTTAAGCTTATCGTGTTGTTTATCGCAACTGGATTATTCGTTATTTTTGTCGGGGAGGTATGCAGCGAAACGCGGATCGAAAAAACGCTTAATTATAAGCAGGCTCCGCGAACTGAAGCGGAACAAATGATTATTGATGCCTATAAAAAATCCCGCGATGCTGTGGTTAATATTACCAGTGAAAGCGAGACTTATGATTATTTCAGCTCAGGCGGGGAAGCCGGTTCAGGTTCGGGCGTAATCATAGATCGAGAAAAGGCGTTGATTATTACTAATTACCACGTAATCGCTGGGGGAAACCGTTGGATTGTGACTTTAACTGACGGTAAAAGCTATGGCCTTAAAGTTATTGGAGCTGATGGCGATAACGATTTAGCGGTATTGCAGATAATTGATCCACCCAAAAATCTTGTTGCGGTAGAGTTTGGTTCCTCTGAATATTCAGAGGTTGGGCAGCAAGTTTTGGCTATCGGTAATCCTTTCGGATTGGAACGTACTTTAACTATCGGCATCATTTCCAGTCTCGGGCGTAGCATTCGGGCAGAGAGTGGTCGCTTAATTGAAGATATTATCCAAACTGATGCGGCGATTAATCCCGGCAATTCCGGTGGTCCGCTCTTAGATACACTCGGTCGAATTATCGGCCTCAACACAGCAATTGTCAGCCGCACCGGGGAAAATGCCGGAATCGGTTTTGCTATTCCGGTTGATAAAATCAAAGAAGGCCTTCCTCAGTTGATTGAATATGGAAGGATTTTACGGCCAAAGATCGGTGTTATTATGGCCGATACGCAATATGGTCCAATGCTTGTTTATATTCATCCCGGCAGTGCGGCAGCTAAAGCCGGCCTCTCGGCGGCGCGTAAATATGTCGAGCGAGGATTTTATGCCGGCTATGTAGTCGATATCAGCGAAGCTGATTTCATTGTCGGAGTTAACGGCAAAGAGGCTCTAACGAAAAGCGAAGTATTAGATGAGCTGGGTAAGCTTAAAAAAGATCAAAGCGCGACCTTGCTCGTGCGGCGTGGTTTGCAGAAAGATAAAATCAGAAAAGTGACGCTAATGCCGCAAATGGATTAGAAAAGGAGTCTCCGTGGCTAAAGTAAAAATATTAGATGATGTATTGATTAACCAGATCGCTGCCGGGGAAGTGGTTGAGCGACCGGCCTCCGTTGTTAAAGAGCTGGTGGAAAATTCGATTGATGCCGGTGCAAAAGAAATCACCGTGGTTATTAACCAAGGCGGGGCCAGCTTGATTGAAGTGATTGACGACGGTGAAGGTATGAGCAAAGCCGATGCGCTCACGGCGATCGAGCGTCACGGCACTTCCAAGATATCCTCCGCCGATGATTTGCTCTCTATCAATACGCATGGCTTTCGTGGCGAAGCTATTCCTTCCATTGCTTCAATTTCTCGTTTTACGCTGACTACTCGCTCTAAAGATTTGCGCGACAAGCAAGGAGTGACAATAGAAATAGTCGGTGGCGTATTAAAAAAAGCACATGATCAGACACTGCCCGTAGGCACGCGCATCAGAGTAGAGCAGCTTTTCTATAATGTTCCGGCACGTAAACGTTTTTTGCGCTCTGATCGAACAGAAGGGGCGCTGATCAAGTCGCAAATTTTGGATTTTGCTGCGGCTTATCCTTATCTGCGCCTGCGCTTGCTTTGTAATGGTCAGGATACCTTGGATATTACGCCGGAGAGCGATTTTCGCAAAAGACTTGAGCAACTAAGACTTGCCGGTAAGGAACACTTTTTCATCAGTCAGAAGCTGCAGCGCGAAGATAAGATTTTTGAGGTGAGTGGCATTTTGAGTGAACCGCAGGTCTGTGTGGCGAGCAGCGCTAAATTGCGCCTGTTGGTCAATGGCCGCAGTGTGCGCGATCGTATTATTATGCGCGCTGTGCGTGATGGTTATGGTGCCATGATTAAGGCTAGTCAGTATCCGGCCGGTTTGGTCTCCATGAAAATTGATCCTGCCGATGTCGATGTTAATGTTCATCCGCAGAAAGCTGAGGTGCGCTTTCGATCTCCGGAAGCAGTCTATCAGTTAGTGACTCGCGGGGTGGCTAATGCTTTAAGTGAAAACCAAAGCGGGATTAGCCGTAGCGAAAGCTTACCTTTAGAAAACTTCCCTGGTAGCCAATTTAATTTTCGCGAAGCATCCACGGCCATCGGTCAAATGCAAGTGCGCGAGAGGCCGTTTTTTTACGAAGGCATCCCTAAGGATAACAGCGGAACAGATTTGAAGCCTGGTTTTTTCGATTTAATTCCGAAAGACGAAAACGCCAATGAGTCTTCGGTTAAACAGGAATGGTCGGCGCCGATAGAAAAAGATGCTACCAAAGTCAGCTTGGACGTGGCCAGCTTGCGTTTTGTCGGGCAGGTTCTCAGCTGTTATTTAATATTTGAAGGAGCTGACCAATTTCTCATTGTTGACATGCACGCAGCCCATGAGCGTGTAACTTTTGAGCGTTTTAAACAGCAATTTGCTGAAGGTAGTGTGGAGATACAGCGCCTGCTAATCCCTGAGGAGATAAATATTGAAGATCAGGATTATGAGAGCTGGCTTAATGCTAGGGAAATAGTGCAGCGCTTAGGTTTTGAATGTCAAGAGCAAGATGGGAATAAGGTTATGATTTCCGGTGCTCCGGCAATATTAGGCAGCGGTGATATGCAAGCTTTGTTTCGTGATTTGCTTTCCTTGCCTTTCTGGCGCAACTGGATCTCACTTTTAGATCGGCAACTCGATGATATAATTGCCCGGCTGGCTTGTTTTGGCTCTGTGCGCAGTGGTAGAATTCTGCAGCGAGATGAAGCGCTGAACTTACTTAATGACCTAGCCCAAGTCAGCTATGGCAATTATTGCCCGCACGGTAGGCCGATAATTAAATTTTTCAAACGTTTGGACGTGGAGAGAATGTTTGGGCGCGTCCTTTGATTTGCTGGTTAGTTTATGGAAACCATCGTTTCGATAACGGGACCTACCGCTAGTGGGAAGAGTCATGTAGCTCTTAGCCTCGCCCAGGCGCTGAATGCTGAAATCGTCAACGCCGATTCCATTCAAGTTTATAAATATTTTGATATCGGCTCAGCCAAGCCTACAGCAGACGAGCTAAAAAAAGTGCCGCATCATCTAATTTCTATCCTTGAGCCGGAAGAGGAATTCCAAGCCGGACGTTTTATCGAGCTGGCTGACCAAGCAATAGCCGATATTCTTTGGCGAAAGAAAAGTGCTTTTGTTGTCGGGGGTACAGGCTTATATATTAAGGCGCTGCTCCATGGGCTTGCTCCGGTAAGCGAAGTCAATTGCACAACACATGAACGACTAAAGGCCATTGAACAAGATATTAGCCAAAGTTATCCGGCGACAGAGTTTAAAGCAAAATTGCATGAGCGCCTTGCCCAGTTTGATCCGCGGGCAGCTGCCGAGCTGAAAGTTGCCGATATCTCCCGCATTCGCCGCGCGCTGACCGTCTTCTTGGCTACCGGTAGAAGCGTTAAGGATTTTCAGGAAGAGCATAAGTTTAAAGATGCTCGTTATCGAGCGCTCAATATAATAGTGACCTTGCCACGCGAGGAACTATATGGTCGCATTGATACCCGCGTTGATCAGATGTTGGCTTTGGATTGGATAGACGAGGTGGAGAATCTGATGCCTGACTACGAAGAAAGCAAGCCGATGAAATCCATCGGCTACAAGCAAATAGTTCGCTATATCAATCGTGAAATAGCCCGCGAAGAAATGATTGAGCTGATTAAACAAGACACCCGCCATTACGCCAAGCGCCAGCTTACTTGGTGGCGCAATGAGCCCCGGAAGCTCGGATGGCAAAGCCTCGACGCCCTCTGGGCAGAGCATTGCCGTGGCCACGAATCAGACAACCTTACGGGCAGACTCAGTAGCTTTGTAAATTTCTATCTTCAGTCTGCCCCTGGCTTTGAAGCCCCGGGAGTAAGCTATCTCCTCCTAACTAGCTGAAATCCTTAGATGGTCGTTCTGTAGTTAAATTATTTGTAACCGTTCACGACTTTTACTGGGTTTCTATTCAAAAGCCCCCAGAGGGGGCAGGTTTTGCGAAGCGAAACCATAGGGAAGAAGACTAACTCTTCACATAATTCAAGACTTACCTAATAATTATAAGATCATAAATATTAGAAACTATAAGTTCCATGAAGGATTACACTTAAA